>CAYRWY010000260.1:0-8326 GCA_964427955.1 uncultured Anaerolineaceae bacterium
ACCACGCGCCACAGCGAGCTGATCCCGATGCTGGGCGGCGGCTACCTGGCCGATACGCCGGGGATTCGCTCGATCTCGCCCTGGGACATCGAGCCGGACGAACTGGACGGCTACTACATCGAGATCGCGCCGCACGTCGCCCACTGCAAGTTCCAGGACTGCACGCACACGCACGAACCGGACTGCGGCGTGCTGGCCGCCCTGAAGCGCGGCGAGATCAGCGAAGAACGCTACGACAGCTACCTGCGCCTGCGCGAGCAGTTAGAGGACGAGTACGTGTATTGAGGCCCTCAAAAATGAGTGGCTTCATCAAAATAGGATAAAATAACGGGCAACGAAGCAGCACACGACGGGCAGGCAACCTATGAACGACCTCTCCGGTACGACTCTCGGCCAGTACCAACTGCTCAACCTGATCGGCAAGGGGGGCATGGCGACGGTGTATCGCGGCTACCAGCCGAATATGGGCCGCGACGTGGCCGTCAAGGTGCTCTCGACTGATCTCGCCGGAGAACCGGAGTTCATCACGCGCTTCCACCGTGAAGCGCAGATCATCGCCGGTTTGCAGCACCCGCATATCCTGCCGGTCTACGACTTCGGGCAGGAAGATCGCTTCACCTACCTGGTGATGCGGCTCATGACCGGCGGCAGCCTAAACGAGGAACTGAAAGCCGGGCGGATGGGCGTAGATCGCGTGATCGAGATGACCCGGCAGATCGCCTCGGCGCTGGACTACGCGCATCGACGCGGCATCGTGCACCGCGATCTCAAGCCGTCCAACGTGCTGCTGGACGACGAGGCCAACAGCTACCTGACCGACTTCGGCATCGCCAAAATGGTGGGCGGGACCGTCACGGGCCTGACCTCGCCGGGATCGGTGATGGGCACCCCGACGTATATGTCGCCCGAACAGTGGCGCGCTGAACCCGTGGACGCCCGTACCGACGTCTACGCCCTGGGCGTGATGCTCTACCAGATGCTGCTGGGGCAGGTCCCGTTCGCCGCCGAGACGCCGCACGGCCTGATGTACCAGCACCTCGACGTCGAACCCACCCCGCCGCACACTCTTAATCCCGCCCTGCCGCTGAGCATCGAACCGGTGATCCGCCGCGCCCTGGCGAAAAATCGCGAAGAACGTTATGCCTCGGCAGGCCAACTGGCGCAGGACCTCGAAGCGGCGCTGCGCTTCCCGTCGCGCCTGCCCGAACAGACCCGGCTGGATGCCCCTCTGGCGCACCCGCCGGTCCTCGCGCCGACCGGGCCGACCCTGCCGCCCCCTGTCACCGGCGATCTGGATGCCGAACTGACTCAGGAACCGCTGGACGACCTGGCGGCGGATCAGCCCGCTCCCGCTCGCTATGCGCCGACGATTCGTGCGATGACACCTCCCGCCGCGCCGCCCGTCTGGGACGCGCCCCGGACCACGTCACCGCAGCTCCGCCCGACCCCACCGCCGCCGGAACCGTCCCACTACCAGCCGCGCAGCACCCCGCCGCCCTACCCGGCTTACCAGCCGCTCACCAACGGGGTGTCTACGCCGCCCGTCGAAGCCTACAGCGAACCCTACCGCCCGTCGCGTCCGGAAACGGAATACACTCGCGACTACCGCGCGCCGACTGCCGGGGGCGCCGGTCGCCTGTTGGGAATCGTTGCCGCCGTCATCGCCGTGATCGTCGTCTTTGCCGGGATTCTGCTGGTGGGCGCGCTGCTGCTGTCCTCGCCGAAGGATAAAACTGTCGAGCCGACCACCCAGCCGACGACGCCCCCGACCAACGTCCCGGCGGGGCTGCGACCGGTGGTCACCATCCAGGCCCCGGTGGGCAGTGCCAACGTGGCGTTAGGCGATACGGTGACGATCCAGTTTACGGCCACCGGTCCGCAGAGCGTCACGCGGGTCGAACTCCGGCGCTTCAACCAGGTGATCTACGCCGTCGATGTCGGCAGCCAGGCCACCTATCAAGGCTCGTTTGTCTACCAGCCGGACAGCACCGGCGTGCATTTGCTGGAGATCGTCGCCTGGAGCGGGGCGATCCAGAGCGAACCGGTCAGCGTGACTATCTTGGTGCAGTGAAAGGAAGCGGTCATGGCGGAGATTCATCCTGATGCCATCCAGAATTTGCTGAACGCGGATCATGGCGATCCGTTTGGGCTGCTCGGCCCGCACCCGGCAGGCGAGCACGCCGTCTCGATCCGCGCCTTCCACCCCACCGCCAAAACGCTGGACGTGGTGAACAAGCAGACCGGCGAGCACACCTCCATGACACGCCTGCACGAGGGCGGCTTTTTCGAGATCACGATCCCGGAGCAGTTCCCATACGCCTACGCCGCCACGCTCCACGATGGACGCGAGGAAACGTTTGAAGACCCCTACCGCTTTGCGCCCATTCTCACCGATTTCGATCTCTACCTGTTGAACGAGGGGCGGCATCTGTCCAGCTACGAAAAGCTGGGCGCGCACCTGCGCGAAGTGGACGGGGTGCGCGGGGTCTATTTCGCGGTGTGGGCGCCCAATGCCTACCGGGTGAGCGTGCTCGGAGACTTCAATCACTGGGATGCGCGCACCCACCCCATGCGGCTGCTGGTCGGGACGGGCTTCTGGGAATTGTTCGTCCCCGGCCTGACGGAATGGACCCTGTACAAATTCGACCTGAAATCACAGGTGAACGGCTACCACACCGAAAAAACCGATCCGTATGGGCACTTCGGCGAAATGCGCCCGCGCACGGCCTCGATTGTCGTGGACCTGGATCGCTACGAGTGGGGGGATACCGACTGGATGTCGGCCCGTCCCACTCGCGCCCCACTGAAGGAGCCGATGTCGATCTACGAGGTCCACCTGGGATCGTGGAAGCGCAAGACGAACGGGCTGGAATGGCTGACCTACCGTGAGTTGGCCCATACCCTCGTGCCCTACGTGAAGGAACTGGGCTATACCCACCTCGAGCTGATGCCGGTCGCCGAGCACCCGCTGGATATGTCGTGGGGCTACCAGGTGACAGGCTATTATGCTGCCACCAGCCGCTACGGCACGCCCGACGACCTGATGTACCTGATCGACCAGTGCCACCAGAACGGGATCGGCGTGATCCTGGACTGGGTGCCCGCGCATTTCCCGAAAGACGGGCACGCCCTCAGCTACTTCGACGGCACGCACCTGTACGAGCACGCCGATCCGCGCCAGGGCGAGCATCCCCACTGGGGGACGTACATCTTCAACTATGGGCGCAACGAAGTCCGCAACTTTCTGATCTCGAACGCGCTGTTCTGGATCAAGAAGTATCACATCGACGGGCTGCGCGTGGACGCCGTCTCCTCGATGCTGTATCTCGACTTCGGGCGCCAGGAGGGCGAGTGGATTCCGAACGAGTACGGCGGCAGAGAAAATCTGCCCGCGATCCAGTTCTTGCAGGAGGCCAACGCCGTCATTCACAGCGAATGCCCCGGCTGCATCACCATCGCCGAAGAGTCCACGTCCTGGCCGATGGTATCGCGCCCGACCTACCTGGGCGGGCTGGGCTTCACGCTCAAGTGGAATATGGGCTGGATGCACGACACGCTCGATTACATCAGCCAGGACCCGGTCTACCGCCGCTGGCATCACAACAAGCTGACCTTCTCGCTGATGTATGCGTTCTCCGAGAATTTCGTGCTCTCGCTGTCCCACGACGAGGTCGTCCACCTCAAGGGATCGCTGATCCACAAGATTCCCGGCGACTCGTGGCAGAAGTTCGCGACGCTGCGCCTGCTGTTCGGCTACCAGATCACGCATCCGGGCAAAAAGCTATTGTTCATGGGGCAGGAGTTCGGCCAGTGGCGCGAATGGAGCGAGACCCGCAGCCTGGACTGGCACCTGGTCGAGTATTTCGACGCCCACCGCCAGATGCTGGACTGGGTGCGCGATCTGCACCAGCTCTACCGCGCGCAGCCCGCGCTCTACCAGCTTGATTTCGACCATCGCGGCTTCCAGTGGATCGAGGCGAACGACGCCGAGCAGAGCGTGTACAGCTATCTCCGCTTTGCCGAGGATCGCTCGAACTGCCTGGTCGTAGTGTGCAACTTTACGCCCGTCCCGCGCCACGATTACCGGATCGGCGTGCCCGAGGCGGGGTATTACCGGGAAGTGCTGAACAGTGATGCGGGTTGCTATGGGGGCAGCAACGTCGGCAATCTGGGCGGCAGGGCTACCGATCCGCTGCCCTGGCACCGCTTCGATCACAGCCTCAGCCTGACCCTGCCGCCGCTGGGCATACTGGTGTTGAAGCGCGACCCGGCCTGATCGTTCGGTTAGAAACAAGACCGCCGCGCCGTTTTACCTCACCCCCCGACCCCCTCTCCACCCGGTGGCGAGGGGGCCGGGGGTGAGGTCAATCTCAGCGGGTGTCAACAGTTTTCCCTCAAAATTCGGGATGACTCATGCTACCGAAATTGATCTCGACCTTGTGTTTCATCCCCGGTCCACCCTTGAACCCTGGGGGCCAGACTCATTTTTCCCCGATCACGACCAACGACGTCGCCCGGTGATAACCGACCTCGTCCAAACGGCGGCTTAACTCTGCGGCCCGCGTCTGGAAGGTGAAGAAGTTGGGCAGCGCCTTCGCGCGCTCCACGTACTGATCCAGCCGCTCGTGCAGCAGCTTGATCGTCTCCGGATCGTGCGGATCGGCAGCGGGATCGGCGTAGTCGTAGCAGGTCATCGACCGCAGCCCCAGCGCCTCGGCAAAATCCACTAACTGCTGCCGGGTGAAGGTCTCGTTGTGCGAGACGCCCAGCGCGCCGTCCACTGCCGCCCAGAAGTGGTGGACGTAGACGTGCGTGAGCTGCGTCTCGGTCTGGTCGTCGCGGTACATCTCGTACAGAATCAGGTGTCCGCCCGGCTTGAGCACGCGCTTGATCTCGGACAAGACCTGTTGGGGATCGGCCAGATGGTGCAGCGAATTGCTAATCGTGACCGTGTCGAAGCTGGCGTCTTCAAACTCCAGGTGGTGGGCATCCATCGGCATGAAGCGGATCTGGTCGCGCTGGAAAAGCTCCGGCAGCGTGCCCGGCTGGTGGGCATCCACGCCGATGATCTCGCGGTAATCTTTGAGCGCGCTCACCATCCACTCGATCATCGCGCCCGGCCCGGTAGCCACGTCCAACACGCGCCCGCCCGAAATCGTCCCGATGGCCGCGTCGATTTCTTGCTCCGAATGCAGCATGATTTTTCTCCCAGGTAGCTATACGCCAACGATTGTGCCAAAAAGTACATTATTTTATACTAAAAGTTGTGGAAATTGCTTTGGGCAGAAAGAAGGTAACCGTATGGCCGATCAACCTGTTTCCTGCACGACGCCGGCACGCGGTCCACTCAGCCCGCCTGTCGCGTCACCTGATGTTCCGCTTAGTTCACCTGAAAAGGAGCCAGCAATGATAGCACGTGTGGGCAAGCCCGCCCCGGATTTCGAGGCGATGGCGTTTGTAAACGGCGGCTTCCAACTGAAGAAGCTGTCCGACTACAAAGGGCATTGGCTGCTCGTCTGTTTCTATCCGGGCGACTTCACCTTTGTCTGACCGACCGAACTGGCGGCAGTTGCCGTCCACTATCCCGAACTGCAAGCGTTAGATGTCAACGTTCTCTCCCTCAGCACTGACAGCCACTTCTCACACAAAATTTGGCAAGAAGAAGAACTCTCCAAGATGGTGGAGGGGGGCGTGCCCTGGCCGATGCTGGCCGATCCCGGTGGCAGGGTCGGCAAGATTTACGGCGTCTACGACGAAGAAGCGGGCGTAGACATCCGGGGCCGCTTCCTGATCGATCCGGACGGCGTGATCCAGGCGATGGAAGTCATGACGCCGCCCGTCGGACGGAACATCGTCGAGTTGATCCGCCAGGTCAAAGCCTTCCAACACGTGCGCGCGACCGGCGAAGTGATGCCTGCCGGTTGGCAGCCCGGCGATCCGACCCTCAAGCCGGGTCCGGCGCTGGTCGGCAAAGTATGGCAGGTGTGGAAACCCAAAGCATAAGGCAATCCCAGGGGGCTTACGCCCCCTTTTTATTGTTAGGGGGCCGCCGTCACCGTGCCGAGATACAGGTCCCTGGACACCTGTCGCAGTTCTCCGCTTGCCAGGTCGAGCTTATATGTTCCCCCTACCGTGACCCCCGCCAACAGCAGGGCACTGTCGCCATCGATAAACGCCAGCGGCTGGTAGCGCGACGGGCCGGGCGCTAACACCGCCGTCTGCGTCTGATCGACCAGATCGACCAGCACCACCACGTATTCGTCGGGCGACTGGGTGTCGGCGCTGCTGTAGGCCGCAAACGTCCCGGTGTTGTTCACGATCAGATCGCCTGCATAAGCGAAGTTCAAATTCGGCGGATCGATGCTGATGTCCGCGCCGGTCGGCAGGTCCCAGATGTGCAGCGCGAATGGCCCGATGCCCTGAATGCCTTCCAGCCGGGCGAAGAGGCGACCATCCGCCGACACCGCCGCGCCGCACGCGCAGTCCGGTTCGTCACCCAGGGGATAAAAGGCTTCGTCCAGCAGATTGTAGAGCGCCACGTGGCTGTAGACCCGGTACGGGTCTTCGGGCGGTTCGGCGGGATAGGCGGCGTCGTAGAAAAACTCGGTCATGCTGTTGCTCAACGCCAGCGGGAACAGTTCCAGCGCATCGCCCGGCGTGGAGATCGGCAGTTGGCGCAGATCGCTCCCATCCGCCCAGGCAGCATAGGCCTGCGACACCCCGTCCTGGCTGACCGTCACCCAGGCAATCGACTGTCCATCCGGCGCCACGACCCATCGCAGCGACCGCGTATCGACGGCCCGCCGGATGAAGGGATGCGGCTCCAGCGTGCCATCGGGATTGGCCTGCATGATCGCGCCGGTGCGGGCTTTCTCGTAGATGACCGCGTTCCCGACCAGGGTGAACTGCTGCCCGCTTTCCACGTTGACCACCGTGCTCAAACCGCTCAGCGGGTCCATAAAATAGATTTTGGCCTCGCCGGTCTGGGGGTCCTGCTCCAAAAATACTTCGACGCGCAAGGAAGTGCCCGACTGCGCGCGCACAGCACATGGTACCGCCAGGAGCGCGACCAGTACCACCATCCAAGACAGCTTACGCATCGCCCGCGTCCTTCCCGGCCACGAGGGCCGCGATCTGCCGCATACGCCCGCCATAGTCCCTTGATTGTGCCCTGGTGTGAGAGCTGGAGCAAGTCAAACGTGAAAACTTGCTGAATTTGGCGCGCTCGGAATAGTGTACATGGCTCAGTTCGTGTTAAACTAGAGACAATTCCATGCTGCGGTGTTTCGGGCCGCAGTTTTGGTTTTGTGTCGCGTGCTGCGCATGTCAGCCTTTACGTAGGAACTCACTCATGTCCGAACTTCCACCCCGCCCCGGTCAAGAGGCTCTAATCCGCGATGCTTATGCGACTGACGAGCATCTCGCCGTGCGCATTCGCACCCACGAGCTGTACAGCGAACCCAAGATCGACTTTCAAAAATGGGTGGTCAACATCATGCCCTGGCGCGGGGACGAATGGGTGCTGGACGTGGGTGCCGGGCCGGGGACGTACTTCGGCCTGGTGTGCGAGCGAATTCCTCAAGGGCAGTTGGTGGCCGGTGACCTGTCCGCCGGGATGTTGAAACGCAGCCAGCGGCATCCCCAGGCCGGGCGCATCCAGTTCGTCAACCTGGACGCGCAGCGGCTCCCGTTTCCTGATGGCACCTTCGACATCGTGCTGGCGAATCACATGCTCTACCACGTGCCGGAGATCGAGTGGGCGCTGGCCGAGATCAAGCGGGTGTTGAAGCAGACCGGCTGTCTGATCGCCGCGACCAACAGCGCCGACACGATGCCCGAACTGGATACTTTGACCCGCCGGGCCTGCACGCTGCTCGGCTTCCCCAAACAGGACATTCGCCCGCCCCACAATGCCTTTGCCCTGGAAAACGGCACCGTCTTGATGTCTCGCTACTTCCGCGCCGTGGCCCGCTACGATATCCCCAGCGCGCTGCACTTTCCCGAAGTCGAGCCGGTGCTGGCTTACCTCAACAGCACGCAGGCGCTGCGCGAGCCGCAGCTCCCCCCTGGTGTGACCTGGGATGAATTTATGGGCGTGATGGAAAAACAGGTCACGCGCCTGATCCGGCACTTCGGCGAATTGCAGGTGCAAAAGCTGGCGGGCGTGCTGGTGGGGACAAACGGCGGCGGCTTTGCCGAGAATTTCCTGCGCCAGCTCGATCAGCTCAACCAGGGATAGTCCTCGTAGGGGCAACTCAGAACTGCCCAATAGGCGTCAACTTAAGCGTCTGCTCTTCTCTCAAAGAGAAAAAAACGGCCTCACCCC
>CAYRWY010000261.1:0-8283 GCA_964427955.1 uncultured Anaerolineaceae bacterium
CCACGCGGTGGCGAGGGGGTTGGGAGGCCGCCCGGCGGTGATTACGGCTGGAGGGCGTCCAGCGCCAGATTGAGTTCGAGCACGTTGACCCGCGCTTCTCCCAGGACGCCGAACTGGCGTTTTTCGGTGTGTTGATCCACCAACCGGCGGATCACCGCTTCGTCCACCCCACGCTCGCGCGCGACGCGCGGCACCTGGTAATAGGCCGCGGCGGGGCTGATGTGCGGATCGAGGCCGCTGCCGGAGGCCGTCACCAGGTCCACCGGGATCGGAGCGGCGTTGCCGGGATCGGCGGCGTGCAGGGCGTCGATGCGCGCCTGGACCATGTCGATCAGGGCCGGATTCAGCGGTCCATAGTTCGACCCGGACGACGCCGCGGCGTTGTAGGGCACCGGGCCGGTGGCCGACAACCGCCCCCAGAAATAGCGCGGATCGTCGAACGATTGGCCGATCAGCGCCGAGCCGACGGTCTGCCCGTCGCGCGTGATGAGGCTGCCGTTAGCCTGGTGGGGAAAAATCACCTGCGCCAGGCCCGTCATCGCCAGCGGGTACAGCACGCCGGTCAGCAGCGTCAGCAGCCCCAACAGCACCAACGCCGGGCGAAGTTGTTCAAACAGGGATGAAATTCGTGGTTCGTGCATGGCATCCTCCAATTCAGACCAATCCCAGGGCGACCAGCAGCAGGTCGATCAACTTGATGCCGACGAAAGGCACCGCCAATCCCCCTAACCCGTAGATCAGGAGGTTATCGCGCAGCAGCACCGGCGCGCCCACCGGGCGGTAGCGCACGCCGCGCAGCGCCAGCGGGATCAGCAGGATGATGATCAGGGCGTTGAAGATCACCGCCGACAGGATGGCGCTTTCGGGCGTGGCCAGGTGCATGATGTTCAGCTTGTCCAGCGCGGGATAGGTCGAAGCGAACGCCGCCGGGATGATGGCGAAATACTTCGACACGTCGTTCGAGATGCTGAACGTGGTCAGCGCCCCGCGCGTCATCAACAACTGCTTGCCGATCTCGACGATTTCGATCAGCTTGGTCGGGTTCGAATCCAGATCGATCAGGTTTCCGGCCTCTTTGGCGGCCTGGGTGCCGGTGTTCATCGCCACCGCCACGTCGGCCTGCGCCAGGGCCGGGGCGTCGTTGGTCCCGTCGCCGGTCATCGCCACCAGCCGCCCCCCCGCCTGGGTCTCGCGGATCAGCTTCAGCTTCATTTCGGGCGTGGCCTGCGCCAGAAAATCATCTACCCCGGCTTCGGCAGCAATCGCCGCCGCCGTGAAGGGATTGTCACCCGTGATCATCACGGTCTTGATCCCCATCCGGCGCAGATCGGCGAACCGCTCGCGGATGCCGCCCTTGACGATGTCCTTGAGCTGGATCACGCCGAGCACGCGCGGCCCATCGGCCACGACCAGCGGCGTCGCGCCTTGTTTGGCGACGTCACTCACGATGGCCCGCACCGCCGCCGGGACCTTGCCGCCGCAGGACTCGACATACGCTTCGATGGCGTCGGTCGCCCCTTTGCGAATCTGGCGGCCATCCAGGTTGACGCCGCTCATGCGGGTCTGGGCCGTGAAGGGGATGAACGTCGCGCCCAACGCCTGTAGATCGCGCTCGCGCAGCCCGTAGCGTTCTTTGGCCAGCACCACGATGCTGCGGCCTTCGGGCGTCTCGTCGGCCAGGGACGAAAGCTGGGCCGCGTCGGCCAGTGTTTCGGGCCGGATGCCGTCCACCGGGATGAATTCGGTGGCCTGGCGGTTGCCAAAGGTGATCGTGCCGGTCTTGTCCAGCAGCAGCACGTCCACGTCCCCCGCCGCCTCGACGGCGCGGCCCGACATGGCGATCACGTTGGCCTGGATCATGCGATCCATGCCCGCGATGCCGATGGCCGAGAGCAGCCCGCCGATGGTGGTCGGGATCAGGCAGACCAGCAGCGCGACCAGCACGGTGACCGTGATCGGATCGCCCTGCCCGGCGCTGTCCACGCTGTAGATCGAAAAGGGCAGCAGCGTGGCCGTCGCCAGCAAAAAGATGATGGTCATCGACGCCAGCAAGATATTGAGCGCGATCTCGTTCGGCGTCTTCTGGCGCTTGGCCCCTTCGACCATCGAGATCATGTGATCCAGAAACGTCTCGCCGGGGTTGGCCTGGATCTGCACGACCAGCCAGTCCGACAGAACGCGCGTGCCGCCCGTCACGGCGCTGCGGTCACCGCCGCTCTCGCGGATCACGGGCGCGCTTTCGCCGGTGATGGCGCTCTCGTCCACCGAGGCCACGCCCGCCAGCACTTCCCCGTCGCTGGGGATGATGTCGCCCGCTTCGACCAGGACCGTGTCGCCTTTGCGCAGGGTGGCCGCCGATACGACCTGAAAATTAGCGCCGTGTTCGGGGCGCGCGAGTTTTTTGGCGCTGGTGTCGCGGCGCGCTTTGCGCAGGGTATCGGCCTGGGCTTTGCCGCGCCCTTCGGCCATCGCTTCGGCGAAGTTGGCGAAGATCACGGTGAACCACAACCACAGCGTCACCGCCAGGATAAAGCCCGCCGAGGTCTCGCCATGCCCCAGGAGCGCCTGCACAAACAGCGCCGTCGTCAGCGCGCTCCCGACTTCGACCACGAACATGACCGGGTTTTTAGCCTGGTGGCGCGGATCGAGCTTCCGGATCGAATCCACCGCGGCCCGCCTGACAATGGGCGGGTCGAACAGCGGACGAGGGTTGGTTTTGGTTTGGACTGTCATGGTTGTTCCGTCCTCTTACAGCATCAGTTGTTCGACGATAGGCCCCAGGGCCAACGCCGGGATGAACGACAAGGCCCCCACCAGGATCACGATGCCGATGAGCAGCGCGACAAACAGCGGCGTATGGGTCGGCAGCGTACCGGCCCCGGCGGGCACGATCTTTTTCTGCGCCAGCGATCCGGCCAACGCCAGGATCGGGACGATGATCCAGTAGCGCGCCAGCAGCATGACGATCCCCAGCGCCAGGTTGTAAAACTCCGTGTTGGCACCCAGCCCGGCGAACGCGCTGCCGTTGTTGTTGCCCGCCGAGGTGAAGGCGTACAGCACCTCGCTGTAGCCGTGCGCGCCGGGGTTGTAGATCGTCGCTTTCCCTCCGCTCGTCACCAGCGCCACCGCCACCCCGACCAGCACGATCAGCGGCATGATCAGGATGACGAGCGAGACCATCTTCATCTCGTAGGCTTCGATCTTCTTCCCCAGGTATTCCGGGGTGCGCCCGACCATCAGCCCGGCCACGAACACCGCGACGATCACGAACGCCAACATGCCGTACAGCCCCGATCCCACGCCGCCGAAGATCGTTTCGCCCATCTGCATCATGAACAGCGCGACCAGGCCGCCCAACGGGGTAAACGAATCGTGCATCGCGTTCACCGAGCCATTCGAAGCAGCCGTCGTCGCCGTGGCCCACAGCGCCGAGTTGGCGACGCCGAAACGCATTTCCTTGCCTTCCATGTTGCCGCCGGGATTGGTAGCGCTGGCGGTTTGATTCACCCCCAGCGCCCGGATGCGCGGGTTGCCCTGCGCTTCCGCGGCATACGCTCCCACCGCCAGCACGCCCAGCACGATCGTCATGGCCGCCAGGATCGCCCAGCCCTGGCGCGTGTCCCCGACCATTTTCCCGAAGGTGTAGCACAGCGCCGCGGGAATCAGCAGGATCGAGAGCATTTCCAGGAAGTTCGACAGCGGCGTCGGGTTCTCGAAAGGATGCGCTGAATTGACGTTGAAGAAGCCGCCGCCGTTGGTCCCCAACTGCTTGATGGCGAGCTGGGACGCCGCCGGACCGACCGCGATCACCTGCTCCAAGACCGACTGGCCGTCGGCACCGCTCACCGGCTGGACCAGGTGCACCGTCTTGTACCCGTCGAAAGTCTGCACCACACCCTGCGATACCAGCACCAGGGTGAGCAGGATCGACAGCGGCAGCAGGATGTAGAGCGTCGTGCGCACCAGGTCTACCCAGAAGTTGCCCAGCGTGCCCGTCGAGCGCCGCGCGATCCCGCGAATCAGCGCGACCAGCACGGCCATCCCGGTCGCCGCCGAGACGAAGTTCTGCACCGTCAGGCCGAGCATCTGGGTGAGATAGCTCATCGTCGTCTCGCCGCCATAGCCCTGCCAGTTGGTGTTGCTGACAAAGCTGACCGCGGTGTTGAAAGACGAGTCCGGCGACACGGCGGGCAGGCTTTGGGGATTGAGCGGCAGCGACCCTTGCAGGCGTTGCAGCGCGTAAACGACCAGCAGCCCCGCCGCATTGAACAGCAGCAGGGCGAGGGTGTAGACCTTCCAGCTCATCTCCGCCTCGGGGTGTACCCCGCCGAGACGGTAGCCGACCCGTTCGACCGGTCCCAACACGCGATCCAAAATCACCGGCTGTCCCTCGTAGACGCGCGCCATATACGTGCCCAGCGGCTTAACCACCGCGATCAGCACGGCCAGATAAAGTCCGATCTGAATCAATCCATTGGCGGTCATTGGAACGCCTCCGGCTTCAAGAGCGCCACCAACAGGTAGAGCAGCAGCCCTAGAGCAATCAATCCTGAAACCACGTAGAGCAGCGACATGATGTCCTCCTAGAGTTGCTCACACAGTTTGACCAGGCCCATGAATGATGCTGTTGGCGAATTCATACCTCACCCCTAAATCCCCTCTCCAAGTCTGGAGAGGGGACTTGCCCGTCTCCCCCTCTCCGAGAGCGGAGAGGGGGCTGGGGGGTGAGGTAGGCTCTGGCATGTCGTTCGCCAACAGTATCATGAACAGGATGTCCATAGCTTCCGTCCTCACGCTATCACGAAGTCACAAAAAGCCTTAAAAAGGGAACGAGCGCGTTTATTGAGGAAGATCGACGAACCGGTAACCAATCCCCTGCTCGGTAAAGATGTACAGCGGGGTCCTGGCCGGACTTTCGCCCAGTTTTCTACGCAGGGTATTGACGTGGACGTTGACGATGTGCGGCACCCGGCGTTTGTTAGGCCCCCAGATCTCATCGAGCAGCATACGGTGCGTGAGGACCTGGCCGGGATGGGTCGCCAACAGGCGCAGCAGGTCATATTCTTTGGGGGTCAGGTGGATCTCTTCCCCCTTGAGCATGACGCGGCGCTTGACCAGATCGATCACCAGGTCCCGCGCGTGGATCTGGCCGGACGTGGCCCGCGCGTCGGCGGTGGCACTCCGCCGCAGCACCACGGCGATCCGGGCGGCCAGTTCTTCCATGTCGAACGGCTTGACCACGTAATCGTCGGCCCCGGCCCCAAACGCGGACAGTTTGGTCTTCTTCTGATCATTGACCGACAGCATAATGACCGGCGCCGTACACTCCGCGCGCAGCCGATGGCACACGTCTATTCCGTTCAACTGCGACCGCAGGTCAATATCCAACAGGATCACATCCGGTCGCTGCTGCACAGCGAGCAGGAGCGCCTCTTCGCCGCTGTTGGCCGCGATGACCTGGTAGCCATACCCTTTGAAACCGATGCGAAGCAGTCTGCAAAGCTGCGGGTCATCATCGACCACCAGGAGTTTGAGCACACTCATGATTCCCTCCACCACGGCCTCCAAAATTGATGTTTCCATTGTAACGGGTGGTCGATAAGTGAAAGGTCAGGGTTGGGGGGCAAGTGGTCAAAAAAGTATAAAGGGGCGGCTTGCGCGGAGAGTGGACCTGCCTGTAAAATCTGCCCTTCTCTAGCCTTTCCAGCGTCCTTGGTATCAACCTATGCAGCGTGTACGACGAATTCAGAGTCAAGTCCGCTTGTTTGCGCCATTACGGTTTGTGCGTGAAAGTGCGCCGCGCTGGACCATCGCGAATATCATTCTGACGGTCTTGCAGGGTCTCCTGCCGCTGTCTTCGCTCTATTTGATGAAATTGTTCGTGGACCGCGTCAGCCACCACGTGAGCAGTCAGGCGGAGTTGAGCGCGGCGTTCAACGACGTGATCGTCGTGGTGGTCTGGATGGCGGGTGTCGCGCTGGCCGGGGCCATTTTGAACGCGTTGGGGAGTTGGGTCACCGCCAATCAATCCATCCTGGTCGGCAATCATATGCAGGACGTGATCCATGCCCAATCGCTGCTCGTCGATCTGGAGTTTTACGAGAGTTCCGATTTCTACAACAAGCTCCAGCGCGCGCAGCGCGAAGCCGGGATGCGACCGCTGCGTATCCTCGCCAACCTGACGTCGCTGGGCCAAAGCAGCCTGGTGCTGATCGGGGTCACCGGCCTGTTACTGACCTTTCACTGGTCGCTGGCGCTCGTGCTGCTGGGGGCGGTCATTCCGAGTTTTTTGGTGCGGCTGTACTATTCCAAAGTCATGCATCGCTGGCAGCGCGAACACACCGAAATGCAGCGGCTTATCTCGTACCTGAGCGATCTGTTGATTGGCAGTTATCACGCCAAAGAAATCCGCCTGTTCAACGTGGGTCACGTCATCCGCAGCCGGTATCGCGACCTGCGGAACAAGCTGAATCGGGAGCAGTTGAGGCTGACCTTACGCCAGTCGTTGATGAATCTCGGCGCGCAGGTCGTGACGTCGCTGCTGATCTATGGGTCCTATGTTTATGTGGCTCACCAAACCCTGGAGGGGGCCGTCACCCTGGGCGGTCTCGTCATGTATTATCAAGCTCTCCAGCGGGGCCAGAGCGCCCTCAACCAGTTCTTAGGCAGCCTGTCGGGCCTGTATGAAGACAACCTCTTTGTCGGGGATCTCTACGAGTTCCTGAATATCAAGCCCAAGATCGGCTCGCCCGACACTCCCCAACCGGTACCGTCCCCGCTGCAAGAGAAGATCGAGTTCAAGGGCGTGAACTTCGACTACCCACTGAGTGCCCGCAAAGCCCTGGAAAACATCAATCTGACGATCCATCCGGGCGAAAAAGTGGCCCTCGTCGGGGAAAATGGGTCGGGGAAAACGACGCTGATCAAACTGCTGTGCCGCCTGTATGACCCCCAGGCCGGTCAAATCACCGTCGATGGGATCGATCTCCGGGATTTTGACGTCGTCGCCTGGCGCCGCCAGATTGGGGCCATTCTACAAGACTACGCGCATTACTACCTTTCGGCGCGCGACAATATCTGGTTCGGCAACATCGAGCTGCCGGTCGATGCCGAGGAAATCGACCGTGCCGCCGTGCAGTCGGGTGCCGATGAGGTCTTGCAGCGTTTGCCGAAAGGCTACGACACGATTCTCGGCAAGCTGTTTCAGGATGGCGAGCAGTTGAGCATCGGCGAATGGCAGAAGATCGCGCTGGCGCGGGCGTTCGCGCGCAATGCGCAGCTTATCGTGTTGGACGAGCCGACCAGCTCCCTGGACGCGGCGTCTGAGTA
The DNA here is from genome assembly GCA_964427955.1 of uncultured Anaerolineaceae bacterium. Lineage (GTDB taxonomy): Bacteria > Chloroflexota > Anaerolineae > Aggregatilineales > Aggregatilineaceae > JACRBK01. The sequence continues at coordinate 7,330 of CAYRWY010000261.1, forward strand.
CCACATTTTCGAACGAATCCGCGAGCTGACCGAGGGCCGGACGGTCATTCTGATCAGCCACCGTTTTTCGACCGTGCGCATGGCAGACCGCATTGTGGTCCTGGAGCACGGGCGGATCGTGGAACAGGGCAGCCACGAGGAACTGATGCGGTTGAACGGCAAGTACCGGACAATGTACGATATGCAGGCCAAAAGCTACCAGTTCAGCTAGCCTGTACGTCCACAGCAGAAAGCTCCTTCCCCGGTGTGCGATCTCCACTAGTGTCACAGCGCCCCAAGCTGTACTAGAATAGGGTTAAAGCAGCGATGGCCGGAGTTGCTGCCTTCCTGTTACGTGATCGCTGATGTAATGCCATTCCTCCACTTAGAACTCGAACAAGGCCGGGAGGTCGCTCATGATGGATGAAAACAAGACCAAAGCCCAACTCGTCGAAGAGATCACCTTGCTGCGCGAACAGGTCAAGGAGTTGGAAGCGGCCTCCTTGGATGCCGTTCCTTCCCGCCAACTACTCGCGGCGCTCCGATCGCTCCGAAGGGGCAGAGTCCCCGACCGTTTGCCGGCGGACCAACTCGGGATCGCGGGAGAAATATCGGAGGCGTTCAATGATACGCTGGAACTTATGGTCAATCTGACCTCCGAATTGGCCCGCATTGGTGTGGTGGTCGGCAAGGAAGGCCGGACGGGGCAGCGCGCCGAACTGCCTGCCTCCCAGGGCATCTGGCATGAGTGTATCAACTCAGTCAACATCTTGATCGACGACATGGTGCAGCCCACGACCGAGGTAGGACGCGTCATCGAAGCGGTGGCCAATGGTGACCTGACCCAGACCATTCAACTGGAGGTCGATGGTCGCCCGCTGCAAGGTCGATATCGCAAGCTCGCCAATACCATCAACACGATGGTGGATCAGCTCAGTTCGTTCGCGGCGGAAGTGACCCGTGTCGCCCGCGAAG
>CAYRWY010000262.1:0-8258 GCA_964427955.1 uncultured Anaerolineaceae bacterium
CAACCTGACCCGCACCACCCCGCCCGCGATTGAAACCGTGATGGAACTCAACTAATCTCCTTGGCTGAGTAAGAAGTTCGGGCAGACTTCTGCCCGAACTTCGATTCCAGGCGAAGGAGGTGCAAGCCCTCCCCGCACGACTGGTATATCCGGCCCCAAAACAAAAGACGATGAGCGATGCTCACCGTCCTTTGTCACATCACACGTCATTTGAAAGTCAGTCAGCAGCGCCGGAGGCGGCCACCGCCATTTTACCTATCTCCTCAATAGACTTGGGAGTCCCATCTTCAACGTCCACCAACATACCGGCGTAGGCAGGCACACCGTGCAGCACGATGTCAACCCCTTCGATTTCCACCGCCGCCGGAACCCGCAGAATGCCGATGCTCTTCAAGAGCAGGAAGAACACCAGGAAACATCCACCGACGAAGATCACGGCACCGGCGCTGGCCTCAAGCTGCGTGATTAGCTGGCTGGTGCCGCCGCCCAGGAACAAGCCGTGCACGCGCGCCGACTCGGCGAGAGTGAACTGATAGCTCTTGTCCGCGAACAGGCCGATGGAGAGCGTGCCCCAAATGCCATTGGCACCGTGCACCGGGAACGCCGTCACCACGTCGTCCAGGCGCAGGTATTCTTCCGCCTGGATGACCAGGACGACGATGATCCCCGCCACCGTGCCGATGATAGCCGCCGATAATGGCGATACGAAGCCACAGGGCGCCGTGATGGCCACCAACCCGGCCAGGCAGCCATTGCAGGTGTAGGCCAGATCCCACTTCTTGGTCTGGTAGTAGGCCAGGAACATGGCCGATAAGGCCCCCATGCAGCCCGCAATATTGGTGTTGAAGGTGACCAGCGAGATGGCCGAGACATTCATGCCGCTCAGAGTGCTGCCCGGGTTGAAACCGAACCAGCCGAACCACAGGATCAACGTGCCGAGCGTGATCAGGCTGTAGTTGTGGTAAGGCATGGGGCCGCCACCATCGCGAAGGAACTTACGCCCCAGGCGAGGGCCAAGCGTGATGATGCCCGTGATAGCCACCATAGCGCCCACCGTGTGCACCACCGTGCTGCCCGCGAAATCCAGCGCGCCCTCTTTCCAGAGCCAACCATCCGGGTGCCACAGCCAATGTCCCACGATGGGGTAGACGATACCGCTCACCAGTGCCGTGTAGGCCAGGTTGGCCCAGAAGCCGGTGCGACCGATCATCGCGCCCGACGCAATCGTGGCCGCCGTCGAAGCAAAGGCAAACTGGAATACAAAGAAAGCACCCAGCGGTACGCCGTAATCATAACCGGCGCTCACGTAGGTTTTGTCCCACCCCCCCAGGCCAGTCAGGCCAAAACCGGTGGTGCCGATGAACGAATTTCCCTTGCCAAACATGAAGGCGAAGCCAAACAGATAGAACACGAACCCGGTCAATGCCACGTCGATAAAGTCTTCGAGCAGCAGATTGACCGTCTCACGAGGACGGCAGGCGCCCGCTTCGAGGCAGAGGAAGCCCGCCTGCATGAAGAAGACCAGGAAGCCAGCGATCAGCGTCCAGACCGTATTGATCGGAATGGTCGCGTCCGGGACGTCTCCTTGTGCGTGAACCGAAATCGGCACCACGGTCGTCACAAGTAAGTACAGGGCGAACATCGTCAGGCTGCGTACGATGAGACGTTGGGCGAAACGATGTTCCACCAAACGTTTCTTGAAGGTGTCGAGTCTGTTCACGGATATCTCTCCTTGAAAATTCCCCGGCGGAAACATACTGTCCAGAGTAGTGGGACTTAAGCAGATACGGAATAGTAGGCTTAACCGAGATTTCTTCTCTAATGACTGTGCATATTGCACATTCGCGTGGAATTTGGACACCCTTAACACCCCACCTTGTGCATTTTCCCAAATGGGGACGGTCCCAATCTGCCAAAAAATTGAGCGGCCATGACCGAGAGCCAGTTGACACCTAACTCGCATGGGTATTGGCAATATCGACGATGCAATTTCCATTTTCTCGTGATTTGCCGCAAACATGGGCGATATGCACATAAAAGACGGGCAAAGTTCGAACAATCTGTGGCTTTTGGAATCTAAGTTCCCTCATAAACTTACAGTCATCGTGTGATCTTAACAAAACTGTCCTTGACTGAGGGGACCGGTAGCACACGCCGTTATTCACAGGGGCTGAAAATACGCTCAGGAGCACTTATGCTGCAAGCCGTTCATTCACTTTTTTCGGCCACTCCGTTGACACTCTACCGGTTTGCCAGAACTCAATTGGGCTGGTTGGTGTCCGTGCTGCCGTTGGGAGTGCTGATCTATCTGGCTGCCTATGCCGCCGGTCCGGTGCTGGATGGGGGCAGCCTGACGGCATCCTATGCCTGGGTTCCCAGCCTGGACGTGAACCTCGTCTTCCGGATCGATGGCTTGAGCCTGGTATTTGCGCTGCTCATTGCAGGCATCGGCTTCCTGATTTGTCTCTACGCCAGCGCCTATCTGCACCGCGATACCGGCAGGTTCGACCTCTACCTGATGTTCTTCATGGCCTCGATGTTGGGCGTGGTCCTGGCCGATAATCTGATCCTCCTGTTCATCTCTTGGGAATTGACCAGCTTCAGCTCCTACCTTCTGATCGCGTTCTACCATGAAAAAGAAAACGCCCGCGAAGCTGCCCGGCAGGCATTGATCGTCACGGCGGCGGGTGGATTGGCGATGCTGCCGGGGCTGGTTCTGCTGGGCCTCACTGCCGGGACGTGGCAGCTTTCGCAGCTCGCCGCCGCGCGCGCGACCATCATCGGGGATAAGCTCTACCTCCCGAGCCTGATCCTGATCGCGGTCGGCGCTTTCACGAAATCCGCTCAGTTTCCCTTTCATTACTGGCTGCCGGGCGCGATGGAAGCCCCTACCCCGGTCTCGGCCTATCTGCATTCGGCGACGATGGTGAACGCCGGGATTTACCTGTTGGCGCGGCTGTCGCCAGTCCTGGGGCAAACGCAGGAATGGAAGTGGCTGCTCGGTTCGGCAGGCGCGATGACGCTGCTGATCGGGGGTTACCTGGCCTGGCAGCAAACCGATCTCAAGCGCATCCTGGCTTATACCACCGTCGGCATGTTGGGCACGATGACGCTGCTGCTGGGGATTGGCTCGGGCCGGGCGGTTGAGGCGGCGCTGATCCTGGTCTGCACTCATGCGCTTTACAAAGGCGCGCTGTTCATGGTGGCAGGGGCGGTGGATCACGCCACCGGTACGCGCGACATTACCGCGCTGGGTGGGCTGCGGCGTACCATGCCGACCACGGCGCTGGCGGCGCTGCTGGCCGCTCTGTCGATGGCCGGGATTCCCCCGCTGTTGGGCTTCATCACCAAAGATTTGATCTACGAAGCGGCGCTGAACCTGCACCGCGCGACCCTGCCCATCGTCGTGATTTTCGTCGCGGGCAACCTGTTCAACGTCACGGCGGCGGGACTGGTAGCCATTCGCCCGTTCTTTGGGGCCTCCGCCAGCCCTCGCAAGCACGTGCACGAAGTGCCGCTGAGCATGGGAGTAGGGCCGCTGGTGCTGGGCAGCCTGGGCCTGATCGGCGGATTGTTCGCCGCGGCGCTCTACCAGCCGCTCCTGGTGCAAATGGTCGGTGCCGTCTACCGCCAACCCTACGAGATCGAGTTGGGCTTATGGCACGGCCTCAGCCCGGCCCTGGCGCTGAGTGGGGTCACGCTGGCGGGCGGCGTCCTGCTCTACTATGCCGTGGATACCCTGCGGCCTCGCTTCGCGCGAGTGAGCGCGGTGGGCAGCCGGATCGGTCCCGCCCGGCTCTACACCCTGGCGATCCAGGGCACGTTGAGCGCGGCCTCGACCGGTACCTATGCCCTGCTCAAAGCCTACCTGCGCCAGTACATTCGCGTGATCCTGATCACCCTGGTCCTGGCGTCGTCTTACGTCTTCGTCACCCAAATCGAGTTCGACAACCTGCTGCACGGTTCCAGCGTGCGCTTCTACGAACTGGTGATCGCCGGGGTGATCATCGCGGCGGCGGTGATGTCCACCCAGATCAACAAGCGGCTGTCGGCGGCGGCGGCGCTGGGCACGGTCGGGTACGGCGTCACGCTGATCTACATCCTGTATGGCGCGCCCGACCTGGCGATGACCCAGTTCGCCATCGAAACACTGACCGTGATCCTGTTCGTCGTGACCATCTACCGCCTGCCCAAGCTGAAGAAGCTCTCCAGCACCCGCTCGCGGCGGCTGGACGCCGTCCTGGCGGCGCTGGTGGGCGGCACGATGACGCTGATCACCCTGGTGGTCACCGCGGTGCCGCTGCAATCGCGCCTGTCGCCCTACTTCGCCGAAAACAGCTACGTGAAAGCGCACGGCCATAACGTCGTGAACGTCATTCTGGTGGACTTTCGCGGGTTCGACACGATGGGCGAGATCACCGTGCTCTCCGTCGCCGCGATTGGCGTGTTTGCCCTGCTCAGTCTCAACCTGCACCGGTCCGCTGGAGACGAGGGTGTTCATCCCGGAGAAGATGCCTGATGCGCTCAGTCATTCTGCAAGTCGCGATTCGTTATCTGATGCCGCTGCAACTGCTGTTCTCGATTTTCCTGCTGTTGGGCGGACACCAACGCCCCGGCGGCGGCTTCGTCGGCGGACTGGTGGCGGCTTCTGCCTTCTCCATCTACGCGATCGGCTACGACGTCAAGTCGGTGCGGCAGGCGCTGCGGGTTCATCCCCGGACGCTGATCGGCATCGGGCTGCTGCTGGCCATCAGCGCCGGGACGCTGGGTCTGATCATGAGCGGCGAGTTCATGGTCTCCGAGTGGGGCACGACCTCGTATCCGGGGATCGGCCCGCTCAATACGCCGCTGATGTTCGACACGGGCGTCTACCTGGTTGTGGTTGGCGTGACCTTGCTCATCATTTTTTCGCTGATGGAAGAGGAGTAGGGTTATGGAAATCGTTCTGGCGCTCGTGATCGGCGTCCTGTACGCCGCGGGTATCTACATGATCCTGCGGCGCAGCCTGTTCAAGCTCATTCTGGGACTGTCGCTGCTGGGCCATGCCTCCAACCTGCTCATCTTCGTCATGGGCCGTCTCACGCGTAATGCCCCGCCGATCATTGCGGAAGGCTCACTCACCCTGCAACAACCCTACAGCGATCCACTGCCCCAGGCCCTGATCTTGACGGCGATTGTGATCGGATTTGGCGTCCAGGCGTTTGCTGTCGTGTTGATCAAACGCGCCCACAGCATCACGCAGGTGGACGATTTCGACGTCTTGAGTACACAGGATGTATAGCCGATGAATGTCCTTCTGGTACTTCCCATCCTGATTCCTTTCGGCACGGCGATCCTGTGCATCCTGGTCTGGAACCAGGTGCGGTGGCAGCGCGGGATCACGCTCGCGGGCATGACGGCCCTGTTGGCGACGGGCACCGTGCTGCTCTACTCCGTCTCCCAGGACGGCATCCAGGCTACCCAGATGGGAGCGTGGAAAGCGCCGCTGGGCATTACCCTGGTGGCCGACCTGTTCAGCGCCATGATGGTGTTGATCACCGGGCTGATGGGCTTTCTGGTCACCGTCTATTCGCTGGGCAGCATGGATCAGCCCCGCGAGAAATTCGGCTATTATCCCCTGTTTTGCATCATGCTGATGGGGGTCTGTGGGGCGTTCCTGACCGGCGACATTTTCAACCTGTACGTCTGGTTCGAAGTGCTGCTGATCAGCTCCTTCGTCCTGCTGGCGTTGGGTGGCGAAGGCCGCCAGCTTGCCAGCGCGATCCAGTACGTGACGATCAATCTGCTGTCCTCGGCGATTTTTCTGTTGGCCGCCGGAATGCTGTACGCCGTCGTCGGAACGCTGAATATGGCCGACCTGCACCAGCAGTTGATGACCACCGACCGGCCCGGCCTTGTCATGATGATGGCGATGATGTTCCTGGTCGCATTCGGGATCAAGGCCGCGATCTTCCCGCTCTTCTTCTGGCTGCCGGTCTCGTACCACACGCCGCCGGTCTCGGTCTCGGCCATCTTCTCGGCCCTGCTGACCAAAGTCGGCGTGTACGCGCTCATCCGCATCTTCACCCTGCTGTTCGTGCGCGATATGGACGGGGTCCACAACCTGATCCTGGTGATCGGCATGTTCACGATGGTGACGGGCGTGTTTGGCGCGGTAGTTCAGTACGATTTTCGGAGCCTGCTGGCGTTCCACATCATCAGCCAGATCGGCTACATGCTGATGGGACTGGGCGTCTTTTCGGCGCTGGCCCTGGCGGGCGCGATCTACTTCATGCTGCACAACATCATCGCCAAAACCAACCTGTTCCTGATCAGCGGGGTGGTGAACCGCTTGCAGCGCAGCTATGACTTGAAAAAACTGGGCGGGCTGTACCGAACTCAACCGGTGCTGGGCGCCTTGTTCCTGATCCCGGCGTTGTCGCTGGCCGGACTCCCCCCGCTGTCAGGGTTTTGGGGCAAGCTGATCCTGATCCGCGCCGGGCTGGAAGCCAAAGATTACCTTGTCGTAGGCGTCGCCATGTTCGTCAGCCTGTGGACGCTGTACTCGATGATCAAAATCTGGACCGAGGTTTTCCTCAAAGAGGCTCCCAAAGAAGCCGGAGCCGTCGAGGCGACCGGCAGCCTGTGGCAGCACTCGACGCTGCTCATGATCCTGCCGGTGGTGGTGCTGGCAGCCATCACGATCTTTCTGGGAATCGCGGCTAATCCAGTGCTGCACCTCGTCCAACGCGCCGCCGGGCAGCTCATGGACCCGACCGAATACATTACGGCTGTGATGGGAAGTCAACCATGAAATATCTCATCCTGAACCTGGCCCTGGGGTTGGTCTGGACCTTCCTGACCGGGGAATTCACCCAGACGAATTTTTTCTTCGGCCTGCTGCTGGCCTTCTTTCTGCTGTTCATGCTGCGGGAAGTGGTCGGCACGACCGCGTACTGCAAGAAGGTCTGGCAGGTCATCTATTTCGTGCTGTACTTCCTGTGGGAACTGGTCATCGCCAATCTGCACGTGGCCTACGAGGTGATCACGCCCAAGCTCTACATGCACCCGGCGATTGTCGCCGTGCCGCTCGACGTGAAGCGCGACCTGGAGATCACCCTGCTGGCAAACCTGATCACCCTGACGCCGGGCACGCTGTCGCTCGAAGTCTCGGAGGATCGGAGCACGCTGTACGTGCACGGCATGTACGTCGATGACATCGAGGAATTCCGGCAGTCGATCAAACTCGGCTTTGAAAAGCGGGTGAAGGAGCTGTTCGAATGAACCTGGGCAACCCTTTGATCATGATCACGTTTTCGGCCCTGATGTTGGGGCTGATCATGGCGTTCTGCCGCCTGCTGATCGGTCCCAGCCTGGCCGACCGGGTCGTGGCGCTCGACCTCGTCTCGGCCCTGGCGATTGCGGTGATCGCGTTCCTGGCCATCGCGACCGACGATCCCCTGCTGCTCAACGTGGTGGCAGTCGTCGCGCTGACGTCTTTTCTCGGCACCATTGCCTTCGCTTACTACATCGAAGTGAGGAAAACGTGATGGACTGGATCACCACCCTCCGCGAAGTGTTTTCATTCATCTTCCTGCTGATCGGGACGACGTTCACCCTGATTGCCGGGCTGGGCATTCTGCGGATGCCCGACCTGTTCCTGCGCATGTCGATGACCACCAAAGCCGGGACCATCGGCGTCGGCTCGATCCTGGTCGCCTGCATGATCTACTTCGACGACGGGGCCAGCGTCGCCAAGGCGTTCGCCATCATCATCTTCACACTGATCACGTCGCCGGTGTCGGCCCACATGATCGGGCGCGCGGGCTACCTGGACAAAGACGTGTCGCTGTGGCCCCGCACCCATACCGACCACTTCAAGGAGTACGCCCGGCCCCGGCGTGCCAGGCGGCAGACTGCGCCCTCCGAAGTAACCGACCGCTTTTCAGCGCGGTGACCGGTCCGCCCCAGAAGCAGCGCACCAGGTGCGGCGAATCAGGTCGGGATAATTCTGACCGGGGGTGATCTGGCCCAAGATCACGGGACGCTGCGCGCCGGTCAGCGCCGGATGATTGCCGGGGCGGGCGTGCCAGGCTTCGTGCGCCAGCAGCGCAAACACCAGGGCTTCTTTGTTGTCACTGTCCAGCCCGATCTCCTCGTGCGTCAGCACGGCGGCGGGTGCCAGGCGCTCGCGGAGCATCCGGACCAGGACCGGATTGCGGGTCCCGCCCCCGCCCAAAATGACCTCAGCCACCGGAGCCGGAGCATAACGGGCGTAG
>CAYRWY010000263.1:0-8253 GCA_964427955.1 uncultured Anaerolineaceae bacterium
CGCAGCAGCGTGCTGATTTGCAGCATGATTGACGACAGCGGGTTGCGCAGCTCGTGCGACACGTTCGAGACAAAACGATCCTTGAGCTGTTCGATCTCGCGGAAGTGCGTGATGTCGTGTAAAGCGACCACCGTCCCCTGCACTTCGCCGGAGGTCGAACGGACTCCGGTGGCCTGAAGCTGCATAGCGCGGCAGGGAATCAGTTGGCGGGCGGCGCAGTCTTGCCACTGCGTTTCGTCCAGCACTCCCGGTTGCATCCAGCACGGCCAGGCGGAATCGATACGCGGCAGCGCCGAACAGTCTTTGTTCTTACAGCGTAAGGTCAGGCTGCGCTCGCCTTCCAGCGTGAAGGGCTGCGTGGGCAGGGACAGGCTGATCTGCTCGTGAGTCGCGCCGCCCCGTTGCGCCCGGAACCAGTCCCACAGCAGCACCGCCGCGCGTTCCGGACCACCGTGCTCCGCCGGGAAAAAAGCGAACAACTGCCGGGCGGCGGGATTCAGCAGCGTCAGATGATTGTCCTGGTCGAAGACCAGCAGCCCATCGCCCACACTTTGCAAGATGGTGCGCAGGTTCGCCTCGTCGTGGACGACCTTGGCGTACAGCCGCGCATTGGCCAGCGCCACCCCGATCTGGCGTCCGATCACGTCGATCATGCGGGTTTCTTCGTTGCTCCAGGGGCGCGGCTGGCCATGCACCACGGTAATCACGCCCTGGACCTGCTCCTGCTGCCAGATCGGCACGCTGATCGCAGCGCGGACGCCGGTCTGCTGCACGATGTCGATATTCTCTTCCCAGTCCTCGGCGATCAGCCGGACCCCCGACGGTCGCGAGCCATTCGTCCCCAACCCGGTGATGAGGCTGATCAGTTCGGGCGAGATGCCGTACGAGGCCGCAATCTCCATCGAGTTGGCATCCGGCGACAGCAAATGGATCGCGGCCCCCAGAATGCCCAACTGCTCGACCGTGGTACGCAGCACGCCGTCGAGCATTTCCTGCACGTCCAACGAGCTGCTCAACGTCTCGGCCACGGCATTGCGCACGCTCAAGTCCGTGGTACGCTCCGTGACCCGCCGCTCCAGTTCGTCGGTATGACGGCGGACTTCGGCGTACAGCCGTGCGTTACGGATCGCGGCGGCAGCCTGGTCGGCGAACGCCTGCGCCCGGTTGAGATCGGTCTGGCTGAAAGCATTCGGCTGCTCGCTGTCGAGGTTCATCACGCCGATGCTGCGCCCCTCGACGCGGATCGGAACCGCAAGGTTGGACCGTATCCACTCGTCGCCAAAGCGCGTCACCCACTGCGGCTCGGTCCGGGTATCGGCGATCACATAGCCCTGCCCCAGGTCAAAAATCTGGCGCAGCAGGGGCCGCTCATCGGCGTTCACCAGGGCCGATTCCATCCAGTCCTGCTTGCCCATCGCCTCGTAACCCCGGCTCCCGGCGATGTAGCCTAACCGGCCTTCGAACAGCATGATGTTGGCGGCGTCATGAGCCACCACCGTCTTGACATTCGCCAGAATACGCGCCAGGACTTCGTCCAGGTCGAGCGTGCTGTTGATCGCCGCTGCCGTATCGCGCAGGGCGTCGGACAATGCCCGCTGCTCGCGCTCGGCAGTCTCGATGCGCTTGCGCTCCGTGATATCCTGCACGGCCACCGTGATCCCCTGCGAGATGTCGTCCCGGTTCAAGGCGCTGGCACTGCCCAACACGTCGATCAACCGGCCATCTTTGCGCCGCCAGCAGGTTTCTGCCGTGGCGGCACCCGACCGCTGAATCTGGTCGAGCATGAACAGACCGCTCGCCAGGTTGTAGGTCTCTTCGGTGGGATAGAGCAGGCGCACGTTCTGCCCGATCAGATCGTCCCGGCTGTAGCCGGTGATAGCACAGATCTGGTCGTTGACTTCCACGAAGACCCGGTTCACCATCAAGGCAATGCCCACCGGCGACGACCGGAAGATGCTTTGCAGCTTGGCCTCGGTCGCACCGCGCTCTCGCTGGGCGCGCTTGAGGTCGGTGATGTCGCGCACGATGGAGATGACGTGATCGGGGCCGCCGGGGCTGTAGCGCACCTCGAAATCCCGCGGGTCGCCGCGCAGATCGAGCTGGTATTCGCGCATCTGCACCTGTCCGGTGATGAAGACCTGCTCGATGGATCGCAGCGCCTGTTCGGCCAGCAGCGGGGGCAGCACCTCGCGGAGCGACTTTCCCAGGAAATCACGCGGCGGGACCAACAGTTCCACGTTGGACGCTTTGTAGTCCAGGAAAACGCCGTCCCGGCTTATGCGGAAGATCAGGTCGGGGATCGCGTCCAGCAGGGCGCGATGGCGCACTTCACTTTCGCGCAGGGCCCGCTCGGCGCGCTGGCGCTCGCTGATGTCGGAGAAGGTGACGGCGAACTGGCGCGGCCTGGGGCAGAAGGCGCGCACTTCGAAATATTTGTTCAGGTTGCGGTTGTAATCTACGAACTGGATCGACTCGCCGGTCAGCGCCACGCGCCCGTACCGCTCGATCCAGGACAGCTCCAGGCCGGGCAGCACCTCCAGCACGCGCCTGCCGACGATGTCCTTTGCTTTAAGGCCGGTGAACGCCTCGAAAGCGGGGTTGACTTCCAGGAAGCGGTAGTCGATTGGATGGCCCTGATCGTCGCACACGATTTCGTGCAGGGCGAACGCGCTGGACATCTGCTCGAACACCAGGCGGTAGCGCGCTTCGCTCTCGCGCAGCGCCTCCTCGATGTTGCGACGCCCGGTCATGTCGTGCAGGGTGTGCAGCACCTGGCTGGGGCTGATGCGCGAGAACTCCACCAACATCCAGCGAGTCTCGCCCGTCGTGCGGAAGGTGTAGCTCATCTCCTGGCGGAAGGGCTGGCCGGTGTCGAGGACGCGCACGATACCCACCACGATGTCCGGCTCGTGCCGGTAGAACTCCTGGGCACTGATCCCCAGGAATCCGGCGAGATCCCCCCGTGAGTCGTCTTCCGCTGCCGAGTTGATCTGCTCCAGAATAATCCGGCCATCGGACCGGCGTGTCCAGATCACCGAGGGGTCAGGGTTCGCTTCCAAAATACGGTCGGTGATCTCTTCGCTGGTCGCCAGTTCGACACGCTGTTCCTGTTCGGTCTGGGTGGTATGGCGCGCGGCGAACCAGATCATCAGCGAGACGACGAAGACGAAGCCCGACCAGTTGTAATCCGAGGTGGTGTGCCGGAAGTACCACATGAAGATCAGCGTGCCCGCCGTTTGGGCCGCAATCAACAGCGCGGTGGCCTGGTAGGAGAGCAGCACGCTGCTCAACACCACCGGGATGACCAGGTAGACCAGCAGATTGGCGTCGTTGGCCTGGCCGCTCGGCAGCGCGATGGCGAACGTCGAGACCGAGGCCACGACGACGAGCAGCCGGGCGACGAGCGAGTAACGGTGCGTCCGGCTGACGAAATACAGCGGGACGAGGACCACGAAGGTCACGATGGTAACCGCCATGTCATCGTCGCGCCAGGCGCTCGATCCCTCGACCAGCAGCTCGACGAGGATACCGTTGATCACCACCGTCAGGATTAAGATCAGCAGCACGGAGGACAGCAGCCTGGCCCGGCGCTGCCCCGCGTGATCCAGAATCAAAGCAGACGGACTCGTCAAACGGCGCACGGTCCGATGCAAGGGGTCAATGGGCGGCTCGCCAGTCGAGGGGGGGGGAGCCACGTTCCGTCTCCTCACTCTTAATTTTTCAACCTACCCTATATTATCAACGATCCTGGCCACAAAGGAAAACAAAAGAGTCTAAATATTCATCATCTCGTCAACTTTCATAATTTTTACCCAATTATACTCCCTTAATACAAAAAGAAAACAGCCCCTTAAGGCGGGGCTGGTAGAATTGGACATGACATTCAGATAGAACTACACGGCGAATTTCTGATGTAATTCCGGGACATCGATCTGCTCATAACCGACCTGGCTTTTCAGGCTGTCGGCCAGGGCGAAGGCCGCGTCTTCCTCGCCGTGTACCAGGAAGGTACGCCGGGGCTGTTTGGTGATCGCGCCCGCCCACTCCATCAGCTCGCTGCAATCGGCATGGCCGGAGAAACCGTTCAAAACCTCGACCTGCGCCTTCACGTGATATTCCTCGCCAAAGATTTTGACCACCGGCACTTTTTCGACCAACCGGCGGCCCAGCGTATCCGGCGCCTGCCAGCCGACGATCAGGATCGTGTTGCGCGGGTCTTCGATGCGATTGCGCAAGTGGTGCAGGATGCGCCCGGTTTCGGCCATGCCGCTGGCGCTGATCACGATGAACGGCTCGCGCAAAAAGTTAAGCTCCTTGCTCTGTTCGGACGAGCGCGTGTATTGCAGCGACTCGAACCCGAACGGATCGCCGTCGGACAGCATGAACTGGCGGATTTCGGCGTCGTAGGCTTCGGGATGCAGCCGGAAGACTGCCGTCGCGTTGATCGCCAGCGGGCTGTCCACGTACACGGGCAGCTTGGGGATGTCGCGCCGGTCCATCAGTTTGTGCAGGGTGTAGACCAACTGCTGCGTGCGCCCGACGGCAAAGGACGGGATCACCACCGCCCCGCCCCGCTGGTAGGTATTGACGATCACTTTTTCCAGCCGTTTTTCAGAATCCTCATACGCTTCGTGCGTCCGGTTGCCGTAGGTGCTTTCGAGGATCAGCACGTCGGCATGATCGACGTACTCCGGATCGCGGATGATCGGAATCCCCTTGCGGCCCAGGTCGCCGCTGAACACCAGCCGCACGTCGCGCCCGGCGTCGCGATCTTCGATGTCCAGGACCACAATCGCGCTGCCCAGCATGTGCCCGGCGTCGATCAGGGTGACGTACACGCCCGGCAGCACTTCGCGCTGGCGGTGATAGCCGATGGCGCTGAAATAGTCCAGGCAGTTGACGGCGTCTTCGGTGGTGTAGAGCGGCTGGACGGGCGGCTCGTTCTTGCGGGCGCGCTTTTTGTTGAGGAATTGGGCGTCCTGTTCCTGGATGTGGGCGCTGTCCAGCAGCATGGTCGAGCACAGGTCGCGCGTGGCGAAGGTGCACACGATGTCGCCCCGGAACCCGGTCTTGACCAGGTTGGGAATATTGCCGCTGTGATCGATGTGCGCGTGGCTGAGGATCATCGCATCCACCGCGCTGGCGTCGAACGGCAGGGTGAGATTACGCTCGAAGGCGTCACGGCGCGGACCCTGGTACAGGCCGCAGTCGAGGAGCAGGCGCTGGCCATTGACTTCGATCAGATGCTGCGTCCCGGTGACGGTTCGCGCTGCGCCGTGAAATGTGATTTTCATCGCCGTATCCCCCTATGACTGATCATCAGGTACCTGTCCTAACACTTGCAGCAGTTCCGCGCCATACTCGGCTTTACGCCAGGGTCCCAGGCCGGGAATGCGGTCCAGGTCTTCCAGGCAGGTAGGGACTTCGCGCGCCAGCGCCCACAGAATCTCGCGGGACAGAATCACGTCCGACTCGACGCCGCGATCGGCAGCACGCTGTTTGCGCCAGTCCTTCAGGGCATCATAGCGCGCCTGCACGACCGGGTCCAGCGTCCGAGAACGCGGCGGGGTGGGCGGCTTGGCGTGCGCGCCGCGCGCGATAGCCTGCAAGAGGGCCGCGCCGCTGCGCTCGACCAGCCGGTCGCTCAGCCCGCGCACCCCCTGCAAATCCTCCATCCGGCGCGGGGCCAGCAGCGCCAAATGAATCAGCGTCTCGTCGGTGAAGACCTTGAAAGGCGGCCAGTCGCGCTGGCGGGCGATCTGGTCGCGCAGCAGGTACAGTTCGCGCACGATGGCGACCTGGTTGCGCTTGAGATCGCGCACCTGGTGAATCCGCCAGAAGCCGTCCGGATCGAACTGGCGCGATGCAGGCGGCAGATCGGCCAGCGCGGCGAACATCTCGCGCGCCTCGACCAGCCGTCCCCGCTCGGTCAGCTCGGCGACGAAACGGTCGCGCAGTTCGGGCAGAAAATGGGTATCGATCTGGGCGTAACGCAGTTGATCGGGCGGCAGCGGGCGGGTGGACCAGTCGGCGCGCTGCAAGGTTTTGTCGACGCGCATCCCGAACTGCTCTTCGAGAATGCTGCCCAGCCCGATCTTCGCCCAGCCGCAGGTGCGCGCGGCCAGCATGGTATCGAAGATATTGGTAAAGGTGAAATTGAAATCGCGCTTGAGCGTCATGATGTCGTATTCCGCCGCGTGAAACACGATCTCGATGGCGGGATCGGCCAGCAGTTCGCCGAGCGGACTCATGTCGTCAACGCTCAGCGGGTCGATCAGGTAATCGGCGGTCCGCGTCGAAAGCTGCACCAGGCAGACGCGCTCGAAATAGGCAAACAGGCTGTTGGACTCGGTATCGACCGCCAGCAGGGGTTCGTTTTTCAGGCGGTCTACCAGTGGGCGCAGTTCAGCAGTACGCCGGACGTAGTGAGGTCGTGGGAGATTGGGAGTCACGTTGGGTTTAGCGTTGTTCGTAGTATTCATAGCACGCCCATTATCACCCGTTGGGGCGGTCAGGGCAAACTACGATTTGGTGAGGAGCGACCAACGCGCGCCGCCGGGCCGTGAATCGCGTATAATGAGTAGGAAAACCGGTTCGAAGGAGAAAACATCTTATGACCTATCAGGCGGAGATCAGCCGCAGCAATCCCAGCATGTTCTTGTTCCTGATCGACCAGTCCGGCTCGATGTCCGATCCGTTCGGCGGCGGGGGCGGCGGCACGAAAGATAAAGCGGTGGCGGATGCCATCAACCGGCTGCTGCAAAATTTGGCGATCAAGTGCGCCAAGTCCGAAGGCGTGCGGGATTACTATCACGTCGGCGTGATCGGCTACGGCGGCAAGGTCGGCCCCGCCTTCGACGGTGCGTTGGCCGGGCGCAAGCTGGTCCCGATCAGCGAAGTGGCCGACACCCCCAGCGCCATCGAAACGCGCAAGAAGAAAGTGGAAGACGGCGCGGGCGGGCTGATCGACCAGGAAGTGCGCTTCCCGGTGTGGTTCAAGCCGGTCGCCGCCAACGGAACGCCGATGTGCGAGGCGCTCAAGCAGGCCAACGCCATCGTGACCGACTGGCTGGCCCAGCACGGCAACTGCTTCCCGCCCATCGTGATCAACATCACCGACGGCGAAGCGTCGGATGGCAACCCGCTGACCCAGGCGCAGCAGTTGAAGCAGCTCGCCAGCGCCGACGGCAATGTGCTGCTGTTCAACGTCCACATTTCGTCGCTGGGCAGCAACAAGATCGAGTTTCCCAGCAGCGACAAGGAGCTGCCCGACCAGCACGCCCGGCTGCTGTTCCAGATGTCGAGCGAGCTGCCGGAGCACATCCGGGCCGCGGCGGAGCAGGAGGGTTATGCCGTCACCGAACAGTCGCGCGGCTTCGTGTTCAATGCCGACATCGTCGCCGTGATCCGCTTCCTGGACATCGGCACGCGCCCCAGCAACCTGCGGTAAGCGGCTATGCGGCTCAGTGTCCATGCCTTCTGGCTCCCCAAAGCGGGCAACCGGGCCGAGGAGTACGAGGACGCCTTCGCCTACTCGCCGCCGGACGAATCCGATCCGCCCGATTTTTGCGGCGCAGTAGCCGACGGCGCGACCGAAACGTCGTTTTCGGGGCTGTGGGCGGCGCTGCTGACCGGGGCCTTCGCCGAAGGGCGGCTGGACGATCCCGATCCGGCAGCCGTGGGCGCGCTGGCGGCGGACTGGCAGACCGAGATCGACGCCCGGACGCGCGGCAAGCCCCTGCCCTGGTACGCCGAAGAGAAGCTCCAGAGCGGGGCTTATTCGTCGCTGCTGGGCCTGCGCCTCACGCCGGAGGGCGGCTGGCGCGCGCTCAGCATCGGGGATAGCTGCCTGTTCCACTTCCACAAGGCGCGGCTGGTGCAGTCGTTCCCGTTCGACGATCCGGCCCAGTTCAACAACCGGCCCGCCCTGCTCTCGACCCGGACCGAACGCAACCGCGGCCTCCAACCCGTCACCACGGCAGGCACCTGCACGCCGGGCGACTGCTTCTGGCTGATGACCGACGCGCTGGCCCACTTCTTCCTGTCCCAGTACACCACCCTGCCGGAATGGCAGTGGGCCGTGCTGCGTAACCAGTTTTTGCGGCTCAAGAGCCAGGAATCCTTCAGCTTCATCATCTCCGAGCTGCGCCAGCGCCAGGTCTGCAAGAACGACGACGTCACCCTGCTGCGCGTGCGCGTCTTGAAGCCGGAGTAGGGTTGGCTCATGACGCGGCGCTGCGAATCTCACCCCCT
>CAYRWY010000264.1:0-8252 GCA_964427955.1 uncultured Anaerolineaceae bacterium
AGCCATAACACCCTGGCGTCTCACAGGACGCATGTATAGTGGTTTACCCGCTGCGGGCAAAACTTCGCATCTGCTGCAAAGTCTTCGCGATCAACTGCCGGGAACGCCGGTTCGCTTCAACTCGGGCCTGATAGTGCTGGTCAGTCGGGCCATCTTGCGCTTCTTGCTGCCAAAAATATAAGTCCTGGGATTCACGCTCCAATCGACTATGCCGTAAGGCGAGAGTATCTTGAATGAATAAAGATGTATTGGGTTCAGGCAGTGTATTGATCCGGGCCTGATCGCGCACGATGGATTGCAGCTCAGTCACCAGTGCTTTCGATAGGGCCTGCTGAAACTCTGCCAGAGGCTCCACCCGCAAACGGTCTACCACCTCGGCCAATTCCGGGGAGAGCTGCTGGTAAAGATAGTCCAAAGGCTCAAGATCATCCTGATATAAAGACCGCACCAGATGGCGGAAGATCTCTTGATAGTCCGCCCGGCTGAAATCTTCGGCGCTCAACGGGGCCAACGTCTCGGCCAGGGCAGTGTCCGTCCCTTGCAGTTCGCGCAGCCGCCGGTTCGCCGCATACAGACGATCCGGCTGCTCGATCAGCATCCGCAGACAGGCTTCCTCGCGTTGGGCCGATTGGCCGGGCAACCCCACGGGGGCTGCCGGTCGGGTCGTCCGCTCTACCAGCTTGCGCTGATCCTTGATCGACGGCTTCGAGCGTACCTGCACCGCCTGGCGATGCTGCGCCCACTGGATCAACATGCGCTCGTCGATGCGCACCCGCCGGGCTAACGCCTGGATGTTACCGCTGCGCTGCAAGTCACTCTCGGTGGACATCAAAATCGGCAGCAGCTCGCGCGCGGCGTTTTCCCGCTCTTGAGGAGACGAATGCTCGGTAAGGTGCGCTGTTCCCTGCTGGATCACGTACTCCGCCACCGGAACAGCCCGTTCGATCAGCGCCGCCCAGGCGGCAGGATCATCCCGGATCAAGTCATCCGGGTCCTGTCCTTCGGGCAGGCTGACCACGCGAATATCCATGTTCAACATGCCAGTGTAACGCATCATCCCGCGAGGATCAAACGTCACCCGCTCATCCTCGTCGAGCGTCTGCCGGGCGACGTTCAGATCGCGCATGGTGGCCGTCACCCCTGCCACGTCGGGATCGAGCGCCAGGATCAGCCGGTTGGCATAACGCTGCACCTGGCGCAGTTGGTCTTCGGTGAGCGCGGTGCCCATCTGGGCGACGACGTTGGTAAAGCCGCCCTGATGCGCCTGGATCGCGTCCATGTAGCCTTCGACGATGATCGCCGTTTCCGTCTCGCGGATCGTGCGGCGAGCCATGTCCAGCCCGAACAGCAGGCGCCCTTTGTCGAACAGCGGCCCTTGCGGCGAGTTCAGGTACTTGGGCATGTCCTCTTTGTTGAAGGCCCGCGCCCCAAACCCGACGGTATGCCCGCGTCCATCCCGAATCGGGATGACCAACCGGTGGCGGAAGCGGTCGTACACGTTGCCTTTGTCGTTGCGAATGGCAACCCCGGCCTCGACGACCTCATCCTGCGTATAGCCGAGCAGTTGAAGATGCTGGAGCGCCTGCCGCCAATCGTCCGGGGCATAACCGATCTTGAACTGCTCGACGGTCTGATCGTTCAAGCCGCGCTTCGCGACGTAATCGCGGGCGATCTGGCCCGGCGGCGTCTCGCGTAACTGGCGATAAAAGAAGCTGGCCGTTTCTTCGAGCAAGCCTTGCAGCCGCTCGGTGGCGG
Source organism: uncultured Anaerolineaceae bacterium (assembly GCA_964427955.1). Taxonomy (GTDB): domain Bacteria; phylum Chloroflexota; class Anaerolineae; order Aggregatilineales; family Aggregatilineaceae; genus JACRBK01. The sequence goes on from CAYRWY010000264.1 coordinate 1,756, forward strand.
CCTGCTGCTGGTTCTGGTCGGGCGTGCGCGGCGCGACTTCCACCCCGGCCCGCTGGGCCAGCTCGCGCAGCGCCTCGGGGAAATCCCAGCCTTCGGCTTTCATCACGAAGCCGAAAATATCGCCACCTTCACCACACGCACCGAAACAACGCCAAGACTGTGTATCCGGGAATACGATAAATGAGGGAGTCCGCTCCTGGTGAAAAGGACACAGCGCCTTGTAGTTGCGCCCTGCCTTTTGGAGATTGACGTACCCGGATACAACATCAACTATATCGAGACGGGCTTTGACGTCATCTACGACGGACATTGCTTGAGGCCGATCCCACCAATCCGCTTAGTGTTTAGGATTATATGTGGGGGGGGACATTCATGCAACCAAATCCTCTCCCAGCGAGACAAAAAAGACCAGGGCGTAGGTGCCCTGGCCGGTGATGGTATGCCGTTGTGACGGGACGGCTAAGAAAGATAATCCCGCAGGTTGTGCGCCAGCCGGGGATGACGCAGACGGCGCAGCGCCTCTTTTTCGAGCTGGCGAATCCGCTCGCGGCTCAGCCCGAACTTGTTGGCGATCTCTTCCAGGGTATGCGGCTCACCGCCACCCAACCCAAAGCGCAGCCGCAGAATGTGGCTCTGGCGCGGGGTCAACTCGCTCAACACTTCTTCGATGGTTTCCTGCAAGAGATGCTGCGTCGCGGCTTCGACCGGGCTGGGCGAGTCCTGATCCTCGATGAAATCCCCGAACTCGCTGTCGCCATCATCACCCACCGGGCGTTCGAGCGCGATCGCGTGCTGGCTGGCGTCCATCATGCCGCGCACGCTTTCCGCCGGGAGTTCCATTTCTTTCGCGATTTCTTCGGGCGTGGGACGGTGCCCCAGGGACTGTTCCAACACCTGCGCGGTGCGGTACATCTGCCGGATACGTTCGGTCATATGGAGCGGAATACGAATGGTGCGGGTCTTTTGGGCCAGCGCGCGGGTGATGGCCTGTCGAATCCACCAGGTCGCATAGGTGCTGAACCGGTTGCCACGCTTATAGTCGTACTTATCGACGGCCCGCATCAACCCGACGTTCCCCTCTTGGATCAAGTCGGGAAAAGGCAGCCCCTGACCCATGTAACGCTTGGCGATGCTCACGACCAGGCGCGTATTGGCCCGGCCCAAATGCTCACGCGCGGCTTGACCGTCTTCGATCAGCCGCCGCAGGATTTCATATTCGTCGGGGGAAAGACCGTCACCCCGGATTTTTTGCGTCGCTTCGCGCCCGGACTCGATGCGCTTGGCAAGCTCGATCTCTTCCTGGGCGGTGAGCAGCGGTTCCTGGGCCATCTGACGAAAGTAGAGGCCCACCGGGTCGTCCGCGGAGACCGCGTTAATATCGCCCACGTCAGGATCTTGTGGTTCTTCTTCAGGCTGGAACTCTCCGTCACGGAGGTCCAGGTCGTCAGGTGGGTTAATGTCGTGCTGGCGAAGCTCGATCCCTAGCTCATCAAGCTCATCGAGAACAGCTTCAATGGCATTTACGTCATCGCTGTCTTCATCCAGCAGCTCCAATACATCCTCAAACGTTACATAGCCACGTTGATCTGCACGGTTCATCAATTCCTGAATCACGTGAGTCGCGTTGCCTCCTGGAGTATCGCTGACCGGAACCATGATTCTCACCTATAAACGCCATAAGGTAAGCGCTTTATTAAATATGCAGTGCCGTATCAGCCCATGATGTGTGGGAGCGCGTTCGAAAATTATAGCATGATTCAGATCGGTGGGGAAGCCTGGGAAAATCGATCCACCGAGTATACCCACGCATACGGCCAGAAAGCGAAAAATAAATATGCAAAACCAAAGGCAATTATAGCTTAACTTCCTGTTCGCTGTATACCCCCCTAACCCGACGATTTATCGTCAGACGGCGGAGTGCTCAGCGCGGCCAGCGGAACCCGCCGGTAAAACGCCCGCGCGGGGGCACGGTTGAGGTACCAGATCGCATAGGGCGGCAGGAGCAGCATAGCCGGGAACTGGCAGAGCAGAATGGCGCGATCCACTTCCTGCCCCTGCCCGCCAAAGATCGGATCAACCGAGGACGTCCACGCTTCGAGAATCCGGTACAGGTTGACCGGTGTGATCACTATCAACAGCAGGACCAGCACGAACCGAATCTGGCGGGGGCGTCCCCACCAGGCCAGCACGCAGGCGACCAGGATACAAACGCCGTAAATACCCTGGATGATATTCCAGTCGCCAACGTCCACCCCGCTCACCAGGTAGGTATCCGCCGCTGTGGCCTCGATCCGGTGGAGAAAATAGACCTCGCCCAGCGGGAACAGGCCGTAGATCACGGCGGTGGCCAGGATGGCAATCGACAGCCCCAACGGGCGATAAACACGGGCGTGCCGAGGGAGTCGGGTCATGGCGTATCACTCCGCGTACCGGGTGGCGTGCGTTGGGTGGGAGGAGTGGCCGACGGGGTGGTATCCAACCGGGTCGGAGTTTCTGACATGATCATTCCTCCTGGGGTCTGGTAAGCAGGTACCGCCACCATCGTCGGCCCCGCGTCGTCCTGAGGGGCGTCGGGATCGCGCAGCAGCACCGACAGGACCGTGAAGAAAAATCCGATGGCGATCAGCACTGCGGACTGCTCCAGGATCGGCCAGGTGAAGGCCCCGATCAGCAGCTTGACCATCCGGCTGCCGACGACCTCGGCGATCAGCGCCCCACCGGCGGCAAAACCGCTTTCCAATTCCGACGAAAAACTCATATCACGGGCCATGAACGGCAGGAAAAACAGGGGCAGCAGCGTGAACAGACTGCCGATGATCAAAGCCCAGCCCATCCAGCGGAAGAACATTTTGGAGGACCGGATGGCCACGATCACGATCAACGACAGCAGCACCGCCGGGATCATCAGCGTCAGCGGGAGCAGCCGTTTGTACAACCGGACCGCCGAGCGGAAGCGGTTCAACTCCTCGTCCGAATAGGCTTTTTCCGCGGCTTGCTGATGCGCCGGATCGGACGCCCGTTCTCTGAGCGCCTGACGCATTTCTTCGACCACATTCAACTCGGTGGGAAGCTGGTCCGCCGCGGCCAGACGGGCGCTGTCCAGCAGCGGATTCAACTGTGACAACAGGGCGCTGTCCTCCGGACGGCAGTAAGGAAAGGCGACGTCCGCAGTCTCGTTCACGAACTGCGCGAACTGCTGTTCCTGGTCAGGCGAGCAGGCCGGAAGCGCCTGCGCGATCTGCGGCAGGGCGTTCTTGCCAGGATCGCCGGACAGCCAACGACTCAGGTCTTCGGTTTGAAAGACGATCACCAGGTCTTGATTGCCATCCAGCCAGGCCAAAAACGAATCGAGGTTGGTCTGAACCTCATGCTCGACCCAGCCCGGCGGGATCAGGGTCGGCGCGATCTGTTTCCAATCGTGCGCGTCCAGGTGGTTGATCACCTCTAGAAACGACACGGTCGTTCCCGCCGGGTCTTCTTCCTGCAACCCTTTGAGCAAGGCGGGCAGCACCCGCGGGGTCAACTCGTCGTAGAAGTCCTTGTCCTTGAAAACGCGTTTGTAGGTATCGCCTTCGAGCGTGATCCGCTGCGTATTATAGGTCCACAGCGAACAGGGCAGCATACCGACGAAGAAGACTGCCAAGATCAACCCTAATAACCGTCCCAAACAGCGCATACTTTTTCCTCAGTTAGAGGCCCTGTTCCTGACGCCAGGCTCGAATATCTTCCGCGTGTTCTTCTTCATGCCAGGTCGCGTTTTCGAGGATCAGGTAGCTGAGCGGCTCCCCTTCCATCCAGGGAAAACGGCGGTTGTCGTCCAGGCTCTGGTTATCAAGGGCTTCGATGGCGCGGATCAGGTGCTTATGCACTCCGTCGAAGTCTTCCAGGATGGCCGCCAGCGGGCGAGCGGCGTTGGTATGATACTGCTCGTCGTTCCACTCGTCGATGTCTTCTATCTCTACAATACGCGGGGCACGCCGCTTGTGTTGCTCCAACTGAGAGAACAGCGTCACCAGCTCGGCTTCCCAGGAGACCAGGTGCGCCAGTGCATCCTTCACCGACCACAGTCCGACGGCGCCGATCTGAAGCAGTTGGTCGTCGGTCAATCCTTCGATACTGGCTAGAAGCGCCGTGCGTGCCGCGCGCAAATCTGCAATGACATCGGCTTTAGGCATGGATTATTCCCTTTCGCTGCCTGCACGCCCATTGTGCTACGATAAAAGCATTATAGCACCACGCTGCGAACAGACTCAACGGGCGACTTTTCCCCCTAATATTTGGGGGGGCAGGATCTCATAAACTCCCTAGAGTTGCCCTGATAACCAGCTTGGACTATAAACCGAGCATCTATACATACACTCGCCACACCACAAAGCCCGCACCCCAAGCAGAAAGGAACGACTATGCCCGATCAGCCTACAGAAAAATGGTATGCCCTCGCCGGAGAAGAGGTGCTGCGCCGGTTAGGGTCGGATGTCGAACACGGACTGAGCCAGTCCGAAGTCGAACGCCGCCAGATGCAGCACGGCAAAAATGAACTCCCCACCGAAGCAGGCAGCACCGTCTGGCAGCTTTTGAAAAGCCAGTTTACGGACGTGATGGTGATCGTGCTGATCGCGGCGGCGGTCATTTCAATTTTTATTGGCGATACCGAAGATGCTATTGTGATCCTGGCGATCGTGGTTTTGAATGCCGTGCTGGGCTTTTTCCAGGAATACCAGGCTGAACAGGCGCTGGCCGCCTTGAGCGCAATGCAAACTCCTCACGTGCGCGTGCGGCGAGATGGGCATATGCACGAGATCAGCGCGGTCGATCTCGTGCCGGGAGACATCGTGCTGCTGGAAGCCGGGGATCGCATTCCTGCCGATGGACGTCTGCTCGAAACGGCGAATCTCCAGTTGGATGAATCGGCCCTGACCGGCGAATCCCTGGCCGTCGAAAAATCCACCCCCGCGATGCCGGAGAGTGATCAGGCTCCGGCGCTGGCGGACCGGCACAACGTGGCGTACATGGGGACCGCCGTGGCCTTTGGGCGCGGCGTCCTGGCCGTCACCGGAACGGGCCTCAAAACCGAGCTGGGCGCCATTGCGGCCATGCTCCAGAACGTCGAAAAAGGCCGCACTCCGCTGCAAGAACGGCTGGAAAAAGTCGGATTCGTGCTGGCCAGTGCGGCGCTGGTCGTCTGCGCCATCGTCTTCATCACCGGGGTGCTGCGCGGCGAAAACGTCGAAGAAATGCTGCTGACCTCGATCAGCCTCGCCGTGGCCGCGATCCCCGAAGGGCTGCCCGCCGTGATCACGATTGCGCTGGCGCTGGGCGCGCGGCGCATGGTCAAGCGTCACGCCCTGATCCGCAAGCTGCCCGCCGTCGAAACACTGGGGTCGGTCACGGTGATCTGCTCGGACAAGACGGGCACGCTGACGCGCAATGAAATGACCGCCACCCAGGTCGCCCTGCCGGGACGGAGTGACGACGTCACCATCGGCGGCAGCGGGTATGAACCGATCGGCGCCTTCTACGCGGGCAATAACACGCTCAATGTGCTCAACGACTCGACTCTCTTGCGCGTCCTGGAAGCCGGGGCGCTGTGTAACGATGCCTTCCTGGAACGCGCCGAAGACACCGGGCGCTGGGAAATCGTCGGCGATACCACCGAAGGCGCGCTGCTCGTCCTGGCCCAAAAAGGCGGCTTGAAGCGCACCGCCATCGACGCCGATCTGCCGCGGCAGGCGGAAATCCCGTTTTCGTCCGAGCGCAAAGCCATGACGACGATCCACCAGGTGCGGGGCAAATCCGCCGCCGAACTCTTCGAAAACACGCCGTATGTGGCGTTCACGAAAGGCGCGCCGGACCAATTGGTGAATTGGGCAGCGGAAGAAATGCTCCCCGACGGCCCGTCCCTGCTCAGCGAGGAGCGCCGGGACAAGTGGCGCCAGCAGATCGAAGTGATGGCCAGCCAGGGGCTGCGCGTGATCGGGATCGCTTACCGCCATCTTGACGCGATTCCGACCGATCTGACGCCCGAAAACGTCGAGCGGAAGCTCCGGATGCTGGGGTTGGTCGGCATCGTGGACCCACCGCGCAACGAGGCCAGGGAAGCTGTCAAAAAAGCAGCCCAGGCCGGGATTCGTTCGGTCATGATCACGGGCGATCACAAGCTCACGGCGGTGGCCATCGCCAGGCAGTTGGGGATCATGCACGAGAATGACCAGGCGATCACCGGGGCCGATCTGGACACGATGAACCCCGAGCAGTTGAAGGACGTCGTCACCAAAACGTCGGTCTACGCCCGCGTCTCACCCGAACATAAGCTGCGGGTGGTCGAGGCGTGGCAGTCGCACGGCATGATCGTGGCCATGACCGGCGACGGCGTGAATGATGCCCCGGCGCTCAAGCAGGCGAATATCGGCGTGGCGATGGGCATCACCGGCACGGATGTGAGCAAGGGCGCGGCGGACATGATCCTGACCGACGACAACTTCGCGACGATTGTGGCA
>CAYRWY010000265.1:0-8251 GCA_964427955.1 uncultured Anaerolineaceae bacterium
CACGTAGTTCGCCATCAGTATCGCTAGGTTGGAGAGGGGGCCGGGGGATGACTCATCCCCTACAGTACCAACGGCGTATTTCAGCCGACGTGTACTAGGAAGTCATCGCCGCACGCGCGGCGGCTCGGTCGCGCATGGCGGCCAGCGCCTCGTCGAGCGTCGCGTAGAAATCCACCCCCAGGCGATTGCCGAAGTAGAAGTGCATGACCCCCATCAGGTCGCGCAGCAGTGCCCGTGACAGGCCGGGCAGCCCCACCGCCGACGAAAAAACGAAATGGTCGCTGTTCGGGTCCGCAAAGAGCCGCCGCGCCTCCCCGATCAGGCTGATCGCATCGAAAAATTCCCATTCGCCGAAGACAAAAACCGATTCGAGCTTCTCGTCAGGAGGAACCTGCGCCATCGCCTGGGCGCCGACAGCCAGCGCCGCCCGCAGTTGAGCCGCGCGCCAATGCGGCGCAAAGGTATACAGCACGTAACGCTGGGGGGTGCCTTCCAGCGTGCAGAGTTCAAAGGTCACCGTTGGCGACGAACTGTCCATCGCAGCACCCGGCTAGTCTGCCGCCAAGGCCCGTTCGCGCATCGCGTCCAGGGCGTCGCCCAGGGAAGCATAGAAATGATAGTGCAGCGAAGTCCCCCGGTAGACCCGCCGCACGAGATCGAGCAGGTTATCGATCAGCACGTGGCCGTACTCCCCCAGCCCGATCACGGAGGTGTGGACGATCCTCCGGCTGCCCGGCAGGGCCAGCGCCCGCCGCATTTCACCGATCAGATTCACGGACTCGAACGACTCGGAGGACTCGAATATAAGGATGGACTCGAATAACTCTTTGGGCGGGCGCTGGCCGATGATCCGCGCGCGCTCGACCAGGGCCGCCCGCAAGTGCTCGACGCACCACTGAGGCGCAAATGTAAGGACGAAATAAGCCTGGTCTGTGCCTCCCAACTGCCGGAATTCACAGGTAACCAGCGCATCATTCCCGGTCATATCTCCCAGCTCTCCCACCGGACAACCTCGGCGAGCGTACGGCGACCCTGCGCACGGGGCGGGCGCTGGCGCGGGTCGGCCTCCGGGTGGGGGTAGCCGAACGAAATCGCCCAGGGCACGTCCCGGTCTTCGGGAATATGCAGCACCGTCCGCGCATAATCCTGATCGTAGATCGTCGCCATGCACGAGCCGATCCCCTGATCCCAGGCGGCCAGGATCATGTTCTGGCTGGCGCGTCCCAGGTCGAAGGGCGTGGTCAGCGTGGGCGGTTGGTGCAGATCGTCCACCACCATCACCACGGCGCAGGCCGCCCCGGCCAGGTGAGCACACCAGGGACCGCACATGCTGAGGGCCTGGAGCGTCGCCGGTTCGGTCACGATCACGAACGTCCAGGGCTGCTGGTTCTTGGCCGATCCCGACAGCCGCCCGGCGTTGACGATTCGCTCGATCTGAGTCCGTTCCACCGGTTGATCGGTGAACTGGCGAATCGAGCGGTTAGTTTGTTGTGCTTCGTAGACCTGCATCCTACGACCCTTTCTGATCTTCTAAGCGTGCCAGTTCTTTGGTGAAGATGCGCCGCAGCGCCGCAATCGTGGTCGCATAGGTCGGTTCCGCGCCCAGGTAGCTCAGCCCACCCGCACCCAACGTGCGGCCCCGGCTGCGCGGGGTATCGCTCGCGTAGTGCAGAAATCCGATGTCGAACGGAGCGATGTACAGATTCACGATCTCGTTGACCGGGTGCCGCTGGGCCCGCACCATTTCGTATACCGCCGAGAGGTACGGCCCGGCTTCCATTTCGACCACCGAATAGCCTTCGCGGTAGAACACGTCCATGTATTGGGCGTTCTGTAGGAAGGTCCCCAACACGCTGACGACCTTCTGATTGTCGAGCACGCTGGGCAGCGTCAGGTAGGGAATCACGTCCGAGGCACTGAAGCAGTTGCCGAACAGATACGAGTTTTCGCTGTGCTCGTCGTAGACCACGTTGGCGATCAGCACGTCGCCCACGCGCGCGTTGAGCGTCGCGGCCTTGCCGATCACGTACAACCCCTGGATGCGGTCCGCGTACTGGCTGATCTTGGCCAGGACGTGGTAGGCCGCCATCCCCAGCGGGTAGTCGATGTTGACGATCACGGCGTCACTCTGCGCCAGCCGCCGCATATTCTCCGGTCCGCCGCAGATCAGCCGCTGATCCATGCGCGCCGGGTCAAGCTTGCTCAACTCGATCACCTGAGCCTCGATGTCGAAGCCGTGCAGGCTCGGCGCACGGCTGATCCCCAGTTCGCGCTCCTCGCGGACCCGCCGGGCGTCCACGTCCGGAACGACCGCATAACGCCGCAGCGAATAGTACAGGAAATTGTTCTTGTTGTTCAGCTCGTCGCGCACCCGGACGTAATCGTATTCGGCTTTCAGACCGGGATCGCCCGCCCGCTCGACGAACTCGAAGATGGCATCCTCTTCGCGCAGCGCGAACCCGCTCAGCAGGTTCGGCACGGAGTGAACGTTGGACGAGACGAAATAGACCGGGCGCTCCTGGAGCGACAGCGGCTCGACCGACTGGCGCACGTTGTACCACCAGTCCGAGGTCGCGCGTTGGTAGTTGATGTACGTCCCGGCCAGCAGCCGTACCGACAAGCGCTTGGGCGCTTTGGCGATCTGGCGCAGCGTCGGAATCATATTCTTGCCCCAGGCATCTTGCAGGCGGCTCAGATCGTCCGCCGAAATGCCCAGCGCGCGGGCCAGATCCGCCGTGCGGCCCAGCGTCGAATCGGCGCTGTAAGCGGCCAGGCTGGCCTGGACCGCCACCGATTGCAGCATGGCGTGCAGCTTGTTCCACTCGATCTGGTAGGTGACCAGCGTCGGGATCAAGTCGTCGATGTCGGAGCGGCTGGCGATGTAGACGGCCAGCGTGCCGTGACCGTCGTACATGATGCGGCGGCGGCGGGCAGGCGCGGTTTCCTGCTCCCAGTCTTCGACGTCGGTGTAGCCGAATTCGCGAAACACCCGCTCGGTCTGGCCCATCACCACCAGGTTGACATCCGCCATGCAGGCCGGGAGCCGCGTCGCCACGTAGAACAGGGCGGAGGCGTCCGGCATGACCTGGCGCGCGCCAACGTGCAGCGACGAATTCATCGCCAGGTGAGCTTCGACGAGCGCGTCCAGGTGCACGGCATGGCTGGATCGCAGCAAGGAATAATAGGTACGGATATACAGCGCGATTTCTTCACTGCCCGTCTTGGGCACAGTTCGGTCCATAAGTCCTCTTCGTGTACAAAAAAAGGAATTCACACGCCCGGCCCAGTCGAGATGAGGATAAACGTTGATGAACAGGAATTCCGAAGCCGCCAGGACGCGCAGATAGTCTGTCCCGATCTTACAACGAAACGACTCCAAATGCGATCCCGATCACGGCGAGACACACCAGGGCCAGGGCCGTCAGGGTGACGACCCAGACAATGCGGCGGCGGAAGCGGTTTGGTGGGTGCGGAGGACGGCGTGGGCGGCGCTGCGGCGTCGGATCAGGGGCCGCGAGCAGAGCCGCCGGGGAGGGCAGCACCGCGACGAGCTGCGCCAGGGCCGCCGCGTAATCGTCCGAAAAATCGACCTGGATCGCCTGCTGCAAATAGCGCGGCAAATCGCCCTGCGAGCGCAGCAGCGCATAGACCGGGCGCTTGCGGCGGTTGGCCAGAATGCCTTCGTGGCGGATGCCTGTCCGGCGCCCGTCCGCGGGGGACAGCACCATCAACACCACCCCACAGGCGCGGATGGCGTGACGGGTTTCCGCCGCCCAGGCAACCGTGCCCACATCACTGACGGCATCCACGAAGACGGTATAACCCACCGCCTGGAGGTCATCCACCAGGCGGTGCGCGAAATCATAATCCCGTTCGGGATAGCTGATATAAAGATACTGCATGGTTGGCTAGGCCCATTCGACGTGAATCCTGGTCCACTCCCCGCCGAGGTCGCGGCGCAGGGTCACGTCGTCGTAATACAGAATGAACTGCGTTTCCGGCGGCAAATAGCGCCGCGTCAGGCCATACAGCATACCATAGAGCAGATCATCGGGATAGGGGATCTTGGACTCGGCGAGCAGATGCCGCTCGGCGACCTTGAGCGTGCGCTGATGCCCGACATCGCCGTTGCGAAGATAACGCTGGTAGTAGCGGTTCAGGTGCATGAAAACCGCTTCGAAGTCGCCCCGGGCGAATTCCGGCGGGCTGAACACCACGTCGGCCATCTTCATCCCCAGGCTCGTCAGGTTCATCATGCCATTCTGGGCCGCCGCAATATCCGTCATCACGTTGAGCCAGAGCTGGACCGGGTACCAGCGATCGGTCTGCACATTCGTCAGGGCATATTTACTCAGAATCGGCGTAATATCGTCGGGCTGAGCGCAGCGCACGAAGTTTTGCAGTTGCGCACCCAGAATTTCCACGCAGGGATCGTGCCAGGTGTAGACGGCCATCACGTTTTCCATCAATCATTCCTTACGCCATTTCAATACTATCTCCATTATACAGAAAAATGGCGTCTTTGTCTGTACCGATTCACCCTAAGGTACTACTGCGGTTGCCATTCACGGCGGGCGGGCGTACACTCTATCGCAGACTATCACCCTAACCTCAGAGTACGGCATGAAAAAACTGATCGTAAACGCTGACGACCTGGGCTACTCCGCCGGAATCAACCGGGGCATCCTCGACGGCTATCACCGGGGGATCATCACCTCGACCACTGTGCTGATCAACGCGCCGGATGCGCCCGCCGGGCTGGAACTGGCGCGCGCGGTGCTGCCCGACCTGGGCCTGGGGCTGCACCTCAACCTGACGAGGGGCCGCCCCGTCACACCGCGGGAGCAGATCCCAACCCTGGTGGACGAGCAGGGCGACTTCTTCGGCATCCGCACCTGGGCCGATCACCTGGACGCCTTCGATCCCGACGACCTGGCGCGCGAAATCTACGCCCAGTTCGAGCGTTTCATGCGCCTGGCCGGGCAGCCGCCCGATCACCTGGACGCCCATCACCACGCGATCTACCTGCACCCGGCAGCGCTGGCCGCGACGCTCCAACTCGCGCAGCAGTATAACCTGCCGCTGCGCAACGCCGGGCTGGACCTGACGCCCCAGGCGGCTTTCCAGGCGCTCCAGGGGATGGTGCCCGGCCTGTCCGACGACGCCGCGCGGCGCCGGATCGCGCAGGTGCAGGCGACCGCGGCGGGCGTCCCAGCCACGACCTGGCCCGCGCGCATGGAGTTGGGCTTCACGCAAGGCCGGGCGGCGACGTTGGGCGAGCTGCTGGTACTGCTGACCACCCTGCCCGACGACAGCCTGACCGAGATCGTCTGCCACGCGGGCTACGCCGACCAGGACCCGGCCCAGCAGTGGCGCGAAATCGAGCTTGGCCTGCTGCTGCACCCTGCCACGCTCGAATGTGTCAAATCGGAAGGGATCGAGCTGCTCACCTTTGGCGAGGTGCAGCCCGTGGTGCGCTGGAACGACGATCTGCGGCGGGACGATCTCGCCGCGGCGGACGAAATGAGCGACGACGTTTTTTAGGATGCGACCATGAGCGACCTTCTCAATCCGAGTCCCGCTCCGGCGATACTTTTGTCACGAAAATGGAACAGCACGGCGGAGAATAGACCATGACCGACGACTTTATCCCCGACGAGCCGTCCTACGAGGACCTCGACGACGCGGCGTGGACCGACGCCGACGATCTGGACGCGATTGACCTGGATAAGCTCGACGACGCCATCGAGGACGAACCCCCGACCGATACGGCCACCGAAGGGCTGTTCAAGACGATGGACGCCCTCGCGACCCCGAAGGCCAGGCCGCGCAAAGCGGTTCGCGCGCCGGTCGAGGAGAAGGCGGAGGCGGTAGAGCCGCCTGCCCCAGCCGTTGTCGATGAGCAGAAAAAACCGGACGAGAAGCCCGCGCCCCGGACGCGTGCCCCCAAAGGCCGCACGCGGAAAACGACCGCCGGAAAGAACGCGCCGGACCCGCTGGCCGAAGTTGCGCCCGTGGCGGAAGCGGTCCCTGCCGCGGCAGCGGCTCCTACGCCGCCTGCCCCGGTGGCCGAAGCCGCCCCCGCCCTCCTGGCAGAGACGGCGACCGTCTCCGGCACGGAGGAGGCGCCGCCCGGTCCCCCTCCCCCACCGCCCGATCTGATCTTCCGCGTGCAGCTCAGCCTGCCGCCGGAACTGACCGAGCAGACCACCGCGCTGCGCAAGACCGGCGAGATCACGGCCATGCCGGAGCCGGGGATCGCGCTGGTGGCGGATTTTCGCGCCACCGATCCGGAGGCCGTCAAGACGGCCCTGGCGGCCTGGGTGCAGAAACACCTGCCCATGCAGCTCGAATCAACCGGCGTGTGGGCCGAAGTGATCGGAGCGCAGCAGTTTGTCGCCGCCTGGACCCTGCAACCCGAAAAGGAAGTCCACGCCGCGCAGCGCAGCCTGAACAAGGCCCTGGCCCCGCTGATCACGCCGCTGCCGGACGCGCCCGCCGAGTTCCCGGTGCGCGTGGTGATCGGCGATCAGGTGGCCGCCGCCCGCTATCCGCACGTCATCGCCCAGATGCAGCGCGATTTTGAGCCGGAAGTCTGGCACGCCACCGAACTACGGCTGATCCAGCACCCGGCGGACGCTGCGCCTGTCACGTGGGAAACTGCCGCCACATTCGATTGATTGGAGTGTCTATGAACCCATCGCCGGAAACCAAGACGAACCTGAGTCCCAGGGCCACCCAAACCCTCGAAGCCCTGACGACCAAGGGAGAAGAAAAGTCCAAGCTGTTCTTCTTGCGCCGCCGCCCGCGCCGCAACATCGACCGCGAGTGGAATCCGCCGCCGCCGGAGCAGTACGAGAAGGACATGATCCAGGAAGGCTTCATCACCGAAAACCTGTTGAAGCGTGCGCCGACCGAAGAGCTGAAGACCGATCTGCGCGAACTGAACCAGCACCTGCTGCCGCATTTCTGGCGCATGAACCAGCGGGCCAAGTTCTACCAAAATCGTTATTACCAGTACCAGTGGGCCTTTATTCTGTCGGCCTTTTGTACGACGGCCTTCGCGGCGATCAACGTCTTCGTGTACGCGCAGGGCTGGGCGGGCTGGTTCGATTTCGTGATCGTCCGGCTGCGCTGGACCGAACTGTTGGGCCTGGCGACCGCCATCATCAGCGGCGTGGCCGCTGCCGTATCCTTCCTGGACGCCAACGAGACGCCGCAGAAACGGTGGTTCAAGGCGCGTTCCCAGGCCGAGGCGCTGCGGTCGATCTATTTTCTGTTTCTGGCACGCCAGAAGCCCTTCGACACGCTCAACACCGGCGAACGCGTCCAGATCATGCGCCTGAGAGTGGTCGAAATCCTGCGCGGCGCCCGCACCGCCAGTCCCGATCAGGGCCTGGTAGTCGATGCGCCAGCCCCAGGCGAAGACGCGCCCGAAGCCTCTGTCCGCCGCCCTAATCCGCCGTCCGGCTCCTGAGCCGCCGCCCTCATCTGGAGACCAATGCCATGTCAGAAGTCAATGCTCCTACCCCGCCCGCACCGCCGCAGCAGCCGCTGTTCACCGAGGAAGAGGCCCGGCTCCGGGCGGAATTGTACGATCACCAGCGGATCGCTTATCAGGACGATTATTACAAGCGGCGCATCGCCGAATTCTCGTTCAACTCGGACCGGATGTTGTGGATTTCGGCCCTGCTGATGGGCTGCTCGACAGTCATCTCGTCATATTCGGTGGTCTCGAAACAGCCGGTCTACGCCTTCATCACGGCGCTGCTGCCCGCCATCGCGACCGCCGTGGCCGCGTTCCGCTCGCTGTACCAGTGGGAGCGGCAGGCGACGATCTATGAGGATTCCTGGCTGGCGTTGCAGCAGGCCAAGCTCGCCATGCCCGACGAGGATTTTCTGAAAACCGGGGATTACGCGCGCTTTTTCCCGGAACTGGTGCTGCAAGCCGAAACGGTGCTGCGCAACGAGGCCAGCCAGTGGGGCCAGATGGAACAGGTGCCCGCGGCATCCGTCAAGACGGGCACAGGTGCGACCGAGCCGGAAGTTCCGCCGCGCCGCCGCCGTCCCACGACGTAGAATTAGCCCTCACCCCTGGACAATACAAGGCGGAGATGGGCAGGGGCGTAAAAGCATTGAGCAGGCGAAAACTCGCCGTTTTTTACCTCACCCCCCGGCCCCCTCTCCACGCGGTGGTTCAGTCTCCGACAGTTATTGATCGTGTAGGGACGGACCACGGTGTCCACCCGCG
>CAYRWY010000266.1:0-8220 GCA_964427955.1 uncultured Anaerolineaceae bacterium
GCCCCCGTAGCGCGTTTCGAGGCTGCGCGCGGGTTCATCCGGTTGGCCCAGGTGAAGCTGCCAGACGGTGTCGTCCAGGTAGTTGGTGCGCCCGGCGCGCGCGTCGGCAGCAAAGCGGGGAGCCATCGGATCGGCAGAAGAAAGTTTCCATTCACGCATGAAGCAGCCTCGCTTGATAGACGAATGTCCATACCCCTAATACTATACCGGTTTCGGGCTGTGGGGGGAAACCGCCCTGAGTTGTGTTTCCGGCGTCGAATGCTCAATAATCATCGCTGTGGGTAACAAAGGAGAAGGGTTATGAAAATGGGTCGTCGTTGGATGCTGGGTGGATGGGTACTGGCGCTGCTGCTGCCGCTGGCCGGGGTGAGCGCACAGGAGGGGGGGCTGATCATCGCCGCCAGCGACCCCCGCGCGCCGGGGTTCAGCCAGGACTTGTACCGGTGGGATGAGGGTACGCGCCAGCTTGAGCGGCTGAGCGAGGACGGGATGAAGCGGTTGTTCGAGCTTGCGCCCGACGGCAGCCGCACCGCATACTGCATCACCCCGGCCTCCGTGCGCGAGGAGGTGAGGGACAGCTACGGCGAGTTGGCGAGCGTGGTGTGCGACATCGAGGTCTACGACGTGGCGACCGGCACGCGCCGCCTGGTCGCCGGTCAGCCGGAGAATATGACCCTGGCTGGGGCGGAGATTCGCCACGGGATCAGCCGGGCCGGGCTGGTATGGTCGCCGGATAGCACCCTGCTCGCCTGGACGGAGCAGGATTACCCTGCCGCCGAGGACGGGGGGCGTCGGCTGGTCATCCATGACCTGGCGCGAAGCACGACGCGCGTGCTCGACGAGGCGCTGCCCCGCCTCGCGCTGAGCGAAGATGGTCTACCCTCTCAGGTGGCGTGGGGACAGGCGGGCCTGGTAGTCTTCACCAATGACCCCGGCGAAGGGCAGCCCGGCGTGCTGCGCTGGTATGATCCCTGGCAGGGTCTGCGGGGTGTTATTCAGGTTGGCGTGCTGCAAGAACCGTGGTTCAATCGCTCCGAGCGGAGGATGCCGCCTACCAACGGGCCGCTCTGGGTGCGGCAGAACGCGGCGGAGTTTTTGATCCTCCAATGGGACGATCGGTGGTTTCAGGTGGACCTGTGGGCGGAGACGTTGGAACCCTTCTGGCTCACGGTCGAGCTGGTCAGTGCGATCCAGCCGGACGAGTCCCTGCGGGTGGTGTGGGTGCCGACCAGCTCCTCTAACCTTGACTTCCGGTGGGAGATCTGGTCCCCGGCGGGCGAAAGCCTGTACACCTGGAACGAGTCGAATTTCGGGGCCGCGGCGAATATCGCGATTGCGCCTGCGGGTGATGCCATCGCCTTCAAGCCGGACGTCCAAAGCGTCGCCATCTGGCGGTCCACGGGCCTCACGCCCCTCGATCCGGGGGATTTCACGTCCCTCATGCCGCTGTGGGGGCCGGTGCTGTGGCGGGTCTCCAGTATTGTGTTGGACCCTGGTTGGGGGTAGGACTACTCAGCGCACGCGCCGCCCGGCAGGATCGAGTCGGGGTGGGTGGCGCGGGCGTAGGCGCAGAAGTCATCTTCGGAGATGGTGCCGAGTTCCGGCTCGTCGTAGTTTTCCGGGTGGCGGATCACGAACAGCTTATCCACCCACTGCACGATGCGGGCGCGCTCCGGCAGCACGGTCAGCGTGATGGCGTCGGGCAGGCTGTTCCAGCCGTCGAAGTAGATGCACACCCAGCCTGCATACGTCGTGCCGACCGGCAGTTGAAAGCCTTCGTCACGGTAGAAGAACAGGTTCAGCCCGCGCTGCTGGGTTTCGTTCAGCGGGCAGACGGCGCCATCCCCGCCGGTATAGCCGATCTGGTTGGCGCGGATGTGCAGCCCGTTGCGCGGCGTCCACCAGGGATTGCGCGGCTCGCGGTTGTCGGCGGGGAAGGGTGTTTCGACGTCATTCCAGGGATAGCCCCACCCGGCATAGGGGAAGACCTGCCCGGTGACCTGGATCTCCAGCCAGAACCAGACCTCCTGCCGCCGGTCGCGCCATTCCACCCGCACCGGATCGCAAAAATCCAGCAGGGCGAGTTCCAGCCCTTCTTCGCGCGTGCTGCCCCAGCGGTTGTAGTCCTCGGCGCGCAGCGTCACCGGCTCGCCGCAGACGCGATGGCGTGACGGCTGGTAGGGCGGTTTGGAGGCGTGTCCTGCGCCGTACCACAGAAAGCCGCTGGCGATCAGCGCGGCCAGCGCGATCCCGGCCAGCAGAAAGGTCGTGCGCGGCAGGAGGAAGCGGAGTCGACTCATGCGGAGATTATACCCTTACTGGCGCGGCGCTGATAGAATGGCTTGAGGTCCGACAGCGTCCGTCAGATTTCGTGAGCGTGATCACCAAGGGAGGACCCCATGCGCATCGAACCCTACCGGTCGATTGGTGATGTCGAGTTCGGGATGAATGAGACTCAGGTTCTCGCCGTGATGGGTGAGCCTCAACGCCGCTTCATCAACACTTACTCTGAAGTGGAGCTTTGCTATGCCGAGGAAGTCTACCGGGTGGATGAGGCGCGGGGTCTGGTGGAGTGTTCCGGGCACTGGGCGCTGCTTGAGATCGGTCCGCACCAGGTGCCGGGCGACAGGCTGGCGCCTTTCCTGCGGGAACAAGATCCGGCAGTAGTTTTCGTGGTGGGCTTCGTGGTCAGCGAGCGGTTGGGCATTGCTGCCGATACCGATGACGAAGGCTGGAACACTATCTTTACCAGGGGGCGGTGGGACAAGTTCCTGAAAGGTTAATCGGCCAGGGCCGAGCGGTGGCGCTCGACCCTGGGTCTGGCAGGCTACTGTTCTTGCAGCTCGAACGACGCGACGATGTCCAGGATGATCGCTTTGTCGTCCGGGTTGATCGTGGCCCCGGTGTTGGGGGCGATGTCGAACAAGTTCACCCAGCCATCCGCGGAGTAGGTGGCGATGAACCACCGCTCATACGAGTCGCCCTCGTAGGTGTCGGTGAACACGTACTGCGCGCCGGTAAAATCGCCCGCCGTGAGCGGCGTCACCTGGGCGGCGTCGAACGTCAGCGACGCGTCCTGGGCCGAGGCGAAGAGGTCTTCCAGCACCGGGGCGAGGTTGTCTTCGCTCGCGCCCAGTTCTTTGATCCGGTCGGGCGAGACGAATTCCATCCGGACGTTGGTGTCGTTGTTATCCAGCCGGATGTAGCCATCACTGTCCAGGTAGCTGTCCCAGGTCGTGGGGTAGGTGAACGAGGTCCCATCCGCCAGGTAGTAAAGGCCGGTTTCGGCGCTGGCGACGATGCCGAAAATCTCGTCTGCCGGGGTGGTGATCGTGGCACCTTGCAGCGGGTACGCGCCGAACGTGACCACGCGCCCCGTCTCGTCCAGCACCATCGCGCCGCGCAGCGTCTGGTATTGGCCGCCGCCATCTTCGGCGATCAGCGGCTCGAAGTAGGTGATCTCGCGCTCGTTCACCGTGACCGTCTGAGTCTGGGCCGCGTCGAACGCGTCGCTGCCGTCGGACCTGTTCTGGTTGTGGTAGAACTCCAGGACGGCGGACACGTCGCCGGGTTGGAGGTCGCTCTGATCCAGGTCGTACAGCGAATAGAAGAAGATGTACAGGCCGGTGTCGTCGTTTTGCAGGTAGACGACCTTGTTGTCATCCGTGGCGGACTCCCAGCCATCGGGATAATACACGGTCAGGCCATCGGTAAACGTGACCGGCGTGGTCTCGTCTGTTTGGGCCAGGACGTTTCCCACGACCCCTACCAGGATCGCGATCAGCAGGGCGGACGATAAGCGCGCGAGTTTCATGAAAGGCTCCTTGTGATGTCGAACGCCGATAAGTATGTCTATTTTAGTCGTTTTCGGAGCGCGTTGGGGTCTTGACCCGCTCTCTCCCGGCGGCTATAATGACTTATACCTCAGGGTGACTAGCTCAGTTGGATAGAGCACCTCCCTTACAAGGAGGGGGCCGGGGGTTCGAGTCCCTCGTCACCCAACCGCACGTCCGGTGTGCCCACGCCGGGCGTTTTTGTTTCCAGGCCGGCCCGGATTTTGTTAAACTTGAAGGTAACCACCCGGCCTCCCGCGGGTTAAATTCTTGAGGTAAAATAGCCACTATAGTTCTTGATGTTAAGGAGTTTGTATGGACGACTTTCTTTTTCGCGGCAACCTCGCCGATCTCGACCCCGACGTCGCCGCGCTGATCGATCTTGAAGAAGTCCGGCAGGCCAAGCGGCTGATTCTGATCCCCTCGGAGGCGACGATCCCGCTGGCCGTGCGCCAGGCCGTGGGGTCTGTGCTGCAAAACCTCTACGCCGAAGGGTATCCCGACGACAAGTGCCGGACCAAAACCCAGGCTGAGATTCTGGACATTGACCTGCGCCTGGCCGAGTACCGCCGTTTCTCCGATCCGCGCTACTACAAGGGCACGGAATTCGTGGATATTCTCGAAAGCCTGGCCCGGCGGCGTGCGGCGGAGTTGTTCGCCAACGACGGGGTCAGCGCCGACGACCTGTGGGTGAACGTGCAGCCCTTGAGCGGGTCCCCGGCCAACAGTGCCGTTTACAGCGCGCTGTTGCAGCCCGGCGATACGCTGCTGGGACTCGATCTGCTGCACGGCGGACACCTCTCGCATGGCAGTCCGGTCAGCCGCAGCGGCATCCTCTACCATGCGGTGCATTACAGCGTCGATCCCGACCATGACCGGCTGGACTACGACCAGATCCGCAGCCTGGCGCTTGAACACCGTCCCAAGATCATTGTCGCGGGCGCGACTTCCTATCCCTATGCGCCGGACTGGGCGCGTTTCCGCGTCATTGCCGACGAAGTGGGCGCGTACCTGCTGGCCGACATCTCGCACGTATCCGGGCTGGTCGCGGCGGGCGTCTTCCCCTCGCCGGTCGGCTACGCTCACGTGATCAGCTTCACCACGCACAAAACGCTGGCCGGGCCGCGCGGCGCGGTGCTGATGACCGCCGACCGCAAGATCGGCAAGAAGCTGGATCGCGCGGTATTCCCTGGCGAGCAGGGCGGGCCGCACGTCAATGCAATGGCGGGCATGGCCGTCGCGTTCAAGCTGGCGACGACCGAGCAGTTCCGCGCCCTCCAGCGCCAGATTGTGGCGAATGCCCAGCGGCTGGCCGGGCGGCTGGCGGCGCGCGGACTCCGCATCCCGCATGGCGGCACCGAAAGCCACCTGCTGCTGGTCGATTGCAAGTCGGTCACGGGCGCCGACGGCACGCCGCTGAGCGGTGACATGGCCGCCCGGATTCTCGACCTGGCGGGCATCGTGCTCAACCGCAACACTATCCCCGGCGATACCAGCGCCTTCCACGCCTCCGGCATTCGTCTCGGCACCCCCTGGGTGACGCAGCGCGGCTTCCGCGAAGCGCAGATCGACCGGCTGGGCGACCTGATCGCGGATACGCTGCTGGCGTGCCAGCCCTATACCCAGTTGGGGTCGGGCGGCAAAGTGCAGTGGCGCGCCAAGATCGATTATGACGTGCTGTCGGCGACCCGCCAGGAAGCGTACCGGCTGGCCTCCGCTGCGGGGATCGATTACCCCGTGCCGAACCTGGCGAACTACCCGAAGGAAGCGGACGCGGCGGCGGAGCATTTCCGC
Organism: uncultured Anaerolineaceae bacterium; assembly: GCA_964427955.1. Classification (GTDB taxonomy): domain Bacteria; phylum Chloroflexota; class Anaerolineae; order Aggregatilineales; family Aggregatilineaceae; genus JACRBK01. The sequence goes on from CAYRWY010000266.1 coordinate 5,628, forward strand.
GTGCTGCCGGAATATCCCCAGGAACAGCGCGGCTGGCTGACGGTAGACGTTTATGGCCCGGAGGCGGCGCGCTTCCTGGACGTAGCGCTGACGAGTGACGTACTGTCGCTGGCCGACCGCCAATATCAACCCACCTGGGTGCTGCGGCCCGATGGTTCACCGCTGGCGCGCGCCATCGTGCACCGCGTCTATGAGAATGTCTATCACCTGCACGTGGATCGCAAGGTCGAAGAAGTGGCCTCCTGGCTGCGCTCGCTGTCCGACGGCTTCGTGCAGTTCGATCCGCAGGATTTGCATGGCAAAGTCCCCGGCCCGGTGAGCGTCAGCGTCATGGCCGAAGCGCCGGATATGAGCGGCTTCGACGCCTGGAACCTGGACGCCGATTGGGCCGCCGCCGGGACCGGCTACGAACCCGGCAAAGCCTATTTCATCGGCTGTCGCGGGGAGCACTGTGCCGCGCCGCAGGGTAAGGCGCTGCCGGTCTTTAGCTGGACCGAGCCGCAGGACCCGCCGGTCAAGACCACGTCGCTGCACGCGCTCCACAAAGAACTGGGCGCGAAGATGGTCCCCTTTGCGGGCTACGATATGCCGGTCTGGTACTCGTCGGTGAGCGCGGAACATCTCGCCACGCGCACGGGGGCCGGGCTGTTCGACGTCTCGCACATGGGCGGCTTCGAGTTCGCCGGGCCGGGCGCGGAAGCGTTCCTCAACGCCGTGACGGCCAACGATGTCGCTGCGCTGGCGCCGGGCTTCGCGCACTACAGCTACCTGCTGGGCGTGGACGGCATCCCGATTGACGACATTTTCATCTACCGCCTGGAACCCGACTACTTCATCATGGTCGTGAACGCGTCCAACAATGACAAAGATTGGGCGTGGATCAAGGCGGTGCAGCGCGGCGAGGTCCAGATCGATCCGGATCGTCCGGACGCGCTGGCGCCGGGCCGCACGGTGACGATCCGCGATCTGCGCGATCCGGCGCTGGGCAGCGCGCGGCGTGTCGATATTGCGCTGCAAGGTCCCAAGAGCCGCGATATCCTGCTCAGCCTGCACGGCGATGCGGCGGATAAAGCCCGCATCAAAGCGCTGCCCTGGGCGGGTGTGACGCGGGCCACGCTGGGCGGCTACGATCTGGTCGTGGCGCGCACCGGCTACACGGGCGAGCGCGTCGCCTTCGAGATCTTCATCGATCCCGATAAAGCCCCCGCGCTGTTCAAGGACCTGTGCGAAGCGGGCGCGACGCCCATCGGCCTGGCCGCGCGCGACAGCCTGCGCACCGAAGCCGGGCTGCCGCTCTACGGTCACGAGCTGGCGGGCGACATGACCCTGAATCCGGCGGATGCGGGCTTTGGCAGCTACGTCAAGCCCTGGAAGCCGTTCTTCATCGGCAAAAAGCCCTTCGTCGCCCACGAGGCGGAACGTGACGCCGTCGTCACCCGCTTCCGTCTGGACAGCAAGGGCGTGCGCGCGCCGCACCCCGGCGATCCGCTGGTCGAAGCGCGGGGCCGCGTGGTGGGCCGTGTGACGTCGTGCAGCATCGACACCGAGGGCTACTCGCTCGGCCAGGCGTATATCAAGCTCTCGCACGCCGCCGAAGGCACGCCGCTCTACGTCTTCTCCGGTGCAGCGGGGACCAAGCCCGGCAAGCCGCTGGGCGAACTAACCCTCGGCGATAAGGCCGTGCTGCCCAACCCGGTGACGGTGCTCAGCCGCTTCCCGGCCAAGAAGAAATAGCCCGATCTGTGAATAATGACGCCGGAGGTTGAAACCGTCCGGCTAGGCGCAAAGCAAAAAAAGTCCGCTGAAGGGACTCTGAGGGAGTCCGTCGGCGGGCTTTTTGCGTCGGGCACAGAGAGGTGTTTTTCGGTAGGGACGCTGCTTGCTGCGCCCCTGTCGCCGCCCTCGGTTCGCCGAGACTGACGCCGGAGGTTGAAACCGTCCGGCTACGAGCAAGACAAAAAAGTCCGCTGAAGGGACTCCGAGGGAGTCCGTCGGCGGGGGCGCTGCTTGCCGCGCCCATGTCGCTCGTGGAATCAGGATCGCTTCAAAAAGGCCAGCGTCCGCTCCCAGGCGAGCGTCGCGGCGGCTTCATTGTAGGCATCCACGCGATCCGGCTCGAAGAACCAGTGGCCGGTGCCGGGATACTGGTAGAACGTCACCGGGCGTCCGGTCGCTTTCAGGGCGGCTTCCAGGCGCTCGACGTCGGCCTGCGACTCGAATTCGTCATGCTCGGCGAAATGGCCGAGGTAATCGGCCTGCGCGCGGCTGAAATCGACCGGACACGTCCCATAGAACGCGACGGCGGAATGCACCCGTTCGGGCAGCCGGGCGGAGAGGTCCAGCGCGTAGAAAGCGCCCATCGAGAAGCCCACCGCCGCCAGCGCGCGATCCGGGTGGCCCGCCCGCTCGGCGAGGAACGCCGCCGCCTGCGTGACATCGCTCCGCGCTTCCTCCAACTGCGTGAATAAGGCGCTGCTGAGCGCCTCAGCACCCGGAATGGTGTCGGTCACCGGGCCGTGATAGAGGTCCGGCGCGAATACGAGGAATCCAGCCCCGGCCAGTCGGTCGCAGAATCCTTTGATGGTCGCGTTCA
>CAYRWY010000267.1:0-8218 GCA_964427955.1 uncultured Anaerolineaceae bacterium
GGAATCTCGCTGAGGATATGCGCGTCGCGCCCTTCTTTGATGAACTGGCGGTTGAGAGCCAGCAGATCCAGTTCGTGGGTGAGATGCAGCCGCCAATCCGTCGTCACGTAGCTTACTTTTTGCTGGTCTTGCAGGCTGGCCTGGATCGCGCTGACGATCTCGCGCTCGCCGCGCGGCGAGACTTTGACTTTCGGCAGGAATCCAAAAACCGCTGGGCGAAGGCGTACAGCATGATCGCGGCATGTTGGCCCTTCGGCTGCGCGGGTTTTTCCTCGATAGCCGTCACCAGGTCGCCGTCCAGTACCACGTCCGACGAGACGCGGATCTGTTCCGGGCTGGCCGTCAGCAGGCTGAGCGTGGCGATGTGATCCCCGGCCTGGTCGAAGCGCGCCACCAGGTTTCGCACGTGCTCCGACGACGTCAGGTTGTCCACGGCGGTCAGCACGAACGGGCCGTTGATGAACGGCGCGGCCAGCGTCAGCGCATCGACGGTCCCGGTCGGCACCGCCTGGAGCGCGAACTTGATCTCGGCGTCCGGGTACCACGAGGTGCTGAGGTAGGCCGCAATCGCGCCTTCCTGCTCGCCGATGACGACCACGAACCGCCGGATACCCGCGTCGCGCAGACGATCCATCACGCGGGCCATGATGGGCTTGCCCAACACGGGCAGCATGGACTTGGGACGATCTTTGGTGAGCAGCCCCAGGCGTGAGCCTCGCCCGGCGGCCAGGATTACCGCTTGTTGAATCACCGATTGAACCTCTTGGTCAGAAAGGCATGGCGCTAATGGTGGGCGAATTATAACACGATCTGGGGTGCTCCCATAGCACGATCAGGGGACCACTGCTATACTGGTCGCAGGTGGAGGACCCTATGGACGTTGACCGGTTAGCCGAGCGGCTGCGCGATCCGGACCCCCGTGTCCGGGTGGAGACGCTGCGCATCCTCGCGATGGTCGAGGAAACGCGGGCGTTGGAGGCCGTGCGCTGGATATTCCAGAATGATCCCGAACCCGGCGTGCGCGAGGTCGCGAACTGGGCCGGGCGGCTGATCTATACCGCGCACCAGCGGGGTCACTCGACGCAGCGTGCCGTCGAGGATCTGTTTGCCCGCCCCCAGTCTACTGAGCACCAGGAATTGTTCCTCTCCTCCCTGGCGCAGAGCGATCTGCGCTATACCCGGCACAAAGAGGCGCACCAATACGCCGTCGATCAGACCTACCGCCGCCAGCTTGACGACGTGATGCGCGGCGAGGATACCGTCCCGGCGGACCCGCTGCCCCTGCTGACGGCGCCGGTCAAAGAGCCGGAACCGCTGGTAGACGTCGAAAACATGGACGAGCGGCAGTTGCTCGATGCCGGGCTGTCGGCGGAGTTCTGGGAGAAATGACCGTGTCCGAGATCAGTCCGGCCCTGCGAGCGTGGCTGCAAAAACTGAAATCGCCGGAAGCGGCGGTCCGCGAGGCCAGTATCAAGGCGCTCGAAACGCTGGGCGACACCGAGGCGCTGTCCACGCTGGCGGAGGTGTTCGCCACCGATCCGGAGCCGGATCTGCGTGGGCTGGCTCAGCAGGCCGGGAAGACGATTTATTACGGCGCGATCCGCCAGAAGCTCGACGATCACACCGCCTCCGAAGCCGACCGCGCCAAGGCCGCGGAGATTCTGGCCCAGGCGCGCGCGCGCAAGACCCAAGAGATTCGGAAGAAGTGACAACTGAGGGAACCCTATGTCAGCGATTGAGCGAATGATCGCGTTCCACCTGGAACGGCTGAAAGACAAGAACCCTGAGGTCCGCCTCAAATCCATCGAAGAACTGGTCGCGCTCGAAGCGTCCCAGGCGCTGAGCACGCTGGAAGAGATCTACCGCAGCGATCCCGCCGAGGAAGTGCGCAAAGCCGCCCAGCGCGCCGGACGTGCCATCTTTCTCAAGGCCAAAGAGAAGGAAAAGAACGGGGGGGCGTAGTACACGTTGCCATGTAGGGGCAGAGCTTGCTCTGCCCAGGGCGCAGCAAGCTGTACTAGCGAGTTCTTTTTGTTTTTCCCTTTCAACCAACGAGGTTTTCCGTGAAACAATTTTTGCTCACCTCCGCGGCAGGCAAGCGCCTGATCGGTAGGGCGCTGGTTTCTCACCCGGCGATCATGGCCGCGCTCGAAAAAGGCACGCTCGTCATCGTCGCCGGGACGACCAACGGCTATGTCGCCGAGGAAATTCTTAAGTCGCTGGGACAGGCCGAGTCCTTCTCGCGAGTTGGCTTCCGCCGGGGCATGACCTCCGCGCCCGGGGCCGAAGTGGCGCACACCGAGTTTCGCGGCGATGTCGTCATCCGCGATCTCAAGTGGCAGCCCGGCCTCCAGATTTTCGACGTGGTGGACGATCTTCGCGCCGGGGATGTCATCCTCAAAGGCGCGAACTGCTTCGATCCGCGCGGGCAGGCGGCGGTGTTGGTCGCCAACCCCAAGGGCGGGACCATCATCCCGGCGATCACGGCGAAGATCGGGCGGCGGGCCCAGTTGATCGTCCCCATCGGGTTGGAAAAGCGCGTGGGTGAGGACGTCAATACCCTGGCCCTGCGCTGCAACGCGCCGGACGCCGACGGCCTGCGCCTGGTCCCGATCCCGGCCCCGATCTTCACCGAGCTGGACGCGATCCGCCTGCTGACCGGCGCCGACGCCCAGGTGATCGCCGCGGGCGGCATTTACGGGGCCGAGGGCGCGGTCTGGCTGGGGATCGACGGCGATCCCGACCAGCTTCGACGCGCCGAGGATCTGCTCAAGTCCGTGGCCAACGAACCGCCGTGCCGGGTATGATGCCGCGTCCCGCCGTCACGATCCATACTCCCAATCAGCTTGACCGGCTGCGCGCCCACCTGGACCGGCAGTTGCCGCACTTCGCGGCGCTGCCCGGCGTGGTGGGGATCACGCTCAATGGCGGCCTGTCGCGCGGTTACGCCGATCACCTTTCCGAAATCGACGTGACGTTTTTTCTCACGCCCGCTGCTTACCAGCACTGGCAGGCGGGTCACGCCCCGTTCGGCACCGGCATTCAGATGATCGACGGGCAGCTCTACGATCTGAAGGCGCTCAACCTGGACGACGAGCGCGCCCGCGCCTGGGAGATGGTCACCCGTTGGGACGCCTCCTACGCCGAGATTCTGCACGATCCTGACGGCGCGATTGCGGCGCTGCTGGCCGACAAGCTGGCCCACCGGCCCGATCCTCACGAGGCGGGCGGCCCGTTGTTCGCGGCGTGGTGGTATTTCGAGCTGGCCGGGAATATCTGGATTCACCGGGGCGATCCCCTGCAAGGTCACCTGATGTTGACCCAGGCCGTGGTCGAGTTGGTGAAGGCGCTCTTTGTCCTGAACGGCGAATATATCCCCCACGAAAAGTGGCTGATCCATATGAGCCGCACCCTGGCCTGGACGCCGCCCGATTGGGAGTCCCGTCTGACGGCGGTGTTATGCGATCTCGCGCCGACGGTGGACAGCTTGCGCCAGCGCCAGGCGCGGATCGCCGCCCTGTGGCACGATCTCGACCGCCAGGCCGTCCAGACCTGTCTCTCCGATTATCCGCCCGGACTCCAGTTTTCCCACCAGTTTTTCTACGGCCTGCTGGCCTGGCTGGCCGCAAACAGCCCGGTGAGCCGCGCCGAATGGCAGTCTCGTGCCGGGCTGGATATGCTGAACGGCGCGCCGTTCAACGCCTGCGTGAAGCAAGAAGGTGATCTCGTCATCCTCGACCGGGACCGCCTGGCCGCGCTGACCGACAACGACGTCTACTGCTGGCACTTTGCTCTTGTGCAGGTGTGTGCAAGGAGAGGATAGCGTGTCTGTCTACATGATCATCGAAATTCAAGTCCTCGATCCGGCGCTTTATTCTGAGTATGCGACACGGGTCCCCCACATTGTGGCGAAGCACGGCGGGCATTACCTCGTTCGTGGCGGAAAAGTCACGCCCGTATCGGGGACCTGGAATCCGGAGCGCATCATCCTGATCGAGTTTCCGTCGATGGACAGCCTCCAGACCTGTTTTCACTCCGCCGAATATCTTGAGATTGCGCCGTTTCGCGAGCGATCTACGCTGGGGAAATCAATTGTGGTTGAAGGGTGTACGGAAAGCTGATGTCCTGGCGGTAGTGCTCCGTCGTTGAGTTGAACCTTTTGCCCCTCCGGTGGTACTCACCTTGTAGGAGGGACAAAGTGTTACGTCTGGGTGTCATGAGCGACCCGAATCGAGAAACCGTCCTGCTGGCCCAGGTGGCCCGCCAGGATCGCGAGGCGTTGGCGCAGTTGTACGCGCGGTTCGAGCGCCCCCTCTTTGCCTATTTGTTTCACCTCGTCGGGCAGAAAGAACTGGCCGAGGACGTCCTGCAAGACGTGATGGTCATCGTCTGGCAGCAGGCGCCGCGCTATCAGGGAACGGGGCGGGTGGCGAGCTGGATTTTCGGGATCGCCCATCACCAGGCGTTCAAAGCCCTGCGCGGCAGTGGCACCTGGGTCGAACTGGAGACCGCCGAGGATCTTCCCGACGATCAGCCTCTCCCCGAGGCGGATCTGCTGCGCCGCGCCACGCACGACCAGATCGCGCGGGCGCTGGCCGCGCTGTCCCCCGAACACCGCGAAGTGTTGGAACTGGCCTTTTTTCAGGATTTTTCGGGCAAAGAAATCGCCGCGATTATCGGCGTCCCGCTCGGCACGGTCAAGAGCCGCCTGAGTTATGCCCGCCGCGCCTTGAAAGCCGCGCTGCTGCGCAGTGATTGGGAGGGGGAATGACAGACGCTTCGCGCGACGGCTGCCCCGTCGATCAACTGGAATGGTACGCCAACCGCACGCTTCCCGCCGCCGAGCGGGTCGCCGTCGAAGCGCACCTGGCCGGGTGCGCGGCCTGCCGGTCGGACGTGGAAGCCTGGACCGAACTGCGCCAGGCGCTGCGCGGCGTGCTGGCCGAGACGCCCCGCCCGCGCCCCGATCTGCTGGCCGCGCTTGATCGCCAGACCCGCGGCGTGATGGCGGCTTCGCCCTGGCGCCGGACGCTGGCCGTCGTCACCGATCATCTGCGCCTCCAGGTGCGCCTGATCCGCCGCGAGCTGTTCTGGACGCCGCTCCTGCTGCTCCCGCTGACCGCCTGGATCGTGGTGCAGTCCCACGCCGGGCACGCGATCACCGACTCGGCGGCGCTGCTGGCGGTGTTGGTCGCCGCGCTGGGCAAAGCCTTCCTCTACGGTCAAGAGGTCGATCCACCCCGCGAAATGGTCCTGAGCACGCCGACCTCGCCGCGCCTGGTGCTGGTCCTGCGCTGCGGGGTGATGTTTGGCTACGACCTGCTGTTCCACGGCGGGATCGTGCTGCCGCTGCTGGCCGCGCAGGGCATCGTGACGCCCGGCTGGTTTTTGAATCACTGGCTGGCGCCGCTGGTCGGCCTGGGCGCGCTGGCGGTGTTTGTGAGCACGCTGCTCAACCCGGAGGCGGCGGTCGTCGTCTGTCTGAGTCTCTGGGGGCTGCGGCTGCGCTTTCTCACCCATCTCCCCTGGCAGGAGCCGTATGCCCGCCTGTGGACCGGCGTGCTGCCGATGGCCGCTCTAGCCGTGTTGGCTCTGCTGCTGGCCCTGGTCGTGCTCGAACGAAGGGAGCGTTTCGCATGAGCCGGATCATCGATGTCGGGACGACGCTGCGCGCCGAAGTGCTCATGCAGTGGCGTCGTGCGGGCTTCTGGCTGACCTTCGCCTTGCTGGCCGTGCTGTTGGCGCTGCTTACCGTGCAGGGCGCGCTGTATTTCAAGACCCCGCCGCCGGACTATTTCGGCGGGTACGTCTTCACCGAGTCGTCGCTCCAATACCTGCTCGTCTTCAGTTCGATTGACTACGGCGCGCTGCTGCTGGGATTGGTGTCCGCGCTGCTGGTCGCCGACCGGCTGGAACGCGACCGGCGGCTGGGCATGTGGGAGTTGCAGCGTTCTACGCCGCAGCCTGGCGGGGCCTACGTGGTGGGCAAATTCCTGGGCAATTATGCGGCGCTGCTGGTGCCGCTGGCGCTGATCGTGCTGCTGTGCGGGCTGATCACGGTGTTGTTGGGCTGGCCGCCGGTGCTGATCCTGAGATTCATGCAGGTCTTCGTCCTGGTCACGATCCCGTCTTCTACGGCGGCGGTCGGGGTGATTTTGCTGCTCACCAGCGTGCTGCCCCAGCGTCTCGTCCAGGTGCTCTTTGTCATGTTATGGTTTGAGTTCTTCATTGGCCTGGGCTGGCACGGCCTGGCCGCCAGCGTGTGGAACGTGGGCGGCGCGTACGTGATGGAATGGTTCATTCCCGGCATCCCGGAGCGTTATTCCGTGTTCCAGATCGACTCCTCGTCCGGAATGGTCACGCTCAACGTTGCGGCGCTGCTCCTGACCGGCGTGATCTCCCTGCTGCTCACCACGGCCAGCCTGTCCTGGCAGCGTGACCGCCAGGAGCGTGCCTGATGTCCATGCCCTGGCGCGAAGCGGCGCTGTTGGCCCGCTACCATGCTCGCATCCTGAACCGGTGGCTGTTGGGGCTGATGCTGCTCGGTTTCGTCGGCCTGGCCGTCCTGAGCCGGAATCCTGACCTGCGTGCCGAGGTCCGCTGGTTCGCCCTGGAGCCGTACCCCGGCCTGCTGGCGGCCATGCTGGGCAGTTCGCTGCTCGTGGGCGATCCCGTGCTGGAAGTGATCCTGGCGACGCGCGCTGGGGGGACCGGCGTGCTGGTCGGGCGCTTCGCACTGAGCGTCGCCCTGCTGGCGCTCTATTCCGCCGGATTCCTGGCTATCGCCGCCCCGCCGGAGCGTCCGCTCGTGCTCCTCGTGCTCTGGCTGGCCCCTGTGGCGTTTAGTGCGCTGCTGGGCGTGTTCGGCACGCTGAGCACGCGCAGTCCGGCGCTCGGCCTGACGCTGGCGCTGCTGCCGCTGGCCGTCTCGCTGTTTGCGGCGGCGCCGCTGCTGGGGTGGCGCGGGGCGCGCTGGTTCCTGGTCACGTACACCTACGCCGCGGGCCTGGATGCGCCGGACTGGTGGATCAACCGGCTGGTGCTGCTCTCCCTGGCGCTGATCCTCGCGGTAGGCTCCGGCTGGCTGCTGCGCCGTGACGAGCACCTGCTCGGCGGCTAGCTCGAAAGGGAAAAATGATGGAAATCGTGCTGGAACAGGTCTGCAAACGCTACGGCAAAATCCCGGCGCTGCGCGGCGTCGATCTGCGCCTCGGGCGGGGCATGTTCGGCCTGCTAGGTCCCAACGGCGCGGGAAAGACGACCCTGCTGCGCATCCTGGCGACCCTGCTGCGGCCCACCAGCGGGACGGTGCGCATCGGCTCCTTCGATCTGAGCCAGCCCGCCCAGCGTAAAGCGGTGCGCGCCTCGTTAGGCTATCTGCCGCAGGAACTCGCTTTTTATCCCGACCTGACCGGGCGTGAATTTCTCGACTATATGGGGCTGCTCAAGCATCTCTATGATCGACCGGCGCGCCGCCACCAGATCGACCGCCTGCTGGCGCTGGTCAACCTGGGCGACCAGGCCGACCGCCAGGTCAAGACCTATTCCGGGGGGATGAAACGCCGCCTGGGGATCGCGCAGGCGCTGCTCGGCGATCCGCAGTGGTTGGTGATCGACGAGCCGACCGCCGGGTTGGACCCCGAAGAGCGCATCCGGCTGCGGGCGCTGCTCACCCGGCTGGCGGAAAACCGCGTCGTCGTGCTCTCGACGCACGTCGTCGAGGACATCAGCCAGACCTGCGAGCGGTTGGCCGTGCTCGATCAGGGTAGGGTGATCTTCGACGGCCTGACACACCAGTTGATCGCGGCTGCCGAGGGATATACCTGGCAGTTTGTCGCCGCGCCCGGTTACGAGCTGTCGCCCGCCTGGAGCCTGATCGCCATGCTGCCCCAACCGGACGGGATGCTCTACCACGTCGTCGGGCCGGAGCCGCACGGCGCGATCCGGCAGGTGCGGCGCCTCGCGCCGACGCTCGAAGACGGCTACGTCCGCCTCCGCCAGCAGACGGCGGTCGTTCCCCTCTCCAGCCTACCGGGCTGAGGGGCGATTTATATTTCTCAAAGCAGGGTAAGCCAGCGTCGCCCCTACACCAACGTTTCCGCCGTGTCGCCCCCTCGCCACCGGGTGGAGAGGGGGTCGGGGGGTGAGGTAAGACACGGCAAGTCTTCACCTGCTCAATGCCTCGTGCCCGCTGCCTGTTCCCCTCTCCAGCTTGCCT
>CAYRWY010000268.1:0-8192 GCA_964427955.1 uncultured Anaerolineaceae bacterium
TGACGGGCCCCGTCGCGCTGGCCGGCCAGCGCTGCAAGGCCGCGGTGGAGACGGCGGTCGACATCCTCAACACCAAGAATCCCAAGATCAAGGTCCCGCTGGCCGACAAGAAAGGCTGGCTCGAGGGGTACAAGTTCGTGCTCGTGCACACCGACAGCCAGGGCAAGCCCGACGTGGGCAAGGCCGAGGCCGAGCGCCTGATCAACCAGGAGGGCGTGTGGGCCCTCATCGGCGCCTACAACAGCTCGGTGAGCGGGCCGGCGAGCCTCGTGGCGGAGCGCGCCAAGAAGATCTTCATGTGCGGGGCCTCCAGCGCCGCCTCCCTGACCCAGCGCAAGGAGATGAAGTACTTCTTCCGCACGGCCTCCACGGACGAGGTCGAGTCCCAGGAGTTCGTCGACGTCCTGCAGTGGCTCAACAAGACCCAGAAGAACGCGAACATCAAGACCCTCGGCATCATCTACGAAAACTCCGTGTTCGGCAAGAACGCCTCCCAGCAGGCCATGCAGGCGGCGGCGGCCGGCAAGCTCCAGGTCGTCGCCGACGTGCCCTTCAACCCCGGCGCCACAAACCTCGACAGCGAGGTGCAGACGCTGAAGTCCAAGAACCCCGACGCCCTTTTCGGGGCCGTGCTGGGCGCGGACTACGCCCTGATGGTCAAGACGATGAAGAAGATGAACTGGGTCCCGAAAGTGTCCCTCAACTACTGCAGCGGCTACCAGGACCCGGTCATCTCCAAGAACGTTGAACACGCAGAAGCCCGATCCATAGTCCGGAAAGGCGTGGTGTGTCCCGCCCGCCAGGTTGACGGCGATCCCATCGGACAGCGCCGCGGCACAGGCCGCGAGGGTGCCGCCGACGGAGCGTATCGCGCGCTCGACTAACTGCGGCGACCAGGGAAAGCCCAGTCGGCGGATTTCTTTCTCACTCAGCGTACCCTGCCGCACTTTGCGCACATAGTCCGGATCGTGCACGCGGCAAAGCTGCTCGTCGGTCGCGGCGTCCGGGATGTGCAGATCAGCGGGATCGAGAATCGCCTGGGACACGACCTGATCGCGCACCAGGCGATATTTCTGCATGGGGAAGCGGTGATCCGGAGGCAGCGGCAGCACGAATTGATCACAGTAGAAGGCTTGCATGGCACTCTCATTTTCCTGGCAACGCTAGTTCTTAATTTCACAAGCAAGCGGTTTTTCAGAACTGTTTTTCCCTTTCAGACCGCCTGCCAATGTAACATAAGACATTGCGAAAATCAGTTTGTGCCCTCCTTAATTCTTAGCACATTCCTGTCAGAATACAAAATGCCGCCCAGTTGGACGGCATTTTCCCCTTGAGCGGGTCATTCAGATCGCTTTGTAAGCTTCTTTTTCTGCGCGGTGATACCATCTCAGATAGATTTTGGTAAGTTCAGCAGAAATCGAAGGTGCCAGGATCAGGGGCAGCAGATAGGCCCAGTGATGCAGACTCAGACTGGTCGTGTCAAAGACGTCTTGCAGGAAGGGAACGTACACGACCAACAGGAGCAGCAGCAGCGACGTCGAGGCGGCGTACTGCATGAATTTGTTGCCCAGCGGGCCGATTTTGAGCAGAGAAATCATTTCAGAGCGCGCCGTGTAAGCACAGGCGACCTCTGCCGCCGAAAGCGTGACGAACGCCATCGTGCGGGCCAGGTCCCAACTCCCCTGCATCAGGTGGCGTCCCAGCGCGAAGCTGGCGAGCGTGACCGCTGTCAGCACAATCGTCTGGATGATCATGCCGACCCGCATGTTGTAATTGATGATCGGCTCTTTGACCGGACGTGGCGGATAATCCATGATGTCGGGGTCGCCTTTTTCGACGCCCAGGGCCAGCGCGGGCGCACCATCGGTCAGCAGGTTCAGCCAGAGAAGCTGGATCGGCGTCAGCGGGGACGGCGCCCCGATCAGCGTGGCCAGGAAGATCACGGCGATCTCGGCCAGGTTGCAGCTCAGCAGGAAGTAGACGAATTTGCGGATGTTGGCGTAGATCACCCTGCCCTGCTCGACGGCGGACACGATGCTGACGTAGTTGTCGTCGGTGAGCACCATGTCGGCGGTTTCTTTGGACACGTCGGTCCCGGTGATGCCCATCGCGACGCCGATGCTGGCCCGCTTGAGCGCCGGGGCGTCATTGATCCCATCGCCGGTCATGGCCACGACGTGATCGCGCGCGCGGAAGGCTTCTACGATGCGGACCTTGTGCTCCGGCGAGACGCGGGCAAAGACGTCCACGTGATCGATCATCTCGGCCAGGGCGGCGGGCGACATCTGCTCGACTTCGCTGCCCTTGACGACGCGGCCATTGGCCCGCAGCAGCCCAATCTGATCGGCGATGGCGCGGGCGGTGTCGGGATAGTCGCCGGTGACCATGACGGTGCGGATTCCGGCGTGGCGAGCTTTTTCGATGGCGGGCTTGACTTCGGGCCGGGCGGGATCGATCATGGCCGAGAGGCCGATCAGCGTCAGCCCTTGCTCGATGGTTTCCGGCGTGATCTCGCCGGGCAGCACGTCCCAGGTCCGCTGTGCGACGGCCAGCACCCGCAGCGCTTGCCCGGCCATCTCGGCATTCGCGCGCTGGATACTCTCGCGCTGGGCGGCGGTGAGCGGGATCACGCGGCCCTGGTCCAGGATGGTGGCGCAGTGTTCGAGCACGATTTCCGGCGCGCCCTTGGTAAACACGATGCTGCCGCCGTCCGGGTTGGTGTGGCAGGTGCTCATGCGCTTGCGCGTCGCGTCGAAGGGGATCTCGTTGATGCGGGGATAGGCGGCGTCCAGGGCGTCGCGGGTGAGATGGGCTTTGGCCGCGGCGATGACCAGCGCGCCTTCAGTGGGATCGCCGATGATCTTGTAGCCGTTGTTGGATTCTGCTTCGGGGCGCGCGTCACTGCACAGCACGCCGCCCACCAACAAGCGGTGCAGGTCCGGCGACCGGAGGGGATCGACGGCTTCGCTGTCCCGATAGATCGCGCCCGCCGGGTTGTAACCGTGCCCGGAGACCGTCAGGTATTCGCCATCCACGTACAGCTTGACGACGGTCATCTGGTTCTGCGTCAGCGTGCCGGTCTTGTCGGAGCAGATGGCCGAGGCGCTGCCCAGTGTCTCGACGGCGGGCAGGCGGCGGATCAGGGCATTGCGGCGGATCATCTCGCGCATCCCGATGGCCAGGTTGATAGTCACGATGGCGGGCAGCCCTTCCGGCACGGCGGCGATGGCCAGCGCGACCGCCGTCAGCAGTGCCACCTTGAAGGCTTCGGTCAGTTCGACGTTTTCGGACGTCATTTCGCGGGCGAAGATGACAACCCCGACCAGCAGGCAGATCGCCAGCGCGCCGATGCTCAGCGTGCGGCCCAACTGGTCCAGGCGCTGCTGGAGCGGCGTGTCTTCGTCTTCGGTGGTCTGGATCAGGTCGGCGATCTTGCCGATCTCGGTCTGCATCCCGGTGCTGACGACAACGGCCCTGCCGCGCCCATAGGCGGCGGTGGTGCCGGTGTAGGCCATGTTCCTGCGATCTCCGATCACGGCGTCACTGGCGACAGGGGCGTCGGCCCGCTTATCGACGGGGACCGATTCCCCAGTCAGGGACGCTTCGTCGATCTTGAGGTTGACGGCTTCGATCAGCCGTACGTCCGCCGGGATGTGGTTGCCCGCTTCCAGGATCACGACGTCGCCGGGCACGACGTCGCTGGCGGGGATCGGGTGTTGGTGACCGCCGCGCAGCACCAGCGCCTCAGGAGCCGTCAACCGGCGCAGGGCAGCCAGGGCTTCTTCGGCTTTGCCCTCCTGGATCACGCCCAGGACGCCGTTGAGCGCCACAATTGCGGCAATCGCCGCCGCCTCGATCCAGTCGCCCAGGATGGCCGACAGCAGCGCGGCGAAGATCAGGACATAGATCACGAAGCTCTGGAACTGCGACAGCAGGCGCTGCCAGAAGGTGGGACGGGGCTGCTCGCGCAGCGCGTTGGGACCCACCTGCCCCAACCGGGCTGCCGCTTCAGATTCCGAAAGTCCTTGGTTGGCATCAGTGTGGAGGGCGTCCAGGACGTCCTGCAAGGGGCGGGAGTGCCAGGGTGCAGAAGAAGTTGTATCTTGCATGAAGGTTGATCGTCCTTGTCGATTCGCGAACCCATCAAGCCAACCTCCTATAATAGCCCAGTGCACTGTTGGGCTGCAATGGGGAGGTTTTCGCTGTATCATTGCAAGCATGTTATATTCTGGAAATAGAACGTATGTTTTTATAGGACATCATGGCACAAACACGATTCATCGAAGGCCCGGCGGGGACCGGAAAAACCACCACCGCCATCCAACATATCCGCGATCTACTGAACGAGGGTGCAGCACCGGAGACGCTGCTCGTCCTGGTCCCGCAGCGCACGCTCGGCCAACCGTATCAGGCCGCGTTCGCGAGCGCGGATTGGCCGGATGGCACGCCCATCGACGTGGTGACGCTGGGCGGGTTGGCGCGGCGCGGGCTGGAAACATTCTGGCCGCAGATCGCCGCCGAGGCCGGTTTTCCCCACCCCGACCTGGAGCCGCTGTTCCTGACCATCGAGACGGCGCAGTATTTCATGGCGGGCTTCGTGAATGAGGCCGTCAAGACCGGGGTCTTCGACAGCCTGAGCATCACCCCGGCCAGCATCATGCGCCAGACGTTGGACAACCTGTCGAAAGCCGCCGTCAACCGCCTGTCGCTGGAAGAGGTCACAGACCGGCTGATCGCGGCGTGGGGCGACCGGCATTCCAGCCGCCCACCGGTGTACCGCGCCGGGCTGGACGTGGCGCGGCGCTTCCGGGCGTACTGCGTGGAAAACAGCCTGCTCGACTTTTCGTTGCAAATCGAGCTGTTCATGGACCGGCTGCTGCGCGATCCGCTGTACCAGGAGTATTTTCGTGCGCGCTGCCGTCACCTGATCGCGGACAATCTCGAAGAAAGCTTCCCAGTGGTTGCGGATTTCGTGCGCTGGGCGTGGGACGATCTCGACTCGGCGCTGCTGCTGTACGACAGCGACGCGGGTTACCGCCTGTTCCTGGGGGCGGACCCGGAGGGAATGCAGAAGTTGAAGGCCCTGTGCAAGACGAAATCGACGCGCAAAAAGCCGGTGAAGACGTCCGCGGCGATGGTCGCGCTGGCGCACGAATTCGCGCTGGTCGTGGGCCAAAAATCCCCGCTGCCGCCGGATCTATCCACCAATCCGCGCAAGGGCCTGACCTACGCGTCGCACAAGTTCTACCCGCAAATGCTGGACGGGGTGGTCGAACAGGTGGCGGCGCTGGTCAAAAAAGGTGTACCGCCGCGCGAGATCGTGATCCTCGCGCCGTTTTTGGGCGATTCGCTGCGCTTTGCGCTGACCACCCGGCTGGCCGAGCGCGGGATCGAGACGGTGTCGCACCGGCCTTCGCGCGCCGTGCGGGACGAACCGGCGGCGCGGGCGATCCTGACGCTGATGGCGCTGGCGCATCCCGAATGGGAGATGCATCCCCCGGCGGCGGACGTAGTGGACATGCTGCACCAGGCTATCGAAGAACTGGACCCGATCCGGGCGTGGCTGCTGGCACAGATCGTCTACCGGCCCAACCGGGCGGAACTGGGATCGTTCGACGCGATCCAGCCCGCGACGCAGCAGCGCATCACCTACCGCGCCGGGGAGAAGTTCGAGCACCTGCGCGCCTGGCTGAGCGCGTACCAGTCCGGCGAGGAACGGCTGCCGCCCGATCATTTTCTCAGCCGGATTTTTGGGGAAGTGCTGGCCCAGCCGGGCTACGGCTTTCACGCTCACCTGGATGCCGGGCGCGTCGTGGCGGAACTGGTCGAGTCGGCGCGCAAATTCCGGCAGACGGTCTATCCCCAGGGCGCGGACGACTGGTCCCGCATGGCGAAAGACTATTTCGAACTGGTGCAGCAGGGTCTGCTCGCGGCGCTGTACGTGGCAAGCTGGCGGGACGAGGAAAAAGACGCCGTGTTCGTGGCCCCGGCCTACACCTTTTTGATGCGCAACCGCTGGGTGGATTATCAGTTCTGGCTGGACGTGGGCAGCGCCAACTGGGCCGAACGCCTGGAACAACCGCTGACCCATCCCTACGTGCTGCGGCGGGATCACCCGGCAGGATGCAAGTGGACCGACGACGACGAAATCGAAGCGCGAGACGAGGCGCTGCGCCGCCTGATGGTAGGACTGGCGCGGCGCTGCCGGAAAAAGGTGTACGCCGCGATTGCCGACCTGAGCGAGCAGGGCTACGAGCAGCGCGGGCCGCTGCTGCAAGTGATCCAGCAGATCATCCAGCGCCATACGCCCGAAACCGAGGACGATGAAGCATGACTCTCCAACTGCGCCCCGAACAGGAAGCGATCATCCTGGGCTATACCGGCGGCAAGATCGGGATCGCCGCCGTGCCGGGCAGCGGCAAAACGTTCACGCTGGCGCACCTGGCGGCGCGGCTGATCGCTGATCAGCGGATCGGGCCGGGCCAGGAAGTGCTGGTCGTGACCTTCACCAACTCGGCGGTCAACAGCTTCCAGGCGCGCATCGCCCGCACGCTGCGCGACGAGTACGCGCTGCTGCCGTTCGTGGGCTACCGGGTGCGGACGCTGCACGGGCTGGCGCATGACATCGTGCGCGAACGCCCGGCGCTGGTGGGACTGGCCGACGACTTCGGCATCCTGGACGAAAAGCTGGCGCTCGACATCCAGCGCGAGATCGTGGCGCAGCGGCTCGGCGACTGGCGCGACCGGCTGGCGGGGTATCTCGATCCCCAGGGTAACCCGAAAAGTACCCAGCGGGCGTTCGAGGAGAATTTGCCCGATCTCGTGATCCGGTTCATCAAGTACGCCAAAGACCTGCGCCTGCCGCCGGAGGGATTATTCCAGACCTTGCAGACGGTCGAGGATCGCCCGGATTTCGTGTTAGCACGCTTCGCGGCGCACGTGTACGCCGATTACCAGCGCAGCCTGGCGTATCGCGGCGCGGTCGATTTCGACGACCTGGTGCGGCTGGCATTGGATGCGCTCGAACAGGACGAACGCTACCTGATGCGGCTGCAAGATCGCTGGCCGTATATCCTGGAAGACGAAGCGCAGGACAGCAGCGGGCTGCAAGAGGACATGCTGCGGCGGCTGAGTGGGGATCGCAACTGGGTGCGGGTGGGCGATCCGAACCAGGCGATCAACACGACTTTCACGACAGCCGACCCGCGCTACCTGCTGCGCTTTCTGGCGCTGGACGCCGTCGAAGAGCGCCCCCTGTCGGTGTCGGGACGCTCCGCCGTGCCGGTGATCGATCTGGCGAACGAGCTGGTGCGCTGGACGGTGCAGGACCATCCCACGCCCGATCTGCGCGATGCCTTCGAATACCAGCGGCGGGGACGCGCGCCGCGCGGCGTGATCCAGCCGACCGGGCCGGGCGATCCACAGCCGAACCCGCCGGAAGACGAGGCGCAGATCGCGATCCACTACCAGCCGGGACAGAAGATCACGCCGGACAAAGAGCGCGAACTGGTGATCACCGACCTGACCGAGTGGCTGGACGAGATCGGCGAACTGCCGGAAGAGCAGCGCCCGACGGTGGCCGTGCTCGTGCCCGAAAACAGCGGCGGCTTCAAGCTGGCGGAACAACTGCGCCATCTCAACATCGAGTACGAGGAACTGCTGCGCAGCACGACCTCGACGCGCGAGACAGTGGCACTGCTGCAAAAGCTGCTGGATTACTTGAGCCAACCGGCGGATCTGAAACAACTCAAGGCGCTGTTCTGGGCGCTGCTGCCGGAGGAAAAGCGCGACACGGTCAACGCCGATCCCGATCTGCGGCAGGCGATGACCAAGATTTTCGCGCGGTGGAACAACCTGGAAGAATTCCTGTGGCCCGCGGCGGCGGAAAAGATCGATCTCGGCGCAGCGGGGAAGAACTATCCGTGGCTGAAAGAGGATCTGGCGCTGTTCCGGCAGCGGGTGCGGCGCTGGCTGGAAGCGACCAGCCTGCCGGTCGATCAACTGGTGCTCACGGCGGCGCAGGAATTGTTCAGCGAGCCGGTGGACATCGCGCTGTCGTACAAGGTGGCGGTCGTGCTGCGCAGCGCGGCGCAGAGTCACCCTGAATGGCGGCTGCCGCAGTTTGTCGAAGAACTGCGGCTGATCAGCGGCAACGAGCGGCGCTTCATCGGCTTCGACGATGCCGAAGCGGG
>CAYRWY010000269.1:0-8180 GCA_964427955.1 uncultured Anaerolineaceae bacterium
GCATAACCCAATAAGTTGCTTTTTTGACATCCGCTGGTTCGAACACAGAGCGACTACTCGAAAAGAGTACAGATGTCGGAGCGTTTTGGTCCAGCGGGAATGTTCCTGTTGAAAAATATGAAATATCACCCTCAAGTGAAAAATGACCTTTGCGATTCTCTATTTCTACATCGAGCTTTACGCACTTGTTTTTGATGGGTAAAGGCCAAGCAATGCTCCAACTACCTCCAAGCGAAGTTGGTGCAATCCCCGTTAGGAGGTAATCAAGATCAAAGTTAGTATCTAGAGCCGATTCATTCTCGAATTCTTTGACATCAATCATTTCAATGTGATCTCGACCGTTCTCGGTAAACTCGATTTTCATCGGCCCCTTAACAAATCCTTTGGGATTTTCAAATTCTGCTCGGCCATACCCCTCATATACAACATTCGGCTCAAACCAGTTCGCCACCATTAACCTAATCCCCCGCTAATACATTGCAGCATCTATCAACCCGAAACAGCATCGCCCGGCTCGCTCAGATAAATATCTTCATTTGCCACTACATCGGCAGCGTAAGTCAGCGCGGCCAGAATATCCTCCTCCACCAGGCGGGGATGCGCGTCCAGCACATCGGCAAACGTCATGCCGCCCGCCAACTCGCGCAGCACTTGCTCGACCGGGAGCCGCGTGCCGCGAATGACCGGCTTGCCGACCATCACTCGTGGGTTGACCGTGATTCGTTCGTGTGTCATCTTAGTCCATCCTCTAATTCCTTACCTTCATTGTAGCAAATTCGGCGGGATGTGCGAAGCCGGAGCGTTCTGCCTCGGCGTGGCGACGGCAGCGCAGTCCAGGCATAGAAAAGCCTGTGCAACAGGGGCAACGGAGTCCGCCCCACACAAAAAACCGCCCGGAGGGTCCGGGCGGCGGTGGTTCTTGCTGCTAGCGGACGGCGGCTCAGGTCAGCGCGCCGTCGGTATCGGGACGCTGGTGCTGGTTGAACATCCACGCCCGCCCGAAGGAGAAGAAGGCGAAGCAGCCTACCGCGATCCCGGCCAGCACCGCGACACTGGCGGGGCCTGACGCGGACAGCAGCGACAGGATCAGGCCCAGGACCAACAACGCGCCGCCCGCCACCAGGTAGCGGATCATCGCGGCAATCGCCAGACTCAGGTCCGACAGCAGTTCGCCGCTGATCTTGCCGGTCTGGCCGTTGATCATCACCCAGCGCCGCCGCCGGTTCGGGTCGGTGTAGTAGGTCACGTAGACCGGCAGCAGGAGCTGCGTCCAATGCGGGTTTTGGTAGTCGGCGGTCCACTGGAACTGGCGGATGTCCCTGGCCTGGCACGCCTCGCGGCATTCATCCGACGCCGCCGACCGCAGCACCAGCTCGGCCTGGGGCCAGGCGTCTTGGGTGTCGCGCTGGGCGATCCGGATCAGCGCGCCGGACAGGTCGTCCGCCTTCACCGGCGCGGCCTGCGCGGGCAGGAAGCGGCCCAACTGGCCTTCCAACTCCTGCACGTCCTGGAGGGCGGGCGCGGGCAGGTTGTCGAAGTGTTTATCCAACAGCCCCACGCGCGGCTCCCAGCGGATGCGCGTCTCCTTCACTTCCTGCGACACCCACTGGCCCTTGTAGGCTTCCCTGTGGCTCACGACCTGATAATCGAACCCGGCCTCGGCCTGCCATTGGGCTTTGACGTCCACGTCCACCCACCACTGCGGCAGGTAGACCTTTTGCAGACGGTCCGCCAGATTCTTCGCCGTCAGATCGCGGGGCCGGAACGGAATCCGGTTCACGAATTGGGTCAGCGCGGGCGCGAGAGCATCCAGCCCATAGCTGAACGGGAGCACGCCCTCCGGTTCCGGGACGGCCAACTGTGCCGCCGTGTCGCTCCCGGCCTCGGCCAGCGGTCCCTGTAAACAGTTCGGGCACAACCAGGCTTTGCCCGCCGGTTTGTCTTCGGACCAGAAGCTGGTCCCACATGCGTCACAACTCCAGATCGTTTTAGGCATCGTCCATCGCCGCCGCAGTTTTCAAGAGCATGAAAATGCCCGAACCACCCAAAAGGCCAAAAGCAACGGTCGCCACCAGCCACACGTTGCCGCCATCCTTGGCCTGACCGCTGAACAGCGTCCCGACGAGGATCATGCCGATGATCGCCGCCACCAGAATCCCGGCCACCGCCAGCCCGACCTTGAGCCAGTCCACCGGGCGCTGGCCGCCGACTTTGCCAGTCTGGCCGTTGACCAGGACCTGGAACGTCTTGTCCTGGTATTTGTAGGTGGACACGTAGACGGGCAGCAGCACGTAGCGCCAGCTTTCGTTGTTGAAATCCATCTGCATACTGAAATTGCGCACCTTGGAGCTGTTGATCTGCCGGTAGCAGGCGTCTTTCGTCTGCCCGCGCATCTTCTGGCGACCGATCTCCCAGGCGGCTTCCAGGTTGCGCTCGTAGGCCAGGGTCGAGATCCCGGCCAGGAACACCGGATCGTAGGCGACCAGTTCCGTCGTCGAGAAGTTCGACATCTTGCCGAGGATGATCTCGCTGACCCGCGCCGTGCCCGACACCAGCAGATCGTCGATGGTCAGATCGACGTGGCCGTTTTTCCAGCGCCAGACGGTGTACGTCCGCCGGTTCTTGCCGGTCCCCGTCGTGACGGTGTGGCCGACCTCGGCCTTCCAATCCGCCGCGGTGCGCGCGTCGAAAGTCCAGAACGGCAGGTAGAGCGAGGTGAAGCGATCCAGCACCGCGGCGCTGCTCAGGGCGCCCGGAGTCATCCAACTGCTGCCCAACCAGACCTTGACCTGCTCGCGCGCCGCCTGATCGTCCACTTTCGGCGGGATCAGATAGGTCGGGCGCAGCACGTCCTGCGGGGCCTTCTGCTGCACGACGAAGTTGGACAGGCAGAAGGGGCAGACGTGCGTCATCGAATCGGGCGGCAGATTCAGCACCGCGCCGCAGTTCTGGCACGCGACTTCTTTGCGCTCGACGCCCCAACCCTGCGCGGCCTGCTGGAGCGTCTCGACCTTGAACTCGAATTCCGCGGCCTTCTTGCCGACCACTTCCTGCTTGGGCACCTCGCGATAGCCGCAGGCGGTGCACGTCAGGGATTGATCGGCGGCGCTGTAGGCTTGATTCGCGCCGCAGTTGGGGCATTTGAATTCCACCACCGCGCGGGGGACGTTCTCCGCGGGGGGCGCCGGCATGAAGACGGTGATCCCGGCCACAGCCGATTCCGTCGGGATGAAACCAGGGGGAGGAAATTGTTGAGTCATGCCCTGATCATACACCAAAATTAAGGCGCGCGTGTAGGGGGGCGCAGGCCGGGGCCAAAGTCTTACCCTGCTTTTTCACAGCCGAACGCTTCAGCGTCCGGCGGCGGTCTGAACGAACCCGCGCTGCCCCCTACCCCGTCCAGCACGGCTAAAAGAACGGCTCGCTGTCCACCAGCGACGAGGGGATCACGGACTTGTCCAGACGGTAACGCTGCGCCACGCGCTCCACCAGTTGGCGGAACCAGGGCAGCGAGCGCACGTCGTCGGTGTAGACGTAGATGTGCTCGATCAGCCGCTCCAGGTTGACCGGCTTCCAGACGCCATGATCGGACGGCACCCGGCGGCAGTCGTCCTCGGCCTCGTCCGGCAGATCCTGGAAGATGGCGCGCAGCTCACGCTCGTATTCGAACGGCGAGCGCTTCTGCATGAAGGGATAAAAGGCGTTCTCTTCGGGCGTGAAATCGGTCTTGTAGTTCTTGTAGCTGACCATGCCGATATGCACCTCGCCACCCAGACATTCGCGCAGCAGCGCGTAGGTGGACTGGATCGCGATGCCTTCGCCGGGCTTGGCGTAGATTTTCCACATGGCGACGGACTCGTTGCGGTTCATGTGCCAGCAGTTGACCATCGTGCGCTCGCGCAGGCCCTTGCGCAGATCGCTGTCGCTGTGGAAGTTGCTGCCCTGCGGGTGCGCCAGTTCGTCGGGGCGCGTGAGCGATCCCTCGAAGGGGTCTTCGAGCAGATCGACGCGCTTGAACAGCAGCCCACTGTATTCGAGCATCGACACGAACTTGATGAAGTCCATGTAGTGCCAGACCGGAATATTCGGATCGTCCGGCGGGATCATCGCCGGATGCGGAAAATCGCCCATGCGGTTGCCTCACGGAGCCAGGTCGTCGATAGTCACTCCATTGTAGCAAGTTTCGGCCCATTTGTTCCATCCGCAATTTGCATTGTAGAATGGCTTGGTTGCCTTCGACTGCTACCCCACTATCTTCTCAACCTGCTCCGCAGAGGAGGCTCTTCGGGAGATTCGCTTGGAGACAAGGAGCAAAATATGGTCAAGAAGCCGCTCGGCTTGATGGTTGTCGCGCTGCTGGTCCTGGCCGCCGCTGCGTGCGGCGGGGATAAAAAAGAGGATAAGAAGACCCCGCTCAGCGAAACCTACACTTCCCCCACCGGCCTTAGCGTCAAGTATCCCCAGGACTGGGCTACGCTGGAAGAGAACGAGTACATCTACATCTCTAGCTCGCAAGAAATCAGGGAGGTGTTGTTCAACAGCGAAGCAGAAAAAAAAGAGGCCTTTTTTATAGCCATCATTATGCTTCTGCCAGCAGGTCAGGCGACCTCCTCCCAAGAAGCCCTCATCCTGGCTAACCAGATGCTGGAAGATGCGGGAGAAAGCGAGGGTTCCACGATGGGCGAGGTCACCGATACGCAAGTGAACGGCAAGACCATCGCGAGCGCCGACCTGAATGACGACACGGGCGAAGCCCAGGCCACCAAAGCCGAAGCCAGGCTGTGCGCGGTTGACGCTGGTGGCGGCAACTACGCCATCGCGGGAATGGCGGTAGTCGGGGTCAAGCTCAAGGATTACGAGGAGATCGGCCTGGACATCATCGCCAGCATCAGCTACACCACCCCCGCCCAATAAACCGCGTCGATGGCGCGACAGGGGCCTACAAGAAGCGGGAGCGCCGTATACAACAGCGTTCCCGCTTTTGGGTTTGAACCACGATCCGTGCGGCAGAAAATCGGGGAGTTTCCGGGAGGGGCAGTTCATGAACTACCCCTACGGATGACCTTCTGCCTCTGGTCGCTTACGGACGGGTCATGCCCGCGATAGCATCCGCGCCGCCAATCGATTCCAGCGTGTCGTAGAGGACCTGGGCGACGTACTTGCCGTTGTGGGCAAACGCGCCGGGGTCTTTCACGACGTACTGGTAGTTGTAGGCCGCGCGCAGCAGGTTGGGCGTCCAGGCGGCGAAGGCGTTGTCGCTGTTCGCTTCGTCCGGATCGACCGTGCCGTTGGCGTTGGTGTCGGTGAACCAGTACGGGTAGGCCAGCGGGTTGTAGGCAATCGCCGTGCCGGTCTTCTCGGTGGCATACTTCTGGATCGCCACGAGCAGCGCCGCATTCATGTCCGCGATCTCGCCGTACAGACCTTCGTCCGCGCCATCGCCGTCGTAATCACCCGCCGACATGCGGATGTCTTCGACGCTGGTGATCCCCTGGTGGCACGTCGTGCACTGGTCGAACTTGACGGTCAACTGGTGCACGTCGTGGCAGGCGGTGCAGTTGTCGAAGCCGGGCACGTGGGCGAACTGGCCCAGGTATTCCTTACCGTCATACTGGTAAATCCCCTGAGCAGCCGACCCGAACAGCGTCGCACCGGCGGCGAAGTAGTGCACGTTGCGGAAGCGCAGCTTGTCGGAGACTTCGTCATCGCCGACGCCCGCCGCCTTGATGGCGTTGTTGACGGAAACCGTCGATTCACGGCCCTGGTGGCAGCTAATGCACAGGTTGGCATCCGGCGCGTTCTCGAAGGCCAGCTTGGCCCCGCTGGGGAACGGCACCGCCTCGAACGTGTAGCGGGCGAAGTCCTGGAAGTTGGCGTGGCAGGTCGAGCACGCCAGGCCGTTGCCGGGTTCCGCCGCGATATTCGTGCCGTTGTGGATGAAGGTCGGCAAGCCGCTGGGCGCATGGCAGCGCGCGCAGGTGCCGGGCACTTCGCCTTCGGCGTCCCAGTGACGGAAGGCTTCCGCCGTCGCGTCAAAGTGTCCCGGAGGATTGCGGTGCAGCATGGCCAGATCCTTCGGCGCCGACAGTTTTTCGTTCAGGCTGGCAATCGAGTCGTAGAGAATCTCGGCCCAGTATTCGCCGTTGTGAGCGAACGCGCCGGGATCTTTCTCATACGCCTGGAAGTTGTAAGCCGCCTGGAGCAGGCGCGGGGTGAAGGAGACATACTTGGTCTCGCCTTCGTCCACCGTGCCGTTGTCATTCGCATCCGCGAAGAAGTACGGATAGGCCGACGCGCTGTAGGCAATCGGCGATCCGGCGACTTCCTTGCCATACGCCTGGATCTGTTCCAACAGGACGGCTTGCAGCCCTTCCAGCTCGCCGAAGATGCCTTCGGTCATGTCGCCGTCGCCGTCATAGTCCACCTGCGATCCCATCATGCGGATATTTTGCAGGTCGTCTTCGCTCTGGACGTTGGTATGGCAGGCCGAGCATTCTTCGACCTTGACCTTGAGCGAGTGCGGGTTATGGCACTGCGCGCAAGAGTCGTAGCCCTCGACGTGCAGGTTCTTACCGGCATAGGACTGGCCTTCGTATTCATACCCACCGTGCACTTCGGAGCCAAACAGGCTGGCCGCCGCCGCGAAGTAGTGGATATTCACGAAGCCGAGATCGGCGCTGACCGCATCGACATCGACCGCCGCCTTGGCAATCGCATCGTTGACGGTCTGCGTCGAGGCGCGACCCTGGTGGCATTCCATGCAGCGTGCGGAGGCATCCAGCCCGGTGATTTCTACGCCGGACGGGAAGACCACGCTGGTCTTGCTCACCGTGACCGGGTTGTGGCAGGTCGTGCAGCTAATGACCGTATCGACCGGGGCCGGATTCTCGACCGATCCAGCCGCCGTGCCATCGACGCCCAGGAAGTCGAGATAGCCGGTTTCGCTGTGGCACTTGGCGCAAGCGACCGGGACTTCCTTCGGATCTTCGGTGTCCCAGTGGCGGAAGGGTTCCGACTCGGCATCTGCGTGCGCCGATCCTGCCCAGGCTTCTTCGATCCAGGCGGGGCAGGGATCTTTGCAGTCGCCACCCTCTTGCGCAGCGACCGGGCGCGGGGAGTCAAGATCCCAGATCACCAGCGCTGCCGCCACGACGACCAGCGCCAGTCCCAAAACAAACAGCACCTTATGTGACATATTTCCTCCCTTAAGCTCAATCAAACATCAAGTGGTCGAGCAGGAAATAAAAGGAGACTGCCCGCTTACGTGAGCAATCTCCTGGACCACACCGAATCATACGTCACGCCCGCCGGAGGGCCGTGCCGCTGCGAGGCGAACACGACGTCCAACGAACGCACGTATTGGCGCGGGTCCGCCTGGACCTGCGCCGAGTTCGACACTGCCGCGATCACCCGGACCGGCGCCGCCACCAATGCCGCCTGCGACGACGTCTGCGGGATGCTGACCAGTGCAGCAGGTGCCGCCGCCGGGCGGTGATCATCTTGCTTCAGGCGATAGGGGCTGGCCTGGTTTTCCAGGTCATGCAGCAGCGCCTCAAGCTGATCGATATGCAAAAACCACTGCTGCACCACCACCGGATCGCGACCGTCGGTGGATTGGACCGCGTTCACCGTCCGCACGTAGGCGTCTGCCGCCTGCGCATTCTCCGGCAGCCGCAGCAGCCGCTGGCCGAGGTCGATCAGCCGGGCCTGGGCGCGCGCCTGCGGCTGAAGCGGGGTGACCGCCAGCCGGACGAGCGACCAATCGGTTTGTTCGGAGGGCGTATGAGGCCGCGCGGCCACCAGCAGATCGTCCTGGACGGCCTGCGGCTCGTGACAGGTGAGACAGCCTTCGTCGAGATGGGTTACGGCCTCGGCGACCCGCAGCGCAGCGATTCCGCCGGGTGGTGCGGCGTCCGCTGGACGCGCACGGCCAGAACCAACGCCAGCAGTACCAGCGAGGCTCCCAACACGAACGCGCAGCAGTGAGGCCGTTTGAACATGAAGTTCTCGACAAAAACCAGAAATTGACAAAGACAATCACTAGAATACCGCAAATTTCCATCAACAACTAGTGATGTTTATCACTCAAGCGATGATGATATACCTAATAACAATATAGCACAAATTCGCGTGGGCAGTATCCTCCGATGGTAAGGGGGTGTATCCCAGCCTTGTGGCGA
>CAYRWY010000270.1:0-1322 GCA_964427955.1 uncultured Anaerolineaceae bacterium
CCCCCGACCCCCTCTCCACCCGGTGGCGAGGGGGAGTGGCGCCGTGGAAACGTCGTGATAGGGGCGCGCCCTGCTTTTAATTGAGAATTGTCCCTCAAAAATCCTGGTTCTCAATGCCTGTCCGCCCCCTCTCCACCCGGTGGCGAGGGGGAATGGCGCGGCGGAAACGTCGGTGGACGGCTAACGCAGGCGCGGAGTGAAAGCGTGATTACGAAATGGCCGGGGAGAGGATCGTCACGGCGACGGCCAGGATCAGGAGCACGACGGCCAGAATTGCCAGGACGAAATTGCCCTGCACCAGCGCCGGATCGTCGGCGGTGGGCGCAAGGTGCAGATCGGCCCGCCGCAGTCCGGGCACGAACCCGCGAAAGGGCAGCGTCCCCCGCCCCAACAGCGCCGATTCCAGCGCCTCGACGTCGGCGGGGCGATCATCGGGATGCATCGCCATCGCCCACAGCACCGCGCGCGCCGTCCGGTCGGCGATGGCGGGATTGACGTCGCGCGGGTCGCGCAGCGAGCGTGGATTCAGAAACCGCTGCTTGGCTTCGGGCGGCGGCGTGTTGGTCAGCAGGTGATAGAGCGTCGCGCCCAGGGCGTACAGATCGGTCCGGGTGTCGGTGCTGCCCATGTCGCCGCCGTACTGTTCCAGCGGGGTGTACTGGGCGGTTCCCCGGCCCTGCGCGACGGTGATCGTCCGGTTTTCGTCGGGAGCCAGCACCTTCACCAGCCCGAAATCCACCAGC
Organism: uncultured Anaerolineaceae bacterium; assembly: GCA_964427955.1. Lineage (GTDB taxonomy): Bacteria > Chloroflexota > Anaerolineae > Aggregatilineales > Aggregatilineaceae > JACRBK01. The sequence goes on from CAYRWY010000270.1 coordinate 744, forward strand.
TTGATCACGCCGTCCGGCGTCAGCTTGATGTTGGCGGGCTTGATGTCGCGATGCAGCACGGGCGGGTCCTGGGTGTGCAGGTAACGCAGCGCGCCGATCAACTGCCCGGCCCATTCCAAGACCTGGCTTTCGGGCAAAAACTCCTCGCGGAGAATCGCCTGTTCGATGGCCTGACCGAGGTCGTGGCCCGGCACGAAATCCATCACCAGGAAGTCGCGCTCGCCTTCGGAGAAGTAATCGGAGACTTTCGGCAGGCTGGGATGATCCAGCCGCGCCAGGGTGCTCGCCTCGCGCTGGAACTGGAGACGGTCCAGGGCGAGGTCGTCCGGGCGCTGGTCCGGATCGGGCAGAATCTCCTTGATCGCGGTGAAGCGCCCTTCCAGCCGGTGATCGGCGGCCTTGTAGATGCAGCCCATCCCGCCTTCGCCTATAATCTCGATGATCTCGTAGCGATCCCGGAGCCGACTGCCGGGCTTGAGATGAGTCACAATCGACGCTATACTCCTATGTGGCCTAAATCTGTTGCGCGCTGTATCCTTGGGATCACGATAGTCCGTCACGCGCCAAAAGTCAAGGAAA
>CAYRWY010000270.1:1422-8160 GCA_964427955.1 uncultured Anaerolineaceae bacterium
ATCGAGGTCGATCCGCCGCTCAGCCTGCCGCAGTACCGCCTGCTCGAACTGCTGTCCGACGATCCCGGCGCGGTCCGCACGCGCGACGAGGTGATCGAGGCGGTGTGGCCGGAGGCGATTGGCGAAGGCGTCAGCGAGCAGGCCATCGACGCGCTGGTGCGCCGCCTACGCGACCGCCTGGCCGAGGTCGATCCGACCTTCCAATACATCGTCACGGTGCGCGGGCACGGCTTCCGGCTGGACAACCCGGCGTAGCCCGTCGGTCATCACACCAAAGGAGCCAGAGACATGTCCACCAAAACGATTGAGATAGAGGAAGCTCAAACCCAGCTTAAAGAGCTGCTGGAACTGGCACGCGAAGGGACCGAGATCATCCTGGTGGAAGGCAACACGCCACTGGCCCGCCTCGTGCCGGTCGAAGCCGCCAAACCTCGCGTGCTAGGACTGCACGCGCACCTGGGCGCAGCGTGGATAAGCGACGACTTCAACGAGCCGCTTTCGGACAACTTCTGGCTAGGCAAAGAATGAGATACCTGCTCGATACCCATGCCTTCATCTGGATGGATAATCAGCCAACGCGATTATCACCCAGAGTTGCAGCGCTCTGCCAGAACCAGGTAAACACCTTGTTGCTGAGTGTCGCCAGCGTTTGGGAGATGCAGATCAAGCTCCATTTGGGCAAATTATCACTCCCAGCACCACTCAGCGACATCATCAAGAACCAGCAGCAAACGAATGGGATTGTCCTGCTCCCGGTAGAGTTGACGCACGTGTTGGGGCTGTCGGGCTTACCAGATCACCACAAAGACCCTTTTGATCGCTTATTGGTGGCTCAGGCGAATACCGAGAAGCTGACGCTGATCACAGACGACCCTCGTATAGCCCAGTATCCCGTTCAAGTCGTATGGTGAGGGGCTGACTGCCCCTCATTGTTCTTCACTGATAGCGCAAAATATCCGATACCGTGCGGCGGGAGGCCATGATCGCGGGCCACAGGCTGGCGACTGCCGCCACCACGATCACCCCCACCAGCCCCAGGCCGAGCACCCGCGGCGGGTAGGCGAAGTGCAGGAACCCGAAGGGGAGCGCCTGCATCAGCCCGAACCCCAATCCCACGCTGAGCGGCGCGGCGGCGATCCAGGCCAGCAGTCCCACCAGCACCCCTTCCAGCAGAAATTGACTCGTCACGGCGAAGGACGTCGCGCCCACCGAGCGCATGACGCCGATCTCCTTCTGGCGCTCGAAGACGGCCATCGACAGCGCCGCCAGCAGCCCGACCGCGCCCACCGCCGCCATCGTGGCCGAGGTCATATTGAAGATCGTGCCGAAGATGCTGACCTGCTGGGCCTGAGACTCGGCGATTTTCGGCTGGTTGGTGGTGGTGGCCTGGATGCCCTGGGCGCGCAGCACCTCGGAAAGCTGATCGATCACGTCATCCACCGCCCGGATCGACGGATCGCCCGCAAGTTGGACGTACAGCAGCCCGGCGAGCGGCTGGCCCTGCGCATCCACGTAGCCGGTGAGAGTCGCCAGCGTGCGCCAGTCCATGAAGATCGCGTCGAAGCCGTAACTGTCCACGCCGATGATCGGATAGGAGTACCGCTGGCCGTTGGCGAGCAGGGTGATCGTATCCCCTACCCCGTCGTGCAAGTTATCGGCCACGGCGCGCGAGATCACCACGCCCTGCCGCGCCGGATCGTCACGCCAGCCGGTGCCGTCGATCAGGTCGAAAAGCAGCGCCGGCGTGGCGGGATCGAAGCCGGTGATGGTGACCTGGTTGGAGCCGTTGGTTAGCCCGTTGGCGCTCTCGAAGCCCTCGACGCCCACCGAGGTCTGGTAGCCGGGATAGACGGCCTCGACGCCCGCCACCTGCCCGGCGATGATCGCCGACAGCCGCGCGAAGTCCCTGGTATTCTGCGGCGTGACGGTGATCTCGCAGGTGTTGAGATCGTAGCTGCGCTGGATGAAGCTGTTCAGCGAGGCGAAGACCGCCGTCACGCCCATGAAGGCCGCGACCGCCACGGTCAGCGCCAGTCCGGTCAGCGCCAGGCGGCCCTTTTTCTGATAGATATTGCTCAACGCCTGCACCACCGGGATCGGGAGCGGCAGGCGGCCAATCCAGCGCGAGACGGGCGACCGGCCCCAGGTGGAGGCGATGCCCAGATCGGTCATGGCATCGCGGATCGAGACGCGGACGCCCTTCAAGACCGGGAGCAGCGCCGCCAGCACGGGCACTACCAGCCCGGTCACCGCGCCCAACGCCAGCCCGACCGGCGAGAACTTGATTCCGTGGATGTAGGTGAAGGCCATCGTCCCGATCTGCTGGGCCAACAGGGCCGCGACCGGCGCCGCGATCAGCACGCCCAGCGCCGTGCCCAGCGCCCCATAAACCAGCGCCATCCCGGCGTAGATGATCACGTTATCGCCGAAGGACGCGCCCAGCGATTTCAGGGTGCCGATCTGGCGGCGCTGCTCGGTGATGATGGCGTTCATCACGTTGGTGACGAGGAAGCCCGCCACGATCAGGGCCACCAGTCCCAGCGCGTTCAGGCTGACATCCACCTGATCGATGATCGCGCGGATGTAATTGTGGTCGGGATCGTCCATGAAGGTGAACAGCGGCACGTAGGGCGTCCCGGCGGCGATGGCCTGATTCAGCGCCTCCTGCCCGCTCTCGGACGCGGCGGTATCGTCATAGCGCACCAGGATCGCGGACAGCCCGCTGAACCCGGCGATCTGCTGCGCGTCGGCATAGTTGGCGTAGATCGTCACGGCGGGCGGAATCTGGTCCTGGATGGCCGGAGAGTAGGTGAAATAGGGATGCAGCACGAAGCCCACCACCGTCCAGGCGCGGGACTGGCCGTCGGCCTGATCGAACTCCAGTTGGCTCCCGATCTTGATTCCGTGTGCATCGGCGAAACGCTGCTCGACGGCGATCTCCCCTACACCGAGCTGCGGGAAGCGCCCGCGCGTCACTTCGGAGACGGATTCCAGGTGGGCGGTGTCGAAGGATTCCGCGAAAGCCACCAGGTAGGCGTCGTCGAAGCGGGCGGTATTGGCTTTGCGCCACGAGACGGGATACAACGCCTGACCTTCGACCTCGACCACGTGGGGCAGCGCCTGCAAGCGCGCGAGAAAGCCCTGGTTGTCGGTCAGCGAGGTCGGGCTGCCGGTGGACGCGACGTAGACGTGCGCGTGTGCGATGGCCGATGATTTCAGGTCGTGGTCCAACTGGCGATTGATCAGATCGGTCAAGCTGGTCATCGTGGTCACGCCGAAGACGCCGATCAGGATGCTGATCACGACCAGCGCCGTACGCCCTTTCCGCGCTACAATATCCCGGTAGATTTTTCTGCTGCGAGTGTGAGCCATTCCGTTGTCCTTTGGGGATACGATGTCGGTTTGACAAGTAGTACGGGCGCGGCAGAGGCCGGTCGCGTTCGGACGCCCGCAACGCTGACCGCGGCGTTAGTCACTCAGGAGTTACTGTCGATGGCTGAAACGACCTTTGGACGCGAACTCGTGCGGCTGCGCACGCGCCGGGGAATTTCGCAGTTCGACCTGGCGGTGTGCATGGAGTGGAAGGGGACGAATCCGGTCGTGCAGCTCGAAAAAGACCGCCGCATCCCGAAGTCCGACACCATCGCCCGGCTGGGACAATGCCTGGGGCTGAACCCCCTGGAAGTGCACTACCTGAACGGGCTGGCCGGGCACGCGATCCCGACTCAACTACCGCCGCGGGGACAGGTGATCGAGGTGCTGGACTACCTGGCCGGGGCGCTGGCCGACTTCCCCTACCCCGCCTACGTGCTCGATTACCAGTTCCGCTTCTGGGTGGCCAACCGCGCTACGGCCATGTACACACTCGGCGACCTGGACCGGCTGCGCCGCCTGATGGCCGGGCCGCTGCACGTCTTCGACATCCTGTTCGACTCGCGGCTGGGCTTCCGCCAGCAGATCGCAGAACTGGGGCTGACCGAGCGCGATCAGGTCTTCCGCTTCAAGGCGTCGAACTCATTTCGGCAGCACGAGGCGTTCTTCCTGGCCTACCCGGAGCGGATGAGCGGCTTACTGCCGGAGGATTACCGGACGTTCGCGGCGCTGTGGCAGGCGGTCGATCTCAACGACGTGAGCACGCTGCGCCCGCTGCGCATCGCGGAGTTCTATGCCCGGCTGGAACAGGGCGATCTGCACCTGATCTATCCCGAAGGGACCGCCGCGTTTCACTTTGCGGTGGACTCCGTGCTGCACCTGGGCGACCTGTTCACGGTGGTGACGCTGCTGCCGGTGGCCCGCCCGGACAACCAGGCGGTGGCCGAGCTAATCCGGGCGCGGTACGTTCCGGCGCACGGGGCGCCGCTCAAGCTGTGGGAGCTGATCGAGATCGAGGAGCTGGGGTGAAAGCCCCTGAGACAAAAAAGAGCGATTCAACGCGGAGATCGCAGAGCACGCGGAGGAGAAGGGGGAAGGAGAGAGTCCCGGCCTCGCCCCTTTCCAGGCAGGCTGAGTCAGGGGCGGACAGGTGGGGAAAAGCACTGAGCGGGCGAAGACCTGCCGTTTTTTTACCTCACCCCCCGGCCCCCTCTCCACGCGGTGGCGAGGGGGAGCAGCGCAGGGGAAACGTCGGTGTAGGGGCGTATGGCAATACGCCCTATGTGCGTCAATTTAAGGTTTTGTGAGGCCATCACGGTCTTATCCCGGCCTCACCCCCCGACCCCCTCTCCATTCAAAAGCGCAATGGAGAGGGGGAGAAAACCGAGGCGACGATGCCCCTCTCCATCGTTTTCTGCTGGAGCGGAGTGAGGCGCTACTGGCACAACTCGACGTATTCCATGCGCACGCGTGAGCCGGGCTGGAGGCCAAGCACCTCGTTCAGGATTTCGGCGGTCAGGCCGGATTTGTATTCGGCATCGCGAGCGGACCAGGTGCGCGACTTGATCTCGATGTAACGCTGCTCGGTGCGCGGGATCATCATGTGATCCAGGTTGATGTAAAACAGCACGCCCTTGTACAGCACGTGCCAGCGCCGCCGGTCCTTGTGCACCTCGCATTCGCGGTGCGCCTGGAAGTATTCCCGGTAGAAGCGCAGCGGGCGATCCGCCGGGGCGATGAACTGCGAGCGCGAGAGCATGACCGCCTCTTCGAACTCGCGCTCTTTGGCCGGGCTGGTGAAGGTCAGGCGGGCGCGCACGGTGTTCGGCTTGCCGGTGTCGTCGATCAAGTCATCTTCACGGTAACGGACGCGACCCTGGCGATCATCCTCGAACAGAAAATAGGTGTCGTACTGGCGGTAGTGATGGTAGCGCACGATCTCGACCGCCGGATGCTGCAAGAGGCGTTCGACCAGGTCCTCGCCCTCGCCTTTGACCTGGGCCTTGACCTGAATCTCGAAGCTCTCTTCCTGCTGCACGCCGCCAATCGCGACCAGCTTGTTCAACACGTTGCCTTCGCGGGCGACCAGGAAGGCGTCCATCTCGCGGGCGTACTGCGCCGCCTGGGTGCGCACGCGCTCCTCGTCGATGGTGAGCAGTTGGCGGTCACGCATCAACCACTGGCCGTTGACCATCACGTGTCGCACGTCGGACGCCTGCCCGGCGTAGACGACCTGCGAATAGACGCTGTTGGGGTCGCGATCAAAGTGCGGCATATTGTGGTAGGGGCTGTGATCGAGCACGATCAGATCGGCGCGCTTGCCGACGTCCAGGCTGCCGGTCAGGTGACCCAGGTGCAGCGCCTCGGCACCCCAGCGCGTCGCCATCAGCAGCGCATCCCGCGCGGGCAGCACCACCGGATCAAAGGTCGCGCCCTTGGCCAGCAGCGCCGCCAACCGCATTTCCTCGAACATGTCCAGGTCGTTATTGCTGGCCGCGCCATCGGTCCCGATGCTCAGCCGGACGCCGCGCTCGATCATCTCTTTGATGGGCGCAATCCCGCTCCCCAACTTGAGGTTGCTGGTCGGGTTGTGCGCCACGGAGACGCCGTGCTGCTGCAAGAGCCGGATCTGCTCGGTATCGACGTGGACGCAGTGCGCGGCGAGCGTCTTGGCACGGAAGAGGCCCAGATCGGCCACGCGGTTGACGACCTTTTTCTCGAACTCCTCCCAGCTATCGTCGGCCTCCTGGCGCGTTTCGAGGATATGCACCTGGAGCGGGACGCCGAACTCGACCGCCAGATCGGCGCACGCCTTCAAAATCTCGTCGGTGCAGGTATAGGGCGCGTGCGGCGCAACCGACGGCACGATCAGCGGGTGTTCGCGCCACTCTTCGATGAAACGGCGGGTGTAGGCCAGGCTCTCTTCGAAGCTCTCGGCATCCGGCGTGGGATACTTCATGATGGTCTGGCCGCAGACGCCGCGCACCCCGGCTTCGGCGGCAGCCGCCGCGACATCGGCCTCGTAGTAGTACATATCGGCAAACAGCGTCGTCCCGCCCCGGATCATCTCGGCGCACGCCAGTTCGGTCCCCAGGCGGCAGAATTCCGGGCTGACAAACTGCCGTTCGACGGGCATCATATAGCCCATCAGCCAGACGTCCAGGCGCAGGTCGTCGGCCATCGCACGCAGCAGCGCCATCGGCATATGAGTATGGGCATTGACCAGACCGGGCATCACGATCTGGCCGGAGCAGTCGATCACGTGGTCGGCCTGGTACTTCGCCAGGATCGTGTCCACATCACCGACGGCGATAATGCTGTCGCCCTGGACAGCAACCGCACCATTTTTATAGCGGTCAAAGGCTG
>CAYRWY010000271.1:0-8135 GCA_964427955.1 uncultured Anaerolineaceae bacterium
TGAGCATTTTCGATGTGCCGCTGCACGCGCAGGGCCAGCGTTTCCAGCCCGATGACGTTGAGGAAGCTGTTAAAGGGAGCCTGGCAGCCACCCAGGTCACGCAGCCCGACCACGCCTGCCCGCCTCATGAACGCTGCCGCGCCCAAGACGTCGGCCAACACCGCCCCGAGATACGCGGGCTCGGGTTCCACCAGCCCGGAATGGCGACCGCTGGCCTTCCAGTCGAACTGGCCACCATCGACGATCACGCCGCCGATGCTCAGGCCATGCCCGCCGATCCACTTGGTGGTGGAGTGCACCACGATATCGACGCCGAATTCGAACGGACGGCACAAATACGGCGTGGCGAAGGTGTTGTCGCAGACGACCGGGATGCCGTGGGCGTGGGCGATAGCCGCGATCTGCTCGAAGTCCGGGATCTCAAGCTTGGGATTGCCAATGGTCTCCAGGTAGATCAGCCGGGTGCGATCGTTGATCAGCCGCTCGAAAGCCGCCGGATTGCTCCCGTCCACAAAATGCACGGTGATGCCGAGACGCTTGAGGCTTTGCGAGAACAAGGTATACGTCCCGCCGTACAGGGCGCTGGTCGAGATCACCTCGTCGCCTGCGTTGCACAACGTCAGCACCGTCAGGGTCTCGGCGAACTGGCCGGAAGCCGTGGCCACCGCGCCGATGCCGCCTTCCAACGCCGCGATCCGCTTCTCGAAGGCGTCATTGGTGGGATTCATGATCCGGGTATAGATGTTGCCCGGTTCTTGCAGCGCAAACAGCGCCGCCGCATGATCCGTATCGCGGAACTGGTACGAAGAGGTTTGGTAAATGGGGACAGCCCTGGCCCCGGTCGTGGGATCGGGGGCGTATCCGGCGTGCAAAGCCAGGGTGTTGAAGCGATGCTCGTGACTGTCGTGGCCGTTATGGTGGGTCATTGACTGCTCTCCTACGCAATAGATGAAATGGAACGAAAATGTGCGTAGCAGACCTACCCCTCCAACCCTTTGAAGGAAAACAAAAAATCCTTCTCAGAGTGAGAAGGATTTGGCAAGACAAACGTTGACAAATTCCCTCTCATCTTCCAGAAATCATCTCTGCCGGAATTGGCACCTTGCCTGGATGCAGGCTGGTTGCCGAGGTATCAAAGGGCCGGTCCCTCCACCTCTCTGGATAAGGGGGTATTGCTGCTATTCAATTGGTAACTGGAGTACAGGTTAGCACAAGAGGTTGCTTTTGTCAATGGGCATTCAGAAGATATTATTCTTATAAATCATGTTTATTTTTCCATAAAGATAGAGAGAACTTTACAGGGCATATTTACCCCGAACATTGTACAATTTGACCAAACCCAGCAGGCCCTAACATCGGTATTGTAACGGGGTCACATGGGTTTGTGCACTATGCATTGTCGGTAATGCCCTGAGTTTGACAAAGCTTGAGAAATCTTGTTACGATTCAGGGACGTCGGGTTCTTTAGTTGAGGAGAAAACACATCATGCGTAAAGCTCTTCGTTTCTTAGTGTTAGCGGCTTTGCTGCTCATCGCCATCCAACCGGCTTATGGCCAGAGCGAAGACGGCAAGGTCATCATCAAGGCCGGCGATAAAATTAAAGTCGCCATCGCTACCGACCTGACTGGCCCGATTGCCCAATTCGGTCTCGACATTGCCAACGCTGGCAACCTGGCCGTCTCCCAGGCCAACGAAGCCGGTGGCATCAGTGGTTTCCAGATCGAAGCCGTGGTCGAAGATGACCAGTGCTCCGGCGACCAGGCGACCACTGTTGCGAACCGTATCGTGTCCGATCCGCAGATCGTCGCCGTGCTCGGCCACATCTGCTCCGGCGCCACCACCGCGGCCTCCGATGTATACGAACAAGCTCTCATCCCCATGATGTCGCCCAGCGCGACCGCTGCCAGCGTGACCGAGCGCGGCCTGACGGTCGTCAACCGTGTCGCGTTCCGCGATGACGTTCAGGGCGTAGTCGATGCCCGTTATATGTACACGGTGCTCGGCTTCCGCAAGATCGCCGTGCTGCACGACAACGACACCTATGGCCTCGGCCTGGCGGAAAAAGTACGCGACACCTTCACCGAACTGGGTGGCGAAGTGGTGGCGTTCGAAGGCATCAATGTGGCCGACCAGGACTACCGCCCGATCTTGACCCCGCTCGCCGCGAAGGCCCCTGAAGCGATCTTCTTCGGCGGCTACGTGCAGCAAGCCGTGCTCTTGATCCCCCAGAAAAACGACGTCGGTCTCCAGGACGTGGTCTTCTTCAGCGATGACGGCACCTACGGCGACGCCCTGATCGAAGGTGCAGGCGACCTGGCCGAAGGCGTGTACGCGAGCTTCGCTCAGCCTCCCGCGACCGATCCCGAACGTCTGGCGAAATTCGACGAAGATTACGAAGCCATGTTCGACGCCAAACCCGCCGATCTTGGCCCGTTCCACTATCATGCCTACGACTCGATGAACATGCTGCTGGCCGCCATCGCGAAGGTTGCGACCGTGGATGCCGATGGCAACCTGGTCATCGACCGCGCCGAACTGGTCCAGGCCGTCCGCGAAACCACGGACTTCGATGGTCTGACCGGCACGCTCACCTGCGACGAAAAGGGTGACTGCGGTGTGGGTTCGATCGCCATCAACGTCGTGCAGGATGGCGCGTGGCTCCCGGTGGAAGTGCCTGCGGAACTCCAGCCCACCAAGTAGCAACTCTCTGTAAGTCCAGACTTAAGGCTTTCTATCCTTAAGCAGCACAAAACCAGCGCCATATTTTGAATTTCATCTATGGCGCTGGTAAAATTTTGCCCGTTCTGAAACATGCCCGTAAGTGCTTCTATGCGGGCATGTCCATATCTAGGAAGTGCAGTTTGGTGTCAACTGGTCGGCAAACAACACTGTCGAGCAGAGGTCAGAGGGAGGAGTGAATGGCGCAGGTAACACAAGCTCGCCGACTAGAACAGTTCAACCTAGACTACGAGCGGCTGAGCGGCCAGTATTTTGGATATGGCGCATTGGTCGCCCTGGCGCGCATTGTCTGGGTGATTGCACGCACATCAGGGGTATTCGGTACTCCACCTGACGAGCAGATCAAGACCGTCGAAAACGGGCTGGGCGTCATTCTCTGGATCTATGCCGGAATCGGACTTCTGGGACTCGCGATTATTCTCATTGCACGGTATCGCAGTGAAGAAAAGACTTCTTCGACGCGGGTAATCATTAATTATGCCGGGGTAATTATTCTTCTGATCATTTCCAGCCGCGTGACAAGCGTCGTCCGCGCTGAAAATTATCCCTTTACCCTGTGGGGGCTGCAACTGGTCAACGGGCTGGTGTTGGGCGGCGTGTACGCGCTGGTCGCGCTCGGCTACACGCTCGTTTACGGCATCCTGTTCATGATTAACTTCGCGCACGGCGAGGTGCTGGTGATGGGCACGTTCGGGGGGTGGTTCGCGCTGACTTACGTTACCCAACTGGGACATGGCACCTTCGAAGTTGGGGCGGCCAGCGTGGCCGGGGTGATACTGCCGCTGTTGTTCGCGGTGCTCTTCCTGCCGCTCGAATCGCTGGCCAGCCGGATGGGACGCAAAGGAGGCCCCCGCCCCGAAGCCAGTACAACCTGGATGCTGACGCTCTCCAGCCTGCCGGTACGCTTTATCGCCGGACTGCTGGTGGGCTATGGACTGCTGCAAGCCCTGGGCGGCTACGCCCCGAACATCTACAACGTCCTGACCACAGTGTTGGCCCTGCTGTTCATCATTTCAATCGGGATGATCACCTCGATGCTGGTCGCCATCACGGTCGAGCGCATCGCCTACCGTCCCCTGCGGAAGGCGCCGCGGTTGACCCCCCTGATCAGCGCTATCGGCGCGTCGTTCTTCTTGCAGCAGATGATGCTGAATGTCTTCGGTCCGCTTCAGAAATTCTACCGCCGCCCGAAACTGATCGAGGGGACCGTCCCGGTCGACCTGGGACGGCTGGGAACCATCCCGGTGACCAAAACCGGTATCGTGATCGTGATCGTGGCGATCATCATGATGGTGTTCCTCTACCAGTTCGTCCAGCGGTCCAAGACGGGACGCGCCATGCGCGCGGTCGCCGAAGACAAGCAGACCGCCGCCCTGATGGGCGTCGATGTGGACCAGGTGATCGTGGCCACGTTCGCGCTGGGCGCGCTGCTGGCCGGTGCGGCAGGTGTCATGCTGGGTTTTCACAACCTGTCGTTTGACTTCCGCAGCGGCTTTATTCCCGGCCTCAAAGCCTTCACCGCCGCCGTCCTGGGCGGGATCGGCAACATCCCTGGCGCCATGTTCGGCGGACTGTTCCTGGGACTGGTGGAAGCCCTGGGGCCGACGATGCTGGGCATTCCCACCGATTACAAAGACGTGATCGCCTTCGGCCTGCTGGTCCTGGTCCTGATCTTCCGTCCGACGGGTATCTTCGGCGAAGTGCTGGCGGAAAAGAAGGTCTAGCCATGTTACAGAGACGCCTGACCTCATTCACTCACTCGATACGACCGGGGATCAACACCGGGTTTGTCGTAGGATTGGTGATCGTTTTCCTGATCTTGATCGGGCTGCCCATCCGGGTCGAAGACCTGGCTAACTTCTCATTCGGCCTGGTGATCGCCGTCTTTGGCCTCCGCCTCTCCCGGCGGCTGCGTAACCAATCGGTCAGCCACCTTTTGAAAAACGCGCTGGCGATGGGCGTCATCGCCACGATCATCATCTGGCTGTTCATGTCGCTGATCAACCGCTGGCAGGAACGCGGGATCGACGTCAAGGAGTATTTCGACGCGATCAATACCCAGACGATGAACGTCGTGTCCGGGATCCCCGAAGCCGAACTGGAGCCGAATCCGGCGCGTGATCCCCTCACCGACGAGTATCCGGAAGGCACGGTGCTGCGTACCGACCCGATGCGCCTGAGCTTCAGTTCGAAGTACGGCATCCACCTCTTCAACCTCAACCTCCACGTGGGCGGCTTCTACGGCTTCATGCTGCTGCTCGTCGTCGTAGGCGTCGTGTCCGCCACGATCACGCGTGGGGCGATGGCGATCAACATTGATCAGTACCGCCGACAGACGGTCACCGCCCTGACAGGCAATCCTGTATCACATTGGTTGGTCCTGCTGCTGCCGATCCTGCTGTTCGCCCTGCTGTGGCTCTCCGTCAAACAAGGCTCACACGCCGCGATCCTGTCGTTGGGCAGCCGGACGCAGGAAATCCAACTGCTGCTCAGCTTTGGGATCATCCTGTTCGGATTGGTCGCCATCCGTGCGGCCCAGCCGAACGATTGGAAGCTGACGTATGGTCCGCAGCTAGGCATCTGCCTGGGCCTGATTGCGGCCCTGGTGGCGGTGGGTATCTGGCGTGTCACGGCCAACAAGATGTATCTTATTTCGACCTCGGATACGCCCAATGGCGACCGGACCCTGAGCGTCCTGGTCGTCGTGGCGATTGGCGTGCTGATCGCGGGACAAACGGCGTTCTCCCTGCGCCGTCCGGGCCGCTTCGAGCCGCAATTCGCGGCGATCCTGGCGCTGCTGGTCATTCTGCTGATGCCGCTCTACCTGGATCAATACCAGAATGACGTGCTGACCCTGGTCGGCATCAACATTTTGCTGGGGCTGGGCCTGAATATCGTGGTAGGCTATGCGGGGCTGCTCGACCTGGGGTACGTGGCTTTCTTCGCCCTGGGGGCTTATGCCTATGCTTTCCTCTCCTCAGACCAGCAAAAGATCGGCAAAGACAACCAGCCTATCGGCCTGAAATTTGCTGGCAACGATGACATGGTGGTCAAGTTTGTTGGCTGGGGAACGATCACCGTGGTGATGACCCTGCTGGTGGTCATGGCCGGGCTATACCTGTGGCGGCGTAGCCAGGCAGGACACCGTCAGGCCGAGACGCATCCCGCGCTGATCGACCTGCCCCAACGCCCGCCCCGCCAGATTACGTTTTTCCTGGCCGTATTGGGCATCGTGGTCAGCCTGATCGTCGCCTCACTGCTCGACGGTTCCGGCCTGTACCATGACATTTTCGACAAAACCTCTCCCTTCCTGGTGGGCATCATCGCCGGGGTGATCGCGGCAGGTCTGGCCGGAATCGCGCTGGGCATCCCGGTGCTGCGGCTGCGCGGCGACTACCTGGCGATTGTGACGTTAGGCTTCGGGGAAATCATCCGCCTGCTGTTCAACAACTTGCGCGATTACACCGGTGGTCCGCAAGGCGTCCTGCAAATTCCTCGCCCCATTCCCAGAGAAGCCAATGGACCGGTGACCTTCCTGGTCATGGTCTATCTGGTCTTCATGGGAGCCGGACTGGTCGCGTTCGCCTCCTCCCGCCTCAAGCAGGGGCGGATTGGCCGGGCCTGGAACGCCATGCGCAGCGATGAAGACATCGCCCAGTCGATGGGGATCAACCTGGTCCAGACCAAGCTCACCGCATTCGCCATCGGCGCCGCGTTCGCCGGGATCGGTGGCGCGTTGTTTGCCGCTCGCCAGCGCAACATCTTCCCGAACGACTTCCAACTGAATGTCTCGATCGAGGTGCTCAGCCTGGTCATCATCGGTGGGATGGGCAGCATCCCGGGTGTCATCGTGGGCGCCGTGGCGCTCATCGGCATTCCGGAAGTGCTGCGCGAGCTTGAGACCTACCGTATCCTGGCGTTCGGCGCGCTGCTGGTCGTGATGGTGATCATCCGTCCTGCCGGGCTGCTGCCTGAGCCTACCGCGCAGCTCCGTGACCGGGCACGCGGCCTGGCGGAGCAGTTCGGTTCGCATCAAAAAGAAGGGGAGCAGTCATGAGCGATCAGATTGTTCTTCAGACGACCGGCGTCACCAAACGCTTCGGCGGGCTGGTGGCCGTCGCGGACCTCAACCTGACCATCAAACATAACCAGATCGCCAGCGTGATCGGTCCGAATGGGGCCGGAAAAACGACCTTTTTCAACTGCATCACCGGCTTCTATACGCCCGAAGAAGGCGAAATCCGCTTTCTCCATCACCCGATCCAGGGGCTGCGACCGGATCAGATCATCACCAAAGGGATCGCCCGCACCTACCAGAATATTCACCTGTTCACCGGGATGACGGTGCTCGAAAACGTCATGGTCGGCATTCACACGGCGCTGCGGAGCAGTCCGCTGGGGGCGCTGCTGCGCAACCCGGTGAACCTGCGGGAAGAAAACGCCGTGTTGGCCAAGGCGTATTCGCTGCTGGAGTTCGTCGAGCTGGACGAGCAGGCCGACCTGTTGGCGACCAATCTCGCTTACGGGAGCCAGCGCCGCCTGGAAATCGCGCGCGCGCTCGCCAGCGATCCCCGGCTGCTGCTGCTGGACGAACCCACCGCCGGGATGAACCCGCAGGAAACGGAAGCGACCATGCACTTCATCCGCCGCTTGCGTGACGAGCGCGACCTGACCATCCTGCTGATCGAACACGACATGAGCGTGGTCATGAGCATCTCGGATCAGGTCACGGTGCTGGACTATGGGCGCAAGATCTCCGAGGGGACTCCTCAGCACGTGCAGCGGGACCCCCTGGTGATCGAAGCCTACCTGGGCACTTCTGCCGATAAAGTGGATACAAGTTTCCTGGATGCATAAGCTATGGCGCTGCTAGAAGTTGATAATCTGAACACGTTTTACGGGAAAATCCACGCCCTCAAGGGGATTTCGATCACCGTCGAAGAAGGCGAAATCGTCACCCTGATCGGCGGTAATGGGGCTGGCAAAACCACGACCCTCAACACCATCTGCGGGATCGTGCGGGCCGCCGAGGGCCGCGTCGTGCTCAACGAAGAAGACATCACGCACCTGGCGCCACACCTGATTGTCGAGCGGGGGATCATCCAGTCGCCTGAAGGCCGCAAGATCTTCCAACGGCTGACGGTGATGGAAAACCTGGAAATGGGAGCTTACGCCCGGCATGAC
Organism: uncultured Anaerolineaceae bacterium; assembly: GCA_964427955.1. Taxonomy (GTDB): domain Bacteria; phylum Chloroflexota; class Anaerolineae; order Aggregatilineales; family Aggregatilineaceae; genus JACRBK01. The sequence continues at coordinate 7,925 of CAYRWY010000271.1, forward strand.
GTGCACGACATCGCGCGGGATCTGGACTACGTGTTCCACACGTTCCCGCGTCTCAAAGAACGCGAGAAACAGCTAGGGGGCACGCTGTCCGGCGGCGAGCAGCAGATGCTGGCCATTGGCCGCGCCCTGATGGGCCGCCCGCGCGTGCTGCTGCTGGACGAACCGTCGATGGGCCTGGCGCCGCTGCTGGTCCGCGATATCTTCCGGATCA
>CAYRWY010000272.1:0-5667 GCA_964427955.1 uncultured Anaerolineaceae bacterium
GCGGCAGCAGGTTGATGATGGTGGTCTTGCCGCTGCCGGTCGCGCCCAGCAGGGCGATGGTCTGGCCGGGCTGCGCCTCGAACGAGACATCCTTGAGCACGTAATCGCCGCTCTTGAAGTAGCGGAAGGAGACGTTGTCGAAGACGACGCGGCCCTGCACGGCGGTCATGTCGCGCGCGCCGGGTTTGTCTTCCACGTCGTTTTTCGCGTCCAGGATTTCGAAAATGCGTGACGACGACGCACTGGCCTGCGACATCAGCGAAATGATGAAGCCCAGGTTGGTCATCGGCATGAAGACGTACGCCAGATAGAGGCTGAATTCCTGCCATTCGCCCAGCGTCAGCGAGCGGTTGATGATCTGGCGTCCGCCCGCATAGAGCACGGCAGCCTGGCCCAGGTTGGCGATCAGGAACGTCAGCGGGAAGATGATCGCGAAGGTGGTGCTGACCTTGAGATTCTGCTGCAAGACATCATCGACGGATTTGTCGAAGCGTTTCTGCTCGTGTTTTTCGCGGGCGAAGGCTTTGATCACCCGGATACCGGCCAGATTTTCTTGCAGGATGGTGTTGAGCGTCGAGAGCCGCATTTGCAGGGTGGCGAACAGCGGTTGGGAAATCGCCCCGAAGACCATGAACACCACAATGGCCGCGGGCAGCACCGGCAGCGCGACCAGCGTCAGCTTGACGTTGGTGGTCAGCAGGATCAACAGCGTGCCGACTAACATCACCAGCGCCTGAAGGGCCATGATCAGACCCTGGCCGATGAACAGGCGAACTTTTTCGACGTCGTCGGTAGCGCGGATCATCAACTGGCCGGTCTGGTTCTTGTCATGGTAGCTGAAGGAGAGGCGTTGAATCTTGGCGAACAACTCGTTGCGCATGTCGAAGGCGATGCTCTGCGAGAGGCGCTCGCCCATATAACCCTGGATGAAGGCGAACAGCCCGCGCACGACGGCAAAGGCTACAATCGCGATCCCGGCGGCGATGATGGCGTTTTCGGCCCCGTTGGCGTCCAGGTGGAGCTGATCGAGCGTCTTGCCCTGGCTGGCGGCGGCCTGGCCCTGGGCGGCGGCGGGCAGCTTGAAGATCATGTGAGCGAGGGTGCCCTTGGTGATGCTGTCGATGATGTGGCTGACCAGGCGAGGGACCATGAGTTGGGCGCCGGTCGCGACGAACAGCACCGTATAGGCGACCAACGCCGCCTGGCGGTAGTGGCCGATGTATTGGAGCGAGCGCCCCAGGTCCTTGAACCCGCCGCGGGGCGGGCGTTGTTTCGAATCAGGCTTTTTCTGCAATGTCATCTCCTTCAGGATGAGGTGGATGAGGCGGATGAAGCGGATGAAGCCCCGCCGCCTCGGCCTGCGCGACCAGACTGGTGAACAGCTTACCGAGCAGCAACTCCAGGGTTTGACGTTCCTCCTGGGACAGTGCTGACAGCAAGTTTCTCACATAGGTCGCAAAGGCCGGTGCGCGTTGGTGAACCAGGTCCTCTCCGGCGGGCGTGATCCGGATCAGGAATTGGCGGCGGTCGGTCGGGTGCAGATGGCGCTCGATCAACCCTTGTTCTTCCAGCCCGTTGAGCAGCGAGCTGACCGTGTTGCGGCTGACGCCGAGAAAGTCGCTCAGGCCGCTGGGCGCGAGACCTTCCTCACGGCCCATGCGCCGGTCAATGACCAGGCGCACGAGCAGGCGCATCCGGGCCGCCGAAAGTTGTTCGTCGTGCCGCCGCCCACCTTTCAGGTCTTCCATCAGGCGCATGATGCCCCAGAACATGCGGAACAGGTTCATGTCGCGCATGTTGTCAACCCGGTAAATTTCGGCCATGATGGCCTGAATTTCCGGCGGGGGATGGCAGCGAGCGTGAGTCGAATCGGTCATGATGTGACGGCTCCTGAAATAGTACGTCGCAGAATTATACGACGTAGAATTATTTTAGCAAGGGGCAATTGGGCACCACAGAGTTCACAGAGAACACAGAGGAAAAACAGGAGAAAAGCGCGAACCCATTAAAGATTGCCTATCGCGTTCCTAACGTCGTTAGAGCGGATCGTCGTCGGAGAGCAGATCGTCGATGAACGACTCGAAGGGATCGGGAGGAGGCTCGGGCGGAGTCTGCTCGTCCAGCAGGTGCAGCCAGGTCGGGGCAGGGAGCGTGCGCGGCTGGAAGAGGGCTTCCATCTGCTGGAGTTTGTCGAGGAGTCGGGTGTTGAAAATCCGGTAGTCGGGTAGATCGAGGTCGTGGCCGACTTCGTGCATGGCGCGCTGCATGTAGACATAGACGGTCCGCACGCGGGGGTGGGTGTCGTCCGGGAAATAGACGGTGATATCGTCGCGCGCGGCCAGCATCACCATCTGGTGAAACGAGACCTGATCGTAATAGGTCACCAGGGTGTGGAACAGGCGATCTTTGGGTTCGTCGGAATCGTGCGCCGTGGCCGGGAGGCCGACAATACCCCGCGGGTGATCCTGAACCGGCAGGTTGAGACGGCGCTTGATGTTCTTCTTGACCGGCTTCCAGGCCCCAATCGTAAACTCCGTCACCCAGGCTTCTTCTGCCCCCATCAGCGTCGAAAACCCGGCGAGATACATCGCCATTTCGATCAGCGCATCGGTCAGCGTCGCGATCTCGTGATCGAAAACGATCAGCTCATCGCCTTCGATATCGAAGGTAAATTTATCGACGAAGGGGGTCTGGCCGTGGGCCGGAGCGAGCGCCTCGTCGATCATCAGCCCGGCGGAACGGGGAAACAGGGTGATGATCTCACGCACGGGTCCCAACTGGTCGAGTGGCAGTTGGTACAGGGCGCTTAACTGCTGCATGGAATAATCCAGATCGTTGGGATTCAAGATCGTCCATTGGGGAGTAGAGTCGCTCATACTGCCGTCCTGGGCCAAGGCATGGCAAGCAAACGGGCAATTATGCTACAAATGAATTATACCAGCCTCCCTCACCAGAGGGGGTAATTGCAGTTGTGCGAGGGACAGCGATGTCCTACAATCAAAACGATGGCCTTATAACTCCGCCAATGGAGGTCCAACGTGTCTGAGTGGATCGGACGCACGCTTTCAAAAGTCACTATTCAGAAACTCCTGGGGCGGGGGGGGATGGCCGAGGTCTACCTGGGGCTGCATACCACGCTGAATCGCCCCGTGGCGGTGAAGATTCTGCATGGATTCCTGCTGGAAGACGACACCTCCCTGGCACGCTTCCGCAGCGAGGCCCAGGCCGTGGCGAATATGCGGCATCCCAACATCGTCCAGGTGTATGACTTCGACATTGCCGACGACCGTCCCTACATCGTCATGGAACTGCTCGAAGGGCCAACCCTGGCTGATTTTCTGATCTCGTTCCGCAAGGCAGACAAGACGCTGCCGCCCGAATTCACCGGACGGGTGATCACTGCCGTGGCCGGGGCGCTCGATTATGCCCATTCGCGCGGGGTGATTCACCGCGACGTCAAACCCTCGAACGTCCTGCTACGTCGCGAGTCAGGGCCGCTCGATCCGGCGGCGCCGTTGCCCGACGATCTCCAGCCCGTCCTGACCGATTTCGGCGTGGCCCGTCTGGCGGATACCTCGATCCGCACGGCCTCCGGCGCGATCATCGGCACGCCCGCCTACATGAGTCCGGAACAGGTCAGCGGAACCAAGATCGATGCCCGGTCGGACATTTATTCGCTGGGGATCATGATCTACCAGATGCTCACCGGACGGCTGCCGTTCGGCGGCGATACGTCGGATACGGTGGCCTCGACGCTGATCAAGCACATCACCGAGATGCCGCCCGCCATGCCCGAAGTGTCGCCCGCCGTGCAAGCGGTCGTCTTCCGCGCGCTGGCGAAAGATCCCAACGGACGCTACCAGAAAGCCAGCGACCTGGCCGTCGATCTGCGCGTGGCGCTGGGGATGCCCTATACCCCCGGCGAACTGGCCGCGCTGAACGCCACCCAACAGTTGAGTGGGATGGCGACGGTGGATTTCAACCAAACCGTGCTCCGTCCGGGGCTGAGGCGGACGCGCTCCCGCTCGCGGCTGACGTTGGGGATCGCCGCGGCAGTGGCCGTCATCGCCGCCGGGGCGATTATTCTCTGGGCCGTATTCAGCGGCGGAGACGACCAGAAAAACGGCACGCCGTCGAACGGGCAGAATGACGCCAACCAGTCGTATGGACTGTTGGGTTTTGCCGACAGCGCCGCGGTGAGCGACCAGGTGACTCTCAAAGTGGAGCAGTTTCCTCCGTCTCCGGCAGGGATGCAGTACCAGGTGACGCTGCGCGGCGGCGAAAGCTCGAAGACCATCGGCTCGTTCAAGGTCGATGCGGACGGCGACGGCGAACTGGTGTATGTCGATAAGACCAGCACCAACCTGATGATGACCTATGACCAGTTCGAGATCACGTTGGAACCGGACCCGGACACGAATCCGCTCTCGACCGGCGATGTCGTCTACTCGGGGGCAGTGCCCGCCGGTCCGATGGCGCACGTCCGGCATCTGCTGGTGAGCTTTGGCGGTGCGCCGGGCAAAATCGGCCTGGTGGTGGGGATCATGAACGACTCCCGGCTGATAGCCGACAGCGCCCAGGCTATGCTCGACGCCCAACAAGCCGGGAAGCTGGACGATATGAAGCTCCAGGCTGAAGGGCTGGTGAACCTGATCGAAGGGAAGGGCGGGCAGGAGTACGGCGACCTGGACGGCGATGGCACGATCACCGATCCAAGCGATGGCTTCGGACTGCTGCCCGGCGCGGACAGCGGCGGATACATCCAGACGGCGATCAATCATGCCCAGTTCGCCGCCGGGGCACCCGATGCTACCGCCTACGTGGTGGATCAGGTGGGGTACCTGGAAATCGCCTCCCAAAACCTGGGCGGGTGGGCGGCCCAACTGCGCGACGCCGGGCTGGCCATACTCCAAAGCAAGGATCTCGCTGGCGCGGATGATCCGGTAGAACTAATCACCAGCGTCAGCCAGCTTTTCGCGCACGGGCAGGATTTGGACGGCGACGGTGTGATCGAGCCGATTCTGAATGAAGGTGGCGCAGATATGGTTTATCTTTATGCGCAGCGCATGGCGGACATGATCGTGCTGAAGGGGGCGAATCGAATTCCCGCGCCCATTTCCGAGAATCCATCGCCCAATACGACCAGCGAAGAACATTATTAGGCGGCGCGCCCCAATGCCCATCGCTGAGGACGTCCAAGTGGGGGAGGGGGCCCGGATTTTTCACCCGGACCTCGTGAACCTGTACGGCTGCTGCCTGGGCGCGCAGACGACGGTAGGGCCGTTCGTCGAGATACAGCGCGGGGTGGTGATCGGCGCGCGCTGCAAGATCTCGTCGCACAGCTTTATCTGCGAGGGCGTGACGATTGAAGATGAAGTCTTCATCGGCCACGGTGTCATGTTCACGAACGACCGCTATCCACGCGCGACCAACGCCGAAGGGAGCCTGCAAACTGCCGACGATTGGACCCTGATCGAGACACGGATCAGGCGTGGGGCATCGCTGGGCAGCCACGCCACGATCCTGGCCGGGGTGACGGTCGGCGTTGGGGCGCTGGTCGGCGCGGGCGCGGTGGTCACGCACGATGTGCCGGATTACGCGGTGGTCGCCGGAGTGCCCGCGCGGGTGATCGGCGACGTGCGCGAGCGGTGAAGCGCGATCCGCACC
>CAYRWY010000272.1:5767-8129 GCA_964427955.1 uncultured Anaerolineaceae bacterium
TCGTCGCTCAGCGCCTCACCCGGATCGGCGGTCACGGTGCCGCGCGGCTGGTGTTCGAGAATGATCCGCACCGAACGATCATAGGTGAAGTAGTTCCACATCCAATTCACGAACACATTCAGCCGGTTGCGGAAGCCGAGCAACGTGATCAGGTGCAGACCCAGCCACGCCAGCCAGGCCAGGTAGCCAGTTAACTGGACTTTGTAGAAAATCCAGGCGACGGCGCGGCTGCGTCCGATGGTCGCCATGATGCCCCGGTCGCGCAGACCGGTGTAGGTGAAGTTCGCCTGCGGCTGGCCTGCGATGCGGCGCAGAATATTCGCAGCAGCGAGCATCCCCTGCTGCTTGGCGACCGGGATCAGCATCGGGTAGGGTTCCCCTTTCGGATCTTCCAGGTAGGCCATGTCGCCCACCACGTAGACGGAATCGAGATCGCCCACTTCCAGGGTCGGGCGAACGGGCACGCGCCCGGATCGCTGCAAAGGCACGCCCAGCAGGTCGGCCAGGGGTGACGCCTTGACTCCGGCATTCCACACCAGGGTATGGGTCGCGATGACGCGCCCGTCGTCCAGGCGGATATGATCCCCGGCGGCTTCGACCACCTGGCGGCCCAGGATGACCTCGACGCCCATGTCCTCCAACTGCTGGCGCGCGGCGTTTTGCAGCCGGGCGGGATAGGGGTGCAGCAGATGATCCTGCGCCTCGATCAGGATCACGCGCCCGGCAGGATCGGGAATCTGCCCGGCGTATTCTTTGCTGAGCACGTAGCGATACAGCTCGCGCAAGGCGCCGACGGTTTCCAGGCCGGTCGGCCCCCCGCCGACGACCACCAGCGTGGTCAGTGCCTCACGCCGGGCCGGATCGTCCAGCCAGGCGGCGTTTTCAAAGCACTTGAGGATGTGATTGCGCAGGACCACGGCTTCCGACAGGGTTTTCAACCCGAAGGCGTGCTGCTGGATCGACGCGTTGCCGAAGTAGTGAGTCTGGCTCCCGGCGGCAACGATCAGATAGTCATAAGGCTCCTGGCAGGTTTTGCTCTCGCTCCGGACGGTCACGGTGTGGTGCACGGGGTCGATGGCTTCGACGCTGCCGAGCAGGAAGCGCACGTTCGATCCGCCGTGCAGGATGCCGCGTACCGGGTAGGCGATCTCGCCCGGCTCCAGGCCGGAGGTGGCGACCTGGTAGAGCAGGGGGGTGAACAGGTGGAAGTTCTGGCGGTCGATCAACAAGACCTCGACGTCCGCTTTCGCCAGCTTTTTGGTCGCGTACAGACCCCCAAAGCCCGCGCCGATGACGACGACCTTAGGACGATGAGACATGTGGACCTCCTTGCTTTGGGTGTGCCTGGATGGAGTGTATTGTGAAATTTTGCACACCATTTACATGATAGAGATTAACAAAATTAGTCGAGACTGCCCACCTTGACGGGGTAGGGGGGATCCGGCTCTTTTTGACCCGCGGGCGCGCGCTGCCGTAGAATAGACAACATGGAAACAACCTCTGAAGCGGAAATTCAAGTGCTGATCGCGCTGGTGGAACTGGCCCGCCCCAAGGAAACCCCCAACAACAATTTCTACACCTTCTATCCGAAAACCCTGGACGAGGCCGCCACCTATTTTCGCCGGTTTCGGACCGACTGGGCGGCGGCGTTCGAGAGCCTGAGCGACCAGGGCCTGGTGATCCGGGAGGGGGGCGATTACCGGCTGACCGAGGCGGGATTGATCCAGGCGGAGCGACTGCGCGATGCCCGCCCGCCGATCTTCTACTGGTACGAGGAGTTTTATACCGAAGCGCCGCGCAGTCCGGCTTTTGCCCAGCACTGCGAGCGGCTGTACGGGAAGGCACTGTGCCAGGACGGCTTCAGCGACATGACTCAGATCGATACGCTGATGCGCGCGGCGGAGATCGGGCCGGGCCGCCGGGCGCTGGACCTGGGCTGCGGGACCGGACAGATCGCGGAATACATCGCGGATGAGACCGGGGCGGCGGTCGTGGGGATGGACTACAGCCCGGCGGCAATAGCCGAAGCCCAGCGGCGCACGCCGTCCAAGCGGGACCGGCTGTCGTTCCACATCGGGAACCTGGACCGCCTGGATTTCGCGCCCGCGTCGTTCGATACCCTGATCGCGATTGATACGCTCTACATGCCGAATGACCTGGACCGCACGCTGGCGCAGATGCGCGCGCTGCTGAAGCCGGGCGGGCGGATGGCGATCTACTATTCCAACATGATCTGGGGCGACTCCGCCGCACGCGAGTCGCTGCGGGCCGATCAGACGCCGCTGGGGCTGGCCCTGGGTCGGGCCGGATGGACCTACCAGACCTGGGATTTTTCGGCGGATATGCACCGGCTGATGCAGCG
>CAYRWY010000273.1:0-3410 GCA_964427955.1 uncultured Anaerolineaceae bacterium
ATGCACTTTCAACTGCACAGCTTGCAGCACATCGATTTCGCGCACCAACCCTATGCGGCGGCGTTCGAGCAGTTGTGCACCGAACTGCGGCGGCAGGGCGTGCTGCGCGCCGCGCCCGCCAGCGCCAAAAAGACGCTGCGCGCCCAGTCCCGCCCGGCACCCCCTCGCCCGGCACGACGGCGCTGGCCGCTGCTGTGGAGCGTGGCCGGAGCCGGGATCGCGGCGTTAGTCGTGCTGATCGCGCTGGTGATCGCGATTGGCCTCCTGCGCCCGGACTCGGACGATGCCGCCACGCACACGCCCGGCCCGACCGTTCCCCCCACCGCCGGGCCGACCGTGCGCGCCGTGCTGCCGGACAGCCCCGACATGGCGCTGCAATTCCCTAACGTCTGGGACACGCTCGACTTCGTCAACCTGGATCTGCCCGGCCTGCACACCTACCAGCGGACCATCACGCCGGAGACGCTGCGCTGGGCGTTTTTGTGGTGCGGGGAAGATGCCGCCGACCTGGAACGCCTGCTCCAGCCGTTCAGCATCCGCTTTGTGATCGACGAGACGGAAGTCCCGGCGGATCAGGTGCTGGCTTACCCACTGGGCGACCGCTGCCGCGCCTGGGCGACCCTGCTGGAAGGCTGGCAGCCGGGCACGCGCGTCCAGTTGGACATCCGCTACACCCTGACGGCGAGCGTCAGCGATCCCCCCGATCCTGCCGACATCGGCGAGTACATCCAACGGGTGTACATGAAGGTGGAGTAACAACGGTGAGGCCCAGGAGAATGACCATCTCCCAGGCCTCGGTTTACCGTCCATTTGCGCACACCAACGCCGTTTAAGTTCGGGGCTGAGTCCTTAGATCCCTGGGTTTTTCTATTAAACTACCGCCCCGCGTCGGGTCTAACCTGGTAGTGGGGCAGGCTAGAATTGCACTAGCATCCGAGGATAATGGTCCCCTCACCCTTGATTTGGTGTTCGACGGTAAATGCTCAAGCTGGAGCAAGAAGCTGAGTTTGGGGCGGTCAACACGCGGCCTCTGCCGGTTGGGCTACCCCGCCGCGGGAGGATGAGGTGGCGGGAGCAGGAGTCGAACCTGCACCTACACGTGTGACACTGACCAGGAGCTTCAGTCTGAGCTTGAACTCCAGTGGTCATTATAGGTCCGCAGCACGTTTTTTGCCACCGGTCCGCCGACCAGGTGCCTCCTCAGTGGCGGTGCCCCTACCAAACACTTCCGCCGTGCCCCTCTCTTCTCTGAAGGCCAGGCGGACCGCCCGACAGTTTACCCAAACAGGTACTTGAAGATCGTCTCGCCCAACTTCTGATCCTCGACTTCGATGCTGTTGGCTTCTTCGCGCGCAAATTTGACGGCTTCCTGCAAGGTTTCGACGCGCTCGATCAATTCGTTCACCCGTTGGGCCGGGAGCGCGCCCGAAAACTTGACCGTGCGCCAGTAGCCGACCGCCACGTCCTCGTAGTACACCTCAACCTGGGCCGGATGGTGTTCGGTCGCTTCGGCTTTGACATGATTGCGCGGGATCTTCTTGGTTTTGACGGTCTGCACCGGCTCCGTCGCCCAGCAGTCCGACGAGGGATCAAACGTCCAGGTCTCGGCAGCGTCCAACACCGGGAGCTTTTTCACGAAGGTGTGCAGGTCTACTAACTGTTTTTCGAGGAACAGCAGATACGTCGCCGGGACTTGGGCCAGCAGCACCTGGCCGTTCACGACCACATCCGCTTTCGCCTTGGTGTTGGCCCAATCCTTGGTCGCCACCACGTCGAACAGCCGCGTCAGGACGTTGATCGTCTTCTCGATCACCTCTTCCGCCTTGACCTGGACTTTGGTGGACTCCGGCGGCAGCGTCTCGCCCTCTTCGTCCTTGGGACGGTAGGTGCGCGCGATCCCGGCGAGCATGGCCTGCTTTTGCAGCAACTGGTGCGCATCGGTCAGATCGCGCAGCGTCTGGCTTTTGACGCCCTTCTCGACCGCAATGATCTGGTTCAGCTTGGTGGCCACTCCACTCCCATCCTCTCTGATGAAGACAACACCGATTACCGGATACAATCATAGATCATCCCGGCGTTTACTGCTGGGGCGTGACGGCCTGCATACTCCACGGGCCGGTGCGGGTGATCTCGACCGTCGCCAGCCGCCCGCGCCAATCCTGCGTCTCGTCGGTGAAAAAGACCAGCTTGTTCTGCGGCGTGCGCCCGCGCCATTTGCCCTGGTGCTCGTCCTCGACCAGCACCTCGACCCGCTGGCCCAGGAAGCGGGTGTTGATCGCGCCGACGACCTGCTCTTGCAGCGTTTCGAGCACGTCCAGGCGGCGCTTCTTTTCCAGGTGCGGGACGTCGTCGGGCATGGTGCGCAGACTGACCGTGTGCGGGCGGGGGCTGTAGCGCGCCAGGTGGACCTTGTCCAGCTTGAGATCGGCCAGCAGATTATAGGTATCGTCGAACTGCGCCTCGGTCTCACCGGGGAAGCCGACGATCACGTCGCAGTGGATCGCCACGCCGGGAATGCGTGTGCGGATGCGCTCGATCAGATCGCGGTACTGCGCCACGGTGTAGCCGCGCCGCATCTGGGCCAACACCTCGTCGTTGCCCGCCTGGACGGGGACTTCGATCTGCGGCATGACGCGCGGCAGTTCGGCCACCGTGTCCAGCAGTTCGTCGGTCATCCAGTTGGGATGGCTGGTCAGGAAGCGGATACGGTAGACGCCTTCCTGCTCGGCGACGTCGTGCACGATCCGCAACAACTGCGCCAGGTTCGGCCCGTCGGGGACGTCCTTGCCGTAGCGATCCACGATCTGCCCCAGCAGCGTGATCTCGCGCACGCCCTGGCGGGCCAGGCTGCGGACGTGGCCCACGATCTCGCCGACCGGGCGCGACTGCTCGACCCCGCGCCGGTAGGGGATGATGCAGAAGGTGCAGGCGTGCGAACAGCCGTAGACGACCGGCACGTGCGCGCTGATCAGCGTCCCGCGCTCGTGATCGGGCAGGATCAGCAGCCCATCGCTGGCACCGTCCTGGAATTGATCGCGGGCGGCACGCTCGGCAGCGTCCAGCGCGCGCAGATCGCCTTCGACGCTGCGTTCGCGCAGAAAATCGACCATCGGCTGCGGATCGGACGGCGGCAGAAAGACGTCCACCTGCGGCAGTTTGGCGCGCAGCCGCTCCGGGTCGCGCACGCCGACCAGGCAGCCCATCAGCCCGACGACTTTTTCGGGATGCGCTTTTTTCACCTGCGCCAGCTCGCGCAGGCGGCCATAGGCTTTATCTTCGGCGGATTGGCGCACCACGCAGGTGTTGATCACCAGAATATCCGCCTGATCGGGATCGGCGGCGGCATGATGCCCCAGCCGTTCCAGTTCCGACGCCAACCGCTGCGTGTCGGCGACGTTCATTTGACAGCC
>CAYRWY010000273.1:3510-8129 GCA_964427955.1 uncultured Anaerolineaceae bacterium
TTCACTTTCGCCGCTGGTTGCGGGCGACGACTTCGGTCATTTTGCGGTGTTGGGCGAAGATCACCAGCGTATCCCCGGCCTGCGCGACCGTGTCGTCGGCGGGATGCACGTGCCGGTTGTGCAGCACGATGTCCATCTCTTCTTCGTCTTGCAGCACGCCGACCGTCTTGCCGTCCAGGAACGAGCCGGGCGCGACTTCCAGCCGGATCATGCTGTAGTCTTCGCCGTCGATGGTCAACGTCTGCGTGATCTCGATCCCGACCGCCGATCCGGCGAAGGACGGCGCGGCCAGGTCGGTCGCGCTCAAGACCGCCTCGACGTTCAGGAAACGGCTGATCTGCGCGGCGAACTGGTCATCCCAGACGCGCACGACGATGCGCAGCGTCGGGTTGAGATCGCGGGCACGCATCGTCACTTCGAGATTCATGTGATCGTTGGACGTGCACACGATCAGCGCGCGGGCGTGGCGGATGCCCGCCTTATCCAGCGTGCTCGCCAGCCGCCCATCGCCGATCACCAGCGGGACGTTCTGGCGATCCAGGTCCTCGTTTTTGGCGACGTCGGTCTTGGTGTCAATCGCCACGACCTCGAAGCCCATCTGCGTCAGGGCATGGATCACGCGCGTCCCCAGGTGGCCGACGCCCAGCACGATCACGTGATTGGTATAGGTGGATGCCACCGCTTCCTCCCAACTGGCGTGCCGCTCATCCGAACGATAGAACAAATTGACGAAATTGAACACGCCCTGCCCCGCGGCGTACAGCGCGATCACCGGCATGAGATACCAGAACGCGATCAGGTGGGCTTCGGCGGGCAGATCGGTCGGCGGCTGGAACATCATCAGCGCCAGCATGGTATACGGCAGGTCCACATACGGCACGCGTGCATACCCGGCCCGCACCAGCAGCTCGCCGTACAACCACCCGCCGCCAAAGACCGCGACCAGCAGCACCAGGATCGGCGTGCGGAACTCGCGCCCGATCACGCGCGCATTGCGCCAGGCTGCGCGAGTGATCTGCCAGTTCCGGCGCGCCAGCCGCCGCTGAGATTCGGGGATGATCAACCGGGATTTGGGCACACAATCCGTCCTGAAATCCGACGCCGCTTCACGATCAAAAGTTTAACGGGTTTGAGACAAATTGCCAGACCGAGATCAGGTCGTCAGCGGCTTGGCATACTTGGGCGGGCGGATGGTGTCGTACTGCGGCTGGTGCAGGACGGGCGGACGATCCTTCAGCAGCCGGTACAGCTCGACGGCACGCTCGAACAGCCAGGGCATGTCCGGCGGCACGACCATCTCCACCTCCCCGCGCGCGATCTCGTCCAGGCTGGCCCACCGCACCCGGCTGCCCGCCATGTCGTCGCCGGGGATCACCTCGCCCCCTTCGTGCGCGAACAGGTAACAGATGCTCAGCATGGACGTCACCTGCGCGTCGTAGGGAAACGAATAGACGTGGAGCAGGCACAAGGGCCGCACCTGAAGCTGTGGCCCGGCCTCTTCCCGGATCTCGCGCTGGCAGCCTTCGAGCGGCGTCTCGCCGTGCTCGTAGGCCCCGTTGATCACTTCCCAGCGCCCCCCGCTGTTGGGATGCGAGAGCAGGAGCACCCGCTCGTCGGCATTGACGACGTAGGCCAGCACCGCCGCCGGAACGCAGGCGAAGCGCCGCCCGCTGCGCGCGGTCGTGGTCGGTAGTTCGGCAGACATCCGGTGATCCCTCCTGGTTCGAGTGAACTTTACCGCATCCCCGGTGGCGCGGTCTGGTGCGTCATGATCCCTCCGACGAGCACACCTCCAACGGATCGCGCGGGGCAGCGGCATCCGGCGTGACCAGCCCTTGCTCGCCCAGCCAGTTGGCGATCAGCGTGCCGAAGACACACGTCCCGGTGGGGTTGAAGTGGCGATCCCGGATGAAAAATACATCTTTTCCGGTCGCAGCGCGAAAGTCGATGAAGTCCTGGGTCGGGTTGAGCGCCGGAATCCCCAGCTCCTCCAGCAGGGCCAGCATCCGCTGCTGCGGATAGCGCACGTCCCAGGCGCGGCCCGAGGCGTCGAACAGGTCGGCGTAGGGCCAGTAGTCGCTCTGGACGACCATGTGCGGCGGCACGATCACCACCACCAGCCGCGCGCCGTCGGCCTCCACCGCCGCCTGGAAGGAGCGCAGCAGTTCCCCGGTGATCTGCCACGCCTGCTGCCACTTATCGTCCGGCGCGGTGAACATAACTTCGAGCGGCAGCGGGATTTGGGTCGGGTGTTCCAGATCGACGGTCTGATCGGTTCCGCCCGGCTTCGAGGACGATTTCTGGCTCCCGGTCACCTCGCGGACGGCGTCGCGCAGCGTCCGGTAGGTGATCGAATGCGCGTTCAGCCAGCCGGTCACACTGCCCGGAAATGACTCCTGTTCGAAGGAGCGCGTCCGATCCACGTAGTGCCAGGGATGTTCGACCAGCGCCCCCTGAGCGTCCAGGGTGAAATAGGGCCGGGTGTTCGCCAGGTCGTCCGGCGCGGTCCACAGCGCGATCCCGTTGTCGTTCACGTCGTTTTCCACGTACATGACCAGGATCACCACGTCCGGCTTCAGGGTACGGCCATACGCCTGGTAGAGCAGATACTCGCGGTCCGTGCCCAGGCCGGGGAAGCCGACGTTCGCCACGTCGTAGGCGGCGTTCAAGTCCCGTGACAGCCACGCCGACCACATCTCCCGGTCCTCGACCTCCCAGCCCGCCGCGTACGAGTCGCCCATCACCAGCAGGCGCGGCGAACCGTGCGGCGGCGGCGTCGCGATGTCGTCGCCCCGAAAGCCCAGCTTGTTCAGGCGGATGTCCACCTTGAATTCGGTATTACCCTCGACGAAGCCGGTGTTGGTGAAATGATCGTAAGGCGGGCGCAGCGTCCCCACGCGGCGGATCACGGCGCGATATTGGGCATCGCTCAGGGCAGGCAGCAGTCCCAGCACATGGCCCGCGACCTCGACCAGGATCAGGGCGAACAGAATACTGAATCCGGCCAGGATCAGCTTGTGGGTCCAACGCAGTTGTACGGGCGGTTTCGACATCGTTACAGCTCCTGGGTGGGGGTCAGTTCAAGGGTATCGCGGGCCGCCGGGCGCGGGCTCCGGCCTTCTTGCAGCGAGACGTACAACCACCCTTCGGCGCTGACCACCACGTCTACCGGGTGATACGGGAAAAAGCCCCGGCCCAACAGTGAATACTGCGCCAGGGTGTCCTGAAAATAGGCGCCGTCGAGGCTGGTCGGCGCGAGCGGCGTGATCGTGCCCGTGGGACGCGCGTCGCCGCCAAAGTGGACGATGTCCACCGCGTAGCCTGCCGGTTCGGGCCGATCCCACGATCCGCTCAGCGTGACGATCAGATCGTTGTGCCAGTCCTGCCAGCCCTTCGGATCATCGACGGGATAGAATGCGATCCCGCCGGGGTGACTCTGGGTGGGGAACGTCAGGACAGCGGCCCGCAGGCCGGGCCAATGGCGAGCTTTCACGGTGACTCCTTCGGAACCTGGCACAGAGGACCATTATACCAGACTCGGCGGGGGATTCAGGAGCGCGTGGGGCAAGCGTCGAGGGTGTGGGACAGGCGGCGGAGCACCCCGGCAGGATCGTTCAGCGCCTCGTCGTTGGTGAAGCGCAGCACGCGCAGGCCCAGCGTTTCGAGGATCGCCTGGCGCTCGGCGTCGGCGCTGGGCGCGTGGTGTGACGCGCCGTCGATCTCGATCACGAGTTGGGCTTCCGCGCAGTAGAAATCCACGACGAAGCGGTCGATGGGGTGCTGACGGCGGAATTTCAACCCTCGGACCTGCCGGTTCCGCAGCCGTTGCCAGATCGCGTCCTCGGCGGGAGTCGGCTGGTGGCGCATGGCGCGCGAGGCGGCGGCGGTGAGCTTGCGGCGGACGGCGGAGGGGGATTTGGGAACGCCGGGCATGGGGAGATCCTTTCGGGTTTGGGAGGGGTCGGCCTCACCCCCCGGCCCCCTCTCCATCAAAAAACGGATGGAGAGGGGGGGCGGCTCAATCACGGCTTATTTCAGAAGAATCACTTTTTGTCATAATCAGGATATTCGGGTCGTTCTCAGCTTGACGGAAAGTCAGATCAACACCAACTTGGTTTAATTTTAAAGAAAACATGACAGCAAGCGGTTTTTCCCCAGGAAGATTTGAATAACCAGTTATATTCTGTAAGTTCATCTTTTTGATGAATAGTTCGGAATAAAATGTAACTCGTAGCACGCTGATCTTTCCTTGATCCGTCACGATCTGACAACTACCCTGGGAATGGTCCGCCCAAATATCCAGCAGTCTGCTTTCACCGTCCACTTTAAGCCCATCAAAGATATATGGGTTTTTGTCGATAGCTTCCTGCCATTCTTCTCTTATACTT
Source organism: uncultured Anaerolineaceae bacterium (assembly GCA_964427955.1). Lineage (GTDB taxonomy): Bacteria > Chloroflexota > Anaerolineae > Aggregatilineales > Aggregatilineaceae > JACRBK01. The sequence continues at coordinate 7,899 of CAYRWY010000273.1, forward strand.
CTCTGTGCACTATCAAAAATCAGGAATCTCTCGCTGCTTCCTAACTTTGCCATTATTACATCGCGTAGATGTTGATCTACTGAAACATCAACATCTAGGCTGACCCCGTGAACAATTCCATATCGTATAGCTACGCCAACCCTGGAAAATGGAAGCCAATTCCTTATCGATTCAAGAGTCAATTCTTCAACAACTCGAAGTTCTATCCCCAAATGCGCAGCGGCGTTTTGT
>CAYRWY010000274.1:0-8125 GCA_964427955.1 uncultured Anaerolineaceae bacterium
GGCGCGGGGGAAACGTCGTGGTAGGGGCGCTGCTTGCCGCGCCCAATCTCAATGCCTGTCCGCCTCTGAACCGCTGGCGGGGAGGGATTTAGGAATGTAGAGGAGCGATTACCGGGGTGAAAGCCTTACTCCTGGAAGATGTCTTTGACGGCCAGGACAAAACCCGGCAGCACGTCGCCGCCGTCCAGGATTTCATCCAGACGCACCTTTTTGACCGCCCGCCCAGGGAGGTAAACCTCGACCAGCTTGAATTCCAGATCGACCACCCAGACCACGGTGCCCACGGACAGATAGTTGACCACCTTGACGCGCATCTCGTGCGTGGTATTGGAGGGAGACAGCACTTCGACCGCCAGATCGGGCGGGACAGGGTTGTAACCTCTGGCCGAGAGCGGCCCCTTCTCTTGGGCTAGAAAAGCCACGTCGGGAGCATAACGTTCGCCGGAAACCATGTAACCGCCCGCCTCGCCGGTTACGTACCCCAAATGGCGATCCTCGACCCAGGCCGCCAGACGGCGGGCGATCCGCATGGCGACGAATGAGACATATGGATTCGACGGCACTTCGACAATCTCCCCCCCGATGTATTCAAACAGCCGGTCGGCGTTCTCAGGCCGCTCGACGAACTGATCAAATTCCTCCACGGTTATTCTGGTCTGAACCGCCATTGCACCTACCTCTTTCGCCGGCGCTCTCGCAAGCGCCGCCTCCTGTCATGGTGACTTGTAGAAAGTATAACATGGTTGGAAGAAAAGCAGTTCGCTCCACCGGCGGGCAGCGGATAAAGAGAGGGGGAACAAACCGGTTTGTTCCCCCCTGTGGTCGTCTTGCTAGTGCCCGTTGGCCCAGGTCACGTCGGGCGGCGGCGTCAGCGGCAGCGTGAAATAGAAGGTCGATCCGGCTCCCAGGCGGCTTTCCAGGCCGATCTCGCCGCCGTGCTTCTCCACCAGGCTCTTGACGATGGCCAGCCCCAGCCCGGTACCCTCGATGCTCTCGGTCTCGGACGACCGCACGCGGTAGAACCGGGCGAAAATCTGCGCCTGGTCCTCCGGGCTGATCCCCAGCCCGTTGTCCTGGACGGCGATCTTGGTCAGGCTGTCGATCACCTCCGCCCGCACACAGACGCGGCCCTCGGGCGGGGTGTACTTGATCGCGTTGCTGACCAGGTTGGTGATGATCTGCGTCAGGCGGCTTTCGTCCGCCGGGATGGGCGGCAGATCCTGGGGAATCTGGACCTCGAAGGCCATCGCCTTTTCGATCAGTTGGGGATGGAACTGCTCGGCGATGTTCGTGAGCAGCGCGTTGAGCTGCACCCGGCTGTAGCGCAGCGTGATCCCGCTTTCGATGCGGGCCATGTCAAGCAGATCGTCGATCAACTGGCGCATGTGGGCGACGGCGGTATGCACCCGGTGCATGTATTCCACGCCCTGCGGGTTGAGGGGATTGGTCATGTTGATCAGGTCCACGTAGCCCATGATCGAGGCCAGCGGATTCTTGAGATCGTGCGAGGTCGTCGCCAGCAGCTCGTTCTTGAGGCGGTCGGTCTGGCGGAAGGGCGTGATGTCGTGCATGACCATCGACCAACCGACTTCCGGTTCCGGCACCACGCTGAGGTGGAACACCCGGTTGTCGGGCAGCGTCAGTTCCTCGACCAGGCCCTGCTTGATCGCCAGGGCGCGCTCGAACAACGGTAGCAGGGGCGTGAATTGGAACACCTCGGCAAACAACCGCCCGGTGTAGTCCTCCTTGGGCGGCAGGCGGAAGGCCGCCAGCGCCGCCTGGTTGACCAGCACCAGCCGGAGATCGGTGCCGACGACGATCACCACGTCGGCGATGTTGCTCAGGATCAGCTCAAGCTTCTGCCGCGCGCTCAGGGTCTCGTCGAACAGGTTGGCGTTGTCGATGGCGATGGCCGCCCGCGCCGCCAGCCGCTCGACAAAGGCGACATTAGCCTCGGTAAAGCCGTCCGGCGTGGCGCTTTCGAGCGTGATCACCGCCGAGACGTGATCCTGGCGCATGACCGGCACGGACAGTTGGGCGTGCGTGCCCGCCATGAGTTCCACGTAATCGGAGTCATGGCTGACATCCGCGATCTTTTCGGTCTTGCCGCGCCGCGCCACCCGCCCGCAGATGCCGCGATCCAGCGACCAGGGCTGCTTCACCATCGACTCCCAGGTGTCGGGGCGGAAGCCGTAGCCCACGACGAAGTGCAGCGCGCGTTCAGCGGGACTCACGACCGCCACGCTGGCGGCATGACTGTCGGTGAAGCGCAGCGCCCAGTCCAGCATCAGGTTGAGCACGCGATCCACGCTCAGGGTGTAGTTCAGCTCGCGGTCGATCCGGCTGAGGATTTCCAGTTCCCGCACGCGAATATTCAACTGCTCGTCGGTCAACTGGTACAGCCGCGCGTTTTCGAGCGTGATGGCGATGTGCACGGCCAGCGCCGCCAGGAGCGTCTGCTGCTCGGCGTCGATAGGCTCGGAATGCAGCGAATTATCCGCCAGCAGCACCCCCTTGAAGCGGTCGCCGATCATCAGGGGCATGGAGTAGAACAATTTCAGATCCAGCGTGGTCAACAGCCAGCGCAGACTCATGCCCCGGTACGGGGCGGCACTATCGACCAGCACCGCCTCGCCTTTGATCCAGCGGCTCAACAAGGCATCCTGTTCCGCGCCGTCCAGATCGATCTGGACCTGTTCGAGCAAATACTGTGTATCCGCCGAGGGTACGGCCTGGCTGTAGGCCCCGAAGCTGAGACAGTTCATGCCCTGGTCGCGCAGCAGCACCACCCCACGGTCGAAGTGGAGCAGATGAGTCATGGATCGCATGAGCTTTTGCAGAATAGCGGCGCGATCCGAGGTCGCCCCGATTTCCGCCATGACATCGCGCAGCCGGGCTAACCCTTCAGACCGGGTCTCCGGAGGAATCGATGGTTCGACTGTGGTCATACTGTCCCCCTAGACGCTCGCAAACCCCACTCCTTTGCTACTCTTCCCCACTAGATTATACACCAACCTTACTAACCCGATAGTACGGAACAGGTTGGTTTTTTCACAGATTCAATATGAGTAGACAGAACAAACTACTCCTACTCATTTGAGTCGGGCAAAGGAGGATTTTGGAGTTGGGAGAGCGGATCGTACCGCGAGCGATGCTGTTGGCGAACTACGTGCCAGAGCCTACCTCACCCCCCGGCCCCCTCTCCGAGGGCGGCGAGGGGGAGCACAGGCAAGTCCCCTCTCCAGACTTGGAGAGGGGATTTAGGGGTGAGGTATGAATTCGCCAACAGCATCGCGTTCTACGGCGCGTAGAAGGGGATCGGCACGAAGATCAGGGTGAACAGGATCACCGTCGCGATCCCGATCAGCGTGCGCGGCCAGCCCAGCGGCGTCAGATCGTCGTGCGGCGGCGGGTGGCGCAGCCCGGTCAGCAGGCCCATCATGGCCCAGATCAGCCAGGTGAACCAGAAGCCGAACACGCCCAGCAGCAGCAGGCCGACGAACACGAAGCGCGCGAGCGTCCAGGCGCGGCGGCCCAGCAGCGCGTACATGACGTGCCCGCCGTCGAACTGCCCCATCGGCAGCAGGTTGAGCGACGTCAGCAGCACGCCGAACCAGGCGGCCAGCGCCATCGGGTGGCCGAAAAAGACGAAGCGGTCCAGGTTGTGAGTGTGAACGGCCAGCGGCGCCAGCCAATCCAGCAGCGGCGGATTGGCGACGCGCAGGATTCCGGCGTCCATCCAGGTATCGGGCAATCCAATCGTCTGCGGCTGGTGCAGGCCGATCAGAAACGCGGGGATGGCGATGACCATCCCGGCCAGCGGCCCGGCGATGCCCACGTCGAACAACGCGCGGCGGTTCATCAAGGGGCTGCGGATGAAGATCACCGCGCCCAGCGTGCCGAGCGTGCCCGACACCGGAAGCGGGATGAAAAACGGCAGCGTGACTTTCGCGCCGTGCAGCCGGGCGGCGACATAATGGCCCATCTCGTGCACGCCCAGGATCGCCAGCAGCGTCAGCGAGAACGGCAGGCCATCGCGCAGGGCGGGCCACAGCACCGGCCAGTCCAGCGTACGCAGCGCGCGGATGGTCGTGTCGGCGGGAAAGCCGGTGACGGTCGCGCCCATCACCGCCGTCGTGGCCAGCGTGACCAGCAGCAGCAGCAGGTGCAGCCACCAGCGGGTCTGGACCCGGCTCTGCACCAACGTCCCTTCCAGCGCGACCACCGTATCTTCCTCGTGATCGCGCCGGAGCATCGGGGTATAGCCTATCGGCTTGAACCGCTCGCTGAGCGTCGTATACGCGGGACCCGGCGCGGCTTGCAGCTTGCCGCGGAAGATGTAGACCCGCTGGCTCTGGTGCGCCCCCTGCGGGTGCTCTTCTCCGGCGATCTCCAGCAGTCCGTCCAGCGCCGTCCGCAGCCGCTGCACCACCGGATCGACCGGGGGCACGTCCGCCGCGGGCGGTGAATAGGCGGGCAGATCACGATACGATTCCGATAGGCTCATCGATTATCACACTTTCGGCAGCACGATCGTTTGCTGGCCTTGATATTTGCCCTTCTTGTCGGCGTACGAGACTTCGCATTCCTCGTCCGCTTCGAAGAACAGCACCTGCGCAATCCCCTCGTTGGCGTAGATTTTAGCAGGAAGCGGGGTCGTGTTGCTGATTTCGAGCGTGACGTATCCGCTCCATTCCGGTTCGAAGGGCGTTACGTTCACGATCAAGCCGCAATTGCCGACGAAGACCCCGGCTTCCAGGGCGAAATTACCCGCCTCAGGAACGGTCAGGCAGTACACATCATGGTCACCCGGCAGTTCTTTGATGCTCTGAATCTTGTGATTGCGATACTTGGTCCGGGTGCCTTTGAAAGCCGCGATAACATCCGGGAAACGGCGGAAAACCGCCCGATCACACTCCAACAGCCGCTCTGCGCCGCGAATCGATCCGGTTTCGTCGAGCGCGGCCCGCACGACTTCGGCGGTGATCTCTTCGCGAATATTGATGCGCCGGGCGATTTCCTGCTGCTGTTGGCGGCGCGCGCCGTCGTCTCTGGCCCAGGCCGCCCTGGACAATTCTCCCCGGTGTTCGCGCGCCCCCGGCGTAATGTCATAATGTCGCTTTAAAATTTCACTCTGTTCCGCGCGGCGTTCTTCCGTCCAACTGGCCAAACGCTGCTGAATCAGTTGAGCACGCTGAACGGCGTACGCTTCATCATGCCAGAATTTAGTCGTGCGCTCGCGCTGCGCCTCCGAAAGCCGCTCGCGCCACGCCGGGTCCTGGGACAACCGCTCGAAGGCCTCCTTGATCGCCAGGCTGTGCGCTTCGGGGTCGAATTCCTCCCCGAAAGTCTCCTGATTATGAAACCGGATATGCTCTCCGGCCTCCATACGGGTCAGATTCCAGGGCGCATTGGTGCGGCGATTGACGTCGATGTGATGGCGATGCGTGCCGGGCGTATCGGCATACCTGCCATTGCGGACATTCCATTCATCCGACAGGCGGTGGGTGGGATACATCTGGTCGCTCAGCGGCTGGTAGACCATTTCATACCCGCGCGCGCTCTGCCGGTACAGCGGCATCAGCGCATCTCCCGGACGCAAGTCCGCCGCGATCACCGTCCGGCCATCGCGGGCAATGAACTTGTGATCAGGCGTGCAGCGAATCACTTCGTCATTGTCCAGGGTCATTTCGATCAGCGCGTCGCGCCCGATAAAACGCGGCGCTTCGAGCAGGGTCACGATCACACGGCCATGCGGCCCCAGGCTGTAACCCCAAAACGGCTCACCCGATTCGGCGCGACGGGCCAGTTCTTCGAGGGTGGGAGCCGTGCCATCTACCAGCGCGACGCGCGTATCGCCGCTGAAACAGCGCGCATACGTGCTTTTACCCAGGCAGATTGTGAGCACTTTACGCGGGATGCGGAAGTATTCGACCGTCTGCGCCAGCACGAACGAGTTCGGCGGAATCACGCAGACGTCCCCTTCGAAGTCCACCATCGAGCGGGGATCGAAATGCTTGGGATCGACCACGCTGTTGAAGACGTTGGTAAAGATTTTGAACTGGTTGGCAATGCGGATGTCGTAGCCATACGAACTCAGGCCATAGGAAATGACGCCGTTACGCACCTGCGCGTCCACGAACGGCTCGATCATGTGCTGTTCGAGCGCCATCTTGCGAATCCAGTGATCCGGTTTAAGTCCCACGCTGCATCTCCCTTTGAGCATTTTTTGAGGGCAATAGGTCTGAGGCGGTCGTGTAGGGGCAATTCATGAATTGCCCCTACCGCCCAACCTCGATAGCCTTACCCCTGCCCCGCCCATGCTACGAATGAACTTCACTGTCTGCTGTTTACTGACAACGGCCCACTACATCACGTCCGGCGCGGACATGCCCATCAACGTCAGCAGGCGCTTGAACACGATCTGCGCGGCACGGTACAGGCGCAGCCGGGCTTTGGCCACGTCTTCGGGCACTTCGCTGTGCAGGACGCGCACTTCGTCATACATCGGGTGGAACATCCGCGCCAGTTCCAGGGCGTAAAAGGCGATTTTATGCGGCGCAAGGTCCTCGTAGCACTGCATCAGAAGTTCCGGCATTTCGAGCATCTTGCGCACGAAGGCCCGCTCCGGCGCGCCCAGCAGCGCCAGGTCCGCCCCCTGGTCGGTGAGACCGCGCTCGGCAGCCTGGCGGAAAATGCCCGCGCAGCGCACATGCGCATTCTGGATGTAGTAGACCGGATTCTCGTTCGCCTGGGTACGCGCCAGATTCAGATCGAATTTCAGGTGCGCATCGGGACTGCGGGCGAGGATGAAATAACGCACGACATCCGCGCCCACGTCGTCCACCAGCTCGTCGAGCGTCACGAATTCGCCTTTACGCTTGCTCATGCGGCGCTCTTCGCCATCTTCCATCAACGTCACGAACTGGTACAGGATGACGTGGATCGGGGACGGATCGTAACCCAGCGCCTGCAAGCCGCGCGCGACAGTCTGCGCCTCGACCTTGTGATCGGCCCCCAACACGTTGATCAGGAAGTCGAAGCCGCGATCCAGCTTGTCGGCATGGTAAGCAATATCGGGCAGCGAGTAGGTCGGGTCGCCGTTCGACTTCACGAGCACCCGGTCTTCCTCATCGCCATAGGCCATCGACCGGAACCAGACCGCCTCCTGAGGATTTTCGGGCAGCCGGGCCCGTTTGGCGTCGCTGGCCCCTTCGTAGATAACCGCGCGATACGCCGCGCCGTTTTTCTCAAGCTGTTCCAGGGTGCGCCAGACCCGGCCATCGGTGTACAGACTGTCCTCGTTGAAAAAGTGATCGAAACGGATGTCGATGCGGGCCAGGCTGCGCTTGATCCACTCGAACATGGCGGCTTCGCCTTCGATCTTGAATCGCTCCCAGGTCTCGTCCTGCAAGCTCGCGCCGTATTTCTCGACCAGGTCGTGCGCCACGGTCACCAGGTAATCGCCCACGTAACCTTCTTCGGGGAAATCCGCGGGCAGCCCCAAAGCATGACGGTAGTGAGCTTGCAGGCTCAAGCCCAACATCTGCATCTGGCGACCGGCATTGTTGAAGTAGTATTCCATCTCCACGGCGTAACCCAACGCCACGAGGATATTCGCCATCGTGCTGCCGATAATGCCGTTGCGCGTGTGCCCGATGGTCAGCGGGCCGGTGGGATTGGCGCTGACACATTCGACCTGCGCCCGCTTGCCGCGTGCAAAGTCCAGCGCGAAGACCTGATCCCCCGCCGCGACAATCGCTTCGATCTGCTGCAAGACCCAGGGTTCGGACAGCCGTACATTGAGAAATCCGGGCGGCGCGGCCTCCAGGGAGGCGACGTAATCCGCTGGCGGGATGTGTCTGGCAATCGCCTGGGCGATGTCGAGCGGCTTACGCCCGGCGAGCTTGGTCAACTGCATGGCGACCGGGCTGGTATAGTCGGCCAGCTCGGGCTTGTTGCTGCGCTGGACCGGGATCGTCTCCGGCAGCGCGAACGGGGGCAGCTCCCCCGCCGCTTGCGCCGCCTGGATCGCGTCCCGGATCAGCGCGGCGAGTTGGAGTGGTAGCAGGTTCACGGATCAGACTCCTCAACGGTTGAAAATATGGCGCATTGTATCATATTT
>CAYRWY010000275.1:0-4970 GCA_964427955.1 uncultured Anaerolineaceae bacterium
TTATCCACCTGGGGCATATCCTCGTAGCCGGTCAGCGACAGGCCCAATTCGAGCATGGCGACTTCGACCGCCGCCGACGACGACAGCCCCGATCCGAGCGGGATGTTTCCGCCGATGACCGCGTCGAAGCCGGGTACGTCGTAGCCTTCGTCGAGCAGCCACCAGACCGCCCCGCGCGGGTACTTGCTCCAGGGCGGCAGGTCGGGATCGTCCAGCCGATCCAGGTCGAAGCTGGTGTGGGCGTTGAAATCGACAGACACCAGGTTGATGGTCGAATCGATGCGCGGGCTGGCTGCGACGAAAACCGCGCGGTCGATGGCGGCGGGCAGCACGAAGCCGTCGTTGTAATCGGTGTGCTCGCCGATCACGTTGACGCGCCCGGGCGCGCGGGCCACCAGCGTTGGGGCGGTGCCGAAATGTTCATGGAACTTCTTCAAAACGTTGTCTCTGACGTCCATCTCGCCTATGCCTTCGTGTAGTGGATAGTGCTCAATTCGCGCAGGCGGGCCGCCGCCTGTTCGGCGGTGATATCACGCTGCGGCGTGCCGAGCATTTCGTAGCCAACCATAAACTTCTTCACTGTCGCGCTCCGCAGCAGCGGTGGGTAAAAATGCGCGTGCAAATGCCAGTAAGGATACTCGGCGCCGTCGGTAGGCTGCTGGTGGAAGCCCATGCTGTACGGGAACGAGGTCTGGAACAGGTTGTCGTAGCGCACCGTCAGGTGATGCAGCGCCTCGGCCAGGGCATCGCGCTCGCCGCCGTCCAGTTCGGGGAGGCTGCGCGCCGGGCGGTTGCTGATCAGCAGAATTTCGAACGGCCAGACCGCCCAGAACGGCACCAACACCGTCCAGTGCTCATTGGCGTAGACGATGCGTTCGGCGCGGCGCTGCTCTTCCGCCAGGTAATCGCCCAGGAGCGTGATGCCGTGCGCGTTGAAGTAATCGCGCTGGCTGACGATCTCCTTGTCGATCTCGCGCGGCATCCGCGAGGTAGACCAGATCTGCCCGTGCGGGTGCGGGTTGGAGCAGCCCATGATGGCGCCCTTGTTCTCGAAGATCTGCACGTAGCCGATGAAGTCCCGCGCGCCGAGATCGAGCGTCTGCTCGGCCCAGGTATCGACCACGCCGCGGATGTCGAAGGGTTCCATGTGCGCCAGCGTCAGGTCGTGGCGCGGGCTGAAGCAGATCACCCGGCAGATCCCGCGCTCGCCCTGCATCCGGAACAGGGGATGGGTCTCCGACTCGTCGGTGGGTGTATCCGTGAGCAGGGCCGGAAAGTCGTTGTCGAAAACATACGTCCCGGTATAGGCGGGATTGGTTTTGCCTCCGGCTCGGGTGTTGCCAGGGCACAGGTAGCAGGTCGGATCGTAGGCCGGGCGCGTGTCGGGCGGCGTCGCCTCGACCTGGCCCTGCCAGGGGCGTTTGGCCCGGTGGGGCGAGACCAGCAGCCATTCGCCGATCAAAGGATTATAACGCCGGTGCGGGTGTTCGGTCGGGTTGAACATGCTCTCTCAAAACCTGTCTCAAGTCTCAGGAAATAACCCCTCTATGATAGCGCGAGAGTGCCCTTTAGCCCAACCCTGGTGTGGGCATCGAACGCGGCTTTTGAGTACGATAGAGATGTTCATTATTAGGAGGATAACGTTATGCTGCTCAAGAACGTCAGCCGCCTGGCGGCTGTCACCCTGGTGTTGGCGAGCCTGATCGCCGTGCTGCCCGTGTCGGCCCAGGAACCGACCGTGAAGCTGATCCCGCTCAGTTCGATGATGTTTGCCAGCCGTCTTTCGCCCGATGGCAAAACGCTGGCGATGGCCGAGGACGGCAACATGCAAAACTGGAGCGTCAATCCCTTGTTGGTCCCGATCCACCTGCTGGACCTGGAGACGGGCAAGCTGACCGGCCTGCTCGGCGCTGCCGACTATGCGCAGGGCCTGGCCTACAGCCCGGATGGAACCCGGTTGGCCGCGATTTATGGCACCGGCTACGTCTACGTGTGGGACGTGGCCAGCGGCAGCGTCCTGAAACAGATTCCGACTTCGCTTCAGGCCGCGGGGCGGCTGGCCTTTTTGCCGGACAACAAAACGCTGGTGATGGCGGGCGGTTATCGCCGCCCTGAGATCTGGCTGTGGGACACCGATACCGGGTACGTAACGGCAATCTACGCCGATCACCCGGCGGGTTATGGCGAACTGCTGGACCAGCAGATGCTCGATGGCACGGCAGGTTTTGCCCTGTCGCCGGACGGGAGCACCCTGGCGCTGGTGACGATGAGCGGCAGCATCGAACGGTGGAATCTGGCGGACGGCTCAAAGACGGTCTTGATCCAGTCTACCGAGACGATCCCGACCCTGTTTATCCGGGCAATCGCCTTCACGCCGGACGGCAGTCATCTGGTGTATTACCATTCTAAGGAAGGGATGGTCCACGTGTTGGACGTGGCGACGGGCCAGGAGACGCTGTCCTTTGCGGCGAACGCCTCAGTATTCGCCCTCTCGCCCGATGGGCAGACCATCGTCTGGGCGGACCGGCAGGCCGGGGCGTTGATGATGACCAGCCTGATGCAGCCCGGCGAGCCGCAGGCGATCCCCCTGCCGACCTCGGAGGATTACGTGATGCAGCCCCAGCCGCCGTTGGGCGCGCTGTTTTTCACGCCGGATGGCCACCAGATCGTGTTCGGCGGCTTTGTCTCATCGGGAATGAAAAACGCAGTGGCGGTCGTGACGCTGCCCTGACCGGGAAAGGACGAGCTATGTTAGGTAAAAGAATCAGCGCTTTGGTTGCCGTGCTCTTGCTGGCGGTTAATTTGCGGCCTGTGTCGGCCCAGGAACCAACCGTGAAGTCGATCCCGATCTACGGCCTATTTTTTTCGAGCCAGCTTTCGCCCGATGGCAAGACACTGGCACTGGCCGAGGACGGCAACTACCGTAACTGGGAAGTGAACCCCCGGTACGTCCCGATTCGCCTGCTCAATTTGGAAACTGGCACGCTCACCGGCTTGATCGGCGCGGCAGATTATGCTCTGGGAGTAGCTTTTAGCCCGGATGGGACGAAACTGGCCGCCGCGTATGGAGCCGGGTATATCTACGTGTGGGATCTGGCCAGCGGCAGCGTCGTCCAACAGCTTTCGATGCCGCCGCTTCGATCCGCGCGGCTGGTGTTTCTGCCGGACAACCAGACGCTGGTGGTCGTCACCGGCGTTTTCCGCTTTGAAATCTGGCTGTGGGATACCGGCACAGGCTATGTGAAAGCCATCTACACTCATCATGGGGCGAACTACAGCGAACTGCTCAACCAGTTGTGGCCGGATGGCGTGGGCGCGATAGCCCTGGCGCAGGATGGAACGACTCTGGCGCTGGCTACTTTGACGGGCCAGGTCGTCACCTGGAATCTGGCGGATGGTTCGGAAACGGTCCTCGTGCCCGCCAATTATGGACCAGAAAACCCGATCGAGGCGCTTGCTTTTACACCGGATGGCAGCCGCCTGGTGTGTTACTATGTCGATGAAGAGATGCTGCATGTGCTGGATGCAGCAAACGGCCAGGATTTGCTGTCTCTGCCTGTGCCCAATCTCACCGCTTTTGTCCTCTCGCCGGACGGTAAAACCCTGGTGTGGGCAGACTGGAAAGCGAATGCGCTGCGGGTGACAGGTTTCGATCAGCCGGACAAGGTACAGACGATCCCGCTGCCGACCGCGGAAGGGTACGATCTGATCTCGTCCATGGGCGGGCTGTTTTTTACGCCGGATGGTCGCCAGATCGTGCTCAGCGGCTATCTCTCCCAGTCTGAGGATGCGAATGCAGTGGTGGTCGTCACCCTGCCCTGAAGGTTGGCCTGAGAGGGGGAATTCCCCCTCTCAACACGGATTTACCCGACTTCCAGGATCAGTGGGCGAGCGAGCGTCATCCCGCCCACGGTGACCGTCTGCGTCGGCCAGCCGTCGATGGCGGTCAGGATGTCGGGCGTGCCGCCCGCTTCGGGCACCAGGATGGTGTCTTCGGACTTCACGCCGGTGATCGACGGGTTCCAGGCGCAGACCATGCCCGGCGCGAGGGTGAATTTTTCGCCGGGGACGGCCAGCAGTTCGCGGGCATTGTAGGCCGCGGTCCCGCCCTGGTGGTGCAGCTTCCATTCGCCGTCGAACCCGGCGCGGGCGTAAGCGGCCTGGGCGGTCTGGAAGATGGCGTCGAGCGTCGCTCCCGCCTGTGATGCGGCGATCATAGCGGCGTCCACGTCGGCGCAGGCGTGCATCTTGCGGCGGAGGTCGTCAGGCAGCGGGCCGTAGTGCACCAGCCGCGTGATCGAGCACACCAGCCCGTCCTGGCGCCCGCACAGCACCAGCATCGCGTAGCGGTCCATGACTTTGGACGTGGGCAGCGGGTGGCGGTAGTGGGCAATGCGCTCGTCGGTGGCGACCAGGACCACGATAGGCCGGGCGCCCCGGCGGTACGTTTCGCCGGCCACAATCCCGGCGATCTCGAATTCCGTCAGGCCGGGCCGGGTGCGCTGGATGGCGGCCTGCATGGCCTCCGCGCAGCTTTGGCCCAGGCGGCGGAAACGCGCGATCTCCACCGGCAGCAGGGCCGAGCGCAGCCCGACTAGCTCCCCACTCAGGTCGAGAGCGCCTTCCAGGGGCAGATCGGTCGCCAGCGTGCTGCCGATCTCGACCGGCTGGGGCGTTTCCCAGGCCGAAAAGCGCACCGTGAAACCGCGCTCCTCGATGCGATCTTCTTGCTTCAGGCGCGGCGCTTCGATGGTATTGGTGAAGAGGGTGGCGCTGGTGGCGGTGACGACGAGGCTGGCGATGCCTTGCACGTCGGCGGTGTTCACGGCGGTATCCAGGCCGCCCGTCAGCCACGCGATATTGTCCACGCGCCGCAGCCAGATCGCGCCGATCTGGTGATCCTTCAAAAGCTGCCGCACGCGCCCTAACTTGTCTTGAACTTCGGCGGTGTAATCCATCATCATTTCCTT
>CAYRWY010000275.1:5070-8085 GCA_964427955.1 uncultured Anaerolineaceae bacterium
AGTATAGCGCGCCGTGCGCCGTTTTTCTAAAGCCGTGCTAAACTGGTTTTACCGTTGGTGCAGCGATTCTCTGGAGTGCGGACTATGTACCGTTCACGCTGTTTGTTCTCTGGGCTGATGATTCTGGTGCTCGTGGCACTGCTGCCCGGCCTGATCCCGGCCCACGCCCAGGGGAACGAAGGGATGATCGAGGAATTAGCGCTGCGCGCGCATCTTCAAAATTTGCGCACGTTTGCGTATACGGACTGGATCGGCGGGCCGCTGGGCGATCCGGCGAATGCGCCCGCGCTGTTGGCGGTCGGCCAAACGCTGGATAACTGGACGCTCGACGGCATGATGGGCGACGAGTCGGTGACGCTGACCAGCCTGACCCGTCCGATCCTGCTCAATTTTTGGGCTTCATGGTGCACCCCCTGCCAGTTGGAATTCCCCGACGTGGTCGCCCTGGCGAACGCTCCGGAGGAATATGCGTTTGACGTGGTGTTCGTCAATGTGTGGGACACGCCGGGCGACGCCCAGGCGTACCTGAGTGGCTATCCCGATAGTATTCACACGGTGCTTGATACCAATGACAGCCTGGCAACCCGCAGCGGCGTCGAGTCGATTCCGACCAGCCTGCTGATCGACACCGACGGCACGGTGCTGATCGGGCATACCGGCATGATGACGCCCACCGTCGCCGCCTTGGTGAGTGCCGTCGCGGCTAATCCGGGGGTAGGGACGTTCGTCGCCGCCGATCATGCCGATGCGCAGCCCGGCGCCGTGCTGGCCCCGATCAACCTTGACGAGGCTACGCCCATCCTCTACGGTGAGGTGGCCACGGGGACGATCACCGAGGACCATTTCCAGCACGCCTACGTGTTCGACGGGCAGGCCGGGGATCAGGTGGAAGTCAAGTTGGAGGCGGATCAGTCCGATCTCGATCCCTACCTGGTGCTGATGGCCTCCGACGGCACGCGGCTGGCGGAGCACGACGACATCGATCCGGGTATCATTCGCGATTCGCTGATCGACGCCACGCTGCCCGACGCCGGGCAGTATCTCATCGTCGCCACCCGCTTTTTGGAGGGCGAGGGTTACGAAGTGGGCGATTATCGCCTGACACTCACCCTGGTTTCCAGCGGTGCCACCCCGACCGCCCCTCCGGCCCAGCCTACCGGCGATCACGTCTTGCAGGACGGCGTTATGGTGACCGGGATGCTGGACGATACCCAGTACCAGGAAGCCTGGACGTTCAGCGGATCGCGCGGCGAAGCGATCTCGCTGGTCATGGGCCGGACGGTCGATCAACCCGGCGGGCTGGATGGCTACCTGACGCTGCAAGGACCGGATGGCGCGCTGCTGTTGGAAGTCGACGACGCGCACGAGAGTGTCATGCCTGCTGTCGAAGATTACAGCCTGACCGCCGACGGCGTCTACACGGTGACGGCGTCGCGCTTTGGCTTTGCCAATGGTTTTTCGACCGGCGAGTATACACTGCTGTTGACCCGGTCCGCAGGCCCCGCCGCCCAGGGCATTGCCGAAGGGTCAGCCCAGTGGGTTCCGGCGGGCGAGCTGCCGCCCGGTCTACGCCGGATCGCCTATAACGTTCCGGTGGGGGGGACGATTGCGAGCAGCGACGTGGACGACTGGTACCTCTTTGCCGGGCACGCCGGCGACGTGATTACGCTGCGTATGGCGGCGGCGAGCGGCGATCTCGATCCGTTCCTGATCCTGACCGACGCGGCGGGCTTCGAACTGGCGCGGAATGACGACGCCTCGGCAGCGTCCGGCGATGCCCTCATCAGCGAGTATGCGCTGCCGGTGGACGGACGGTACATGATCCGCACCACCCGCTACGGGTTCGAGAATGGGCCGTCGAGCGGGGATTACACGCTGACGATTGAGACCGACGCAGAGTCGGTCAGCACGACGGGCGAGCAGGCGTTGATCGAGGTCCCGGCGTTGGGCGCGGTCCAGACCGGTGCACTCAGCCTGGATCAGCCGAGCCAGGGCTACCGTTTCGCGGGGCAGGCGCGCGAAGTGATCACGATCAGTGCCGAGCGCACCAGCGGCGATCTCGATCTCGCGCTGGAGCTGAGCGATCCGGATGGCAATCCGGTCGCGTCCAACAGCACCTGGCTGGGCCCGGCAGAAGCGCGGCTCAACCGGATCACGCTGCCCGCCGCAGGCCGCTATGTGCTCGACGTGCAGTTGGAGGACTTCACGACTGCCGGGGATTACCGGATCATTTTCCTGTCCGAGCCGCCCGCCAGCACCGCATCCGGCGCGTTCCAGCCCGCCGCGGGACTGGACCTCGAAGTGGTGCTGATCTGGTCCGGCACCGCCGATCTGGATCTGAACGTCAGCGGTCCGGCGGACGATCCCGGCCCGGACGTGACGGCGCGCGCCAACGACTTCTGCGGCGATCAACTGCCGTCGCCGGTCGAGCGGATGACGTGGCCGGAAGGGACCGCCGTTGTCGGGCTGTATACCATCCAGGTGAATTATCACCTCAACTGCGCCGGGCAGGCCGATCCCGTGTCGTTCATCCTGGCGTTGGTGCAGCACGGGCAGGTGGAATTCGTCGGCGGGACGCTGGATCATGCCGGGGACAGCTATTCGACATTGTTGGAGTATGCGCCCTGAGAGACTTCGTAGGCCCCTCCCTTCCTCCGCTTGCGGGGGAAGGGCCGGGGATGGGGGTTTCTGCGTCGAGCAAAAATCGCTTAATGTGCCCGTGAAGTGGTGTTAACCTGATCCGCCTATCATCGCGTAGGAATGATAGGCGGATTTTCATGGAAATACCCTGGGACAAGATTGAGCCTTACTGACCCTTCATAAACCCTTCGTGCTGTGATAGACTTGCTGGCGTAGGGTCACGGTCACGGTCACGGCGCGATCAGTTTCTGCGCGGGCTGTGAAAATTGGTATAATACATAAGGCATCCAGTCAGTACGGAGTCCTGGCCAGCAATGGCTGGGAAGTAAGCAATGGTTGATGGGCGAGTTCTTCTCCTGAACGGGGGCACGTGGG
>CAYRWY010000276.1:0-8079 GCA_964427955.1 uncultured Anaerolineaceae bacterium
TCTTAAAAGCAGGGCGCAGCAAGCGGCGCCCCTACCTCGACGTTTCCACCGCGCCGCCCCCCCTCGCCACCGGGTGGAGAGGGGGCCGGGGGGTGAGGTAAATCACCGCGAATTTTCGCGCGCTTAGTGCATTTGACCCCCTGAACCGTGCACGGAAGAAGCCAGGGGGATAGGTTAGGGTCGGGCGATCTCTTCCTGCACGACCGGGATCGCGGTGACGCGCACGCCGACTGCCTGGTAAATAGCGTTGGTGATGGCGGGCGCGGTCGGCACCAGCCCCATCTCGCCCACGCCCTTGACGCCGTAAGGGCTGCTCGCCTGCGGCAGTTCCACGATCACGCATTCCAGCCGGGGGGGCATGTCCGCGGCGGTCGGGATCAGGTATTCCGCGAAGCCGTCCACCCAGCGGCCATCGGACTTGAGCCGCATACTCTCGTATAGGGCATAGCCGATCCCCTGCGCGACAGCGCCCTCGATCTGGCCTTCGACGCCGCCGCGATTGATGGCCTTCCCGACGTCGTGAATCGCCACCAGGTCGGTGAGCCGCACCGTGCCCAGGTCGGGATCGATCTCGACACGCGCCACCTGGGCCCCAAACACCAGCATGACGTGCGGCATCCCAATCGGCAGGTGTTGGGGCGTCGTCTCTTCAGGATAAGGGAAGGAAAAGGTCGCTTCACCCCGGATCGGCACGCCATCGTCCGCCGCGCGGCTGGCGAACTCGGCCAGCGGCAGCACGGCCCCGGATCGCACCTGCACGCCTCCCTGAGCATACGTCAGGGCGTCGCGTGGCTCGCCTAACGCCCCCGCCGCGTAGTCCAGCAGGTGGCCGACGAACTGATCCGCCGCCAGCATGACCGAACGCCCCACCATGTAGGTCATGCGCGAAGCACAGGTGACGCCGCCGTTGGGCGTGACCCGGGTGTCCAGATCGTAGGCGCGCACCTGGCGGTAGGGCAGGCCCAGGCTCTCCGCCGCGATCTGCTCCGCCGCCGTCCACAACCCCTGGCCGAGATCGGGCGCGCCGACGAACAGCCGGACCGTGCCATCGGGCAGCAGTTCCATACGGTTGGTCGAATCGTCCGGCACGCGGTAGCCGAGGCCCATGCTCTGCATCCCCAGCGCGAAGCCCACGCCCGCTACCTGGCCCGGCCCGGCGGGAATCGCCGCCAGCCGCGCGCGAGCCTGCGCGACGTGCTCCAGGATCGGCCCCAGACTGTCCGCCATCTGGTTGACCTCAAGCTGCGTGAAGCACTTATCGCCCGCTTTCAAGATGTTCTGGCGGCGCAGTTCGAGCGGGTCCAGGCCGATCTGCGCTGCCAGCATATCGATCAAGCTCTCGGTGGCAAAGTGCGCCTGGGGGCTGCCGAAGCCGCGCATCGCGCCCGAAAACGGACAGTTGGTATAGGTGACCCGCGTCCTGACGCGCACGTTCGGAATCCGGTAAGCGCCCGGCACCATCTCGGTGAGCAGGCTCCCCACCGCCGGGCCGAGCGAGGCATACGCCCCGGTATCCAGGTGGACTTCGACGTCCAGCGCGACGAGCGTGCCATCACGCTGGGCGCCCAGCGTGCAGAACAGCCGCGCGGGATGGCGCTTGGGGTGCGCGAGGAAGGATTCGCGGCGGTTGTTGGCCAGCCGCACCGTCCCCTTGACGATCCACGCGCCCAGCGCCGCCAGGACGTGCAGGCTGGAATCTTCCTTGCCGCCGAAGGCCCCGCCGACCACCGCGCTGATGACCTGGACCGCCTCTTCGGGCAGCGCCAGTACCGACGCAATGTGATGCCGGTCCTCGAACGGCTGCTGCGAGCTGACCCACACCGTCAGCGTGCCGTCGCCGTTCCAGCGCGCCAGCGAGGCTTCGGGTTCCATGTAGCCGGGCGAGATGCGAGGGACTTCAAAAGTCTGTTGCAGGACGATCTCGCACTGCGCCAGCGCCGCCGCCGGATCGCCGTCGGAGACGTCGTAACTCGTGAGCAGATTGCCGTCCGGGTGGACGCGCGGCGCGTCCGGCGCGAGGGCTTGCGTCGCGTCGAACACGGCGGGCAGCGGATCGTATTCGACCACCACCGCCTGGACGCCGCGTTGGGCGGCGGTCTTGTCGCGCGCGATGACCAGCGCCACCGGCTCGCCCAGGTAGCGGGTTTTGTCCACCGCCAGGGCAGGCTGATCCTGAACCAGCGCGCCGAACACTTTACTGCCCGGCACGTGAGCCGCCGTCACGACCGCCACCACGCCGGGAATCGCCTCCGCCGCGCGCGTGTCCATCGAGACGATGCGCGCGTGGTGGTGCGGCGAGCGGACCACCCGCCCGATCAGCACCCCTTCCAGCGCCAGGTCGTCCACGTATTCAGCGGTCCCGGTGACCTTGCTCCAGGCGTCTTTACGCGTCTCCGCCTTGCCAATCGTGAGTTCAGCCATGAGAGAGCACCTCCGCCGCCTGTCGCACGGCGGCGATCATCTTGGCATAGCCGGTGCAGCGGCACAAATTGCCCGACAATGCTGCGCGGATGTCGTCCTCGGTAGGATCGGGGATACGGTCGAGCAGCGCCTTGCTGGCCAGGATCGCGCCCGGCGTGCAGAAGCCGCACTGCACCGCCCCGGCTTCGACGAACGCCGTTTGCAGCGGGTGCGGCGTGCCATCGACCATCAAGCCCTCGATGGTGAGCACCTCGCAGCCGTCGGCCTGTCCGGCCAACACCAGGCAGGCGTTCACCGCCGCGCCATCCAGGATCACGGTGCACGCGCCGCACTCGCCTTCGCCGCCGCAGGCATCTTTCGTCCCGTGCAGGCCGAGATCGTCGCGCAGCAGGTATAGCAGGGTCTTGTTCGGCTCGGTCGTGAGCGTGTGCGCCTGACCATTCACCGTCAGCGTGATGGTGATGGGTTTCATGCGGTGATCCTTTCCTGCGCCGCCGCGCACGCCTGATCCAGCGCCCGCGCGACCAGCCGCTGGGCCGTCAGACGGCGGTAGTCGGCGGAAGCGCGCACGTCGCCAATCGGCGCGATGTCGTCCTGGACGGCGCGTGCAGCCGCCTGGAACAGCGGCAGCGTGGGCACCTGATCCACCAGCATCGCTTCGGCGTGGGGACTGCGCACCACCGTCGGCGCGACCGATCCCAACGCGATCCGCGCCTGGGCGATGGTCCCGTCAGGATGCAGCGCCAGCAGGGCCGCGGCGCTCGCCACCGCAATCGACATGCCGTTGCGGTTGCCCAGCTTGAGATAGACCATCCCGCACGGCTCCGGCGGGCGCGCGAAACTGATCGAGTGGATCACTTCGCCGGGCATGAGACAGGTTTTCCCCGGCCCGATCAATACGTCGCGGAGCGGCAGCGTGCGCTCCCCACCGTGGCGGACGAGGTGCACCTGGGCGTCCAGCGCCAGCAGCGGCGGGAGCGTATCCCCGGCGGGCGAGGCGTTGGCGAGATTGCCGCCCAGCGTGCCGCGCGTGCGCGTTTGGGGCGCGCCGACTTTTTCCGCCGCCTGGACCAGCGCCGGAGCAGCCTCGCGCAGCAGGGGAGAGGACAGCAGATCGGCGTAGGTGGTCAGCGCCCCGATCCGCACGCGCGCGCCGCCGGATTCGATGAAACGCAGCGCGGCGATCCGGCTGGCATCCACCACCCCGTTGGCCGGGAAGCGGTCGTGCTGCATCTGGACGATCACGTCCGTGCCCCCGGCGATCACCCGTCCGCCCGTTTCGGCCAGCAGGCGGCAGAGATCGTCCAGGGTCTCCGCCCTCAAAAAATCAACTTCTTGCATAAGTTTTTTCCTCGTTCATGAAATCGCCCGGAGTTCCGGCACATAATCCGTCTCCAGCCGGGACGCGGCCAGCACCCGCCCCTGCCGGATCACCGCCAACCGGGCGGGCTGGCGGCGCAGCGCCTCGACCGGGGACGCCGCGTCGAGCAGCACCAGATTGGCAGGCGCGCCAACCTCGACGCCGTAGCGTTCCAGGCGCAGCATCCGTGCGGCGTGGTAGCGCGGCATGTCGAACGCCGCCTGGATTTCGCCGGGCGAGGCCAGGTGCGCGGCGTGCGCCGTGATCAGGGCCACTTCGAGCGGGTCCATCCGGCCATAGGGATAAAACATATTTTGCAGATCATCCTGCCCGCAGGCGACGTTCACCCCGGCTTCCAGCAGTTCCTTGACGCGCGCGATCCCGCGCCGGACCGGGGGCGTGTCGTGCCGCCCTTCCAGGTGGAGATTGATCGGCGCGTTGGTGATCACGGTCACGTCCGCCGCTTTGACCTTGTCGATGATGCGCGCCGCCATCGCGTTATCCCAGGCGGCCATCGCGCAGCAGTGTCCCGCCGCGACGCGCCCCTGGTAGCCGTGCGCAATCGTTTGCTCCGCCAGCACTTCGAGCGAATGCCAGTAGGGATCGTCCGTCTCGTCGATGTGCATGTCGATGTCCACGTCGTAATGCTTGGCGATCTCGAAGACGATCTCGATCTGGCGCGCGCCGTCGTCCATATTGCGTTCGGCGTGCGGCATCCCGCCCACCAGGTTCGCGCCCAATTCCATCGCCTGCCACATCAGGTCGATCACTTCGGGATCGCGCGCCATGCCGTGTTGGGGAAAGGCGATCACCTGGACGTCGATCAGGTCCTTGAACTGCTCGCGGACGCGCAG
This sequence comes from uncultured Anaerolineaceae bacterium, assembly GCA_964427955.1. Lineage (GTDB taxonomy): Bacteria > Chloroflexota > Anaerolineae > Aggregatilineales > Aggregatilineaceae > JACRBK01. The sequence goes on from CAYRWY010000276.1 coordinate 4,636, forward strand.
AATCGCCTCCATCAGCCGGAGCTGGGCGACCCGATCCACATCGACGTGGTTGCGCAGCCACAGCACGCCGTTGGTGATCGCTCCCTTGAGCGCCAGGGAAGCGCGGCGCATAATATCGTCCGCGGTCAGATCGCGTTTGATCCCGCCGTAGAGCCGGATCGCTTCTTGCAGCGTGCCCGACTGGTTGACCTGATCCCACAGCAGGGCGTTTTCCAGGTGGAAATGCGACTCGATCAGCGCGGGCGAGATCATCGCCCCGGCAGCGTCGATCTCGCGCGTGCCCGGCGCGATCCCGCCCGGCTCGACCGCCGCGATCACGCCGTCCTGAATGCCAACCTCGACGATCTGGCCGGTGCGGTCGTGGCGGGCATGGCGGATCACGAGGTCCATTATTTGTCTCCCCGCGAATAGGGTTGGGCGAACGCGCCGGGAAATTCCGCCCGCCGCGAGACACCCACCAGCACGACGATGGTGGCGATGTAGGGCAGCATCAGCAGAATTTCGGAGTCGATAGGCGCTTCCAGGGTTTGCAGCGCGGTTTGCAGCGCCGCCGCCCCGCCGAACACTAGCGCCCCTAACAAGGCGCGGGGCGGGTCCCAGCGCGAGAACACGACCACCGCAATCGCAATGAAGCCGCGCCCGGCGGTCATCTGCGTCCAGAAAATGCCCAGGTCGGCCAGCGGCAGAAACGCGCCGCCAATCGCCGCCAGCGCCCCGCCGATCATCAGGCTGACGTAGCGCAGCAGCGTCACGTTCAGCCCGCGCGTATCGGCGGCTTCGGGCCGTTCGCCCACCGAGCGCACCGCCAGCCCGAAGCGTGTCCGGTAGAGCACGATCCAGGCCACCGGCACCAGCAGCAGCACGCCGTAGACCATCACGTTGTGCTGAAAGAAGATCTTCCCCAGGGCGGGGATTTTTTCCAGCAGGGGGATCGGCTGCACCTGGAACGGCTCAATCGTGGGCGGGGTGCCGCGCAGGCCGAAGAACAGCCGGAACAGCAGCGTAGACAGCCCGCCGCCGAGGATGGTGATCCCCAGCCCGGCGACGACCTGGTTGGCTTTTACGGTGACGCTCATGAAGGCCATCAGCAGGCCCATCGCCATCCCGACCACTCCCGCCGTCAGGAGGCCGACCAGCAGGCTGCCGCTCTCGTACGCGCCGACGAAGCCCGCCAGCGCGCCCATCAGCATGGTGCCTTCCACACCCAGGTTCAGAATCCCCGCGCGCTCGGTGAAGACTTCGCCCAGCGCCGCATACAGGATCGGCGTGGCCCAGCGCACGGCGGACGCGAAAATGCCCACGACAAACGAAAAGGTGACGAGGTCCCAGTTCATTGTGACGACCCCCGGAAGATATAGCCGCGCGCCAGCACCAGCAGGATCACGCAGCCCTGAATCACATCGACCAGCGCAAACGGCACGTTGGCGTTGCGCTCCATCGCGTTGCCGCCGACGACCAGCGCCGCAAACAAAAAGGCTGAAATCACCATCGCCACCGGGTTGAGATTGCCCAGCAGCGCGACGACCACGCCCAGCGTGCCGAAGCCGCGCGCGATCTCTTCAATCAGGCGGAAGTGCAGGCCGAAGATCTCGCCCCAGCCCGCGATCCCGGCCAGCGCCCCGGTCAGGCCGGAGGCCAGGATGATCGTCCAGTTGATGTTCAGCCCGACATGCGCGGCGACGCGGCGGCTGGCCCCGACGATCTCGGTCCGCAGACCCCACGTGCTGCGCCAGAAGATCAGCGCCAGCCCGGCCATCACCAGCGCCACGATGAACGCGGCATTCAGGCGGGTGTGTTCGACCAGGCGCGGCAGTTCCAGGTTTTCGGGGATCAGCTTCGACTGCGGGAAGTTGAACCCGCCGGGATCGATCATCGGCCCACGCACGAGGTAGGCCAACAGGTACACGGCGATGTAGTTCAACATCGAGGTCGTGATCACCTCGTTGGCTTGCAAAAAGGCTTTGAGCACCCCGGCGATCAGGCTCCAACACGCGCCGCCCACCGCCGCCGCCAGAAACGTCAGCATCAGGTGCAGCAGGGTCGGCAGCCCGGTTACGTGCAGCGCGACCCAGACCGAAAAGATCGCGCCGAGGATCATCTGCCCTTCCGCGCCGATGTTCCACAACTGGCAGCGAAAGGAGATCGACACCGAAACCGCGATCAGCAGCAGCGGCGTGGCTTTGACCAGCGTCTCGGTGAAGCGATCCTGGGTGCCGAACGCGCCGTACCACAGCCGGTCGTAGGCGTGGATCGGGTCGCGCCCGCTGAGCAAGAGCAGCACGCCGCCCACGATCAGCGAGAGCACGACGGCGAACACCGCCTGGTAGAACTGCTGCCACAGGGAACGCCAGGGGATCGTTTGAGAGGTCATGCGGATTCCGCTTTCTGGGCTTCAAGATCGGCCAGCCGGGTGCCCGCCATCATCAGGCCGAGGGTGGGAATATCAGCCGCGTCCAGGATGCCCATCGACTGGCCGTTGAACATCACCATGATCCGGTCGCTGAGCAGCAGGATTTCGTCGAGATCGGCGGAGACCAGCAGGATCGCGGCTCCCCGGCGGCGCTCGGCCAGCAGTTTTTCGTGGATGTAGGCTGCCGCGCCGATGTCCAGGCCGCGCGTGGGCTGGTTCGCCACGATCACGCGCGGATTCCGGCTCAGTTCGCGCGCCAGGATCAGCTTTTGCTGGTTGCCGCCGGACAGCTTCCCGGCCAGAACGTGCGGTCCGGGCGCGCGCACATCGAAGCTGGCGATCAGGCTGCGGGCGAAGCGCACGATGGCGCGGCTGTTCAAGAATCCGGCGCGAGAATAGGGCGCGCGGTCGAAGACCTTGAGCGCGGCGTTGCGGCTGAGATCGAACCCCAGGATCAGCCCGTCCCGCTGGCGATCCGCGCTGATGTAGGCGGCGTCGTGGCGAATGTAGGCGTGCGAACTCCAGTGCGTGGCGTCTTTACCGTCGATCACCAGGTGGCCCGCCTCGATGGGGCGGATGCGCGCCAATGCCTCGACCAGCTCGCGCTGGCCGTTGCCGTCCACGCCCGCCACGCCCAACACCTCGCCCGCGTGCACCTGGAAGCTGATCCCGCGCACGGCGGGCAGATCGCGATCATCGCGGACGTGCAGATCGCGCGTCTCGATCAGGGTCTCGGCCCCGGCCTGATGATCGGTAGCTTCAGCGTCGCTTTCCAGGGCGTCTTCGTCCCCGGCCAGCGCCAGCACGCGCGATTTTTCGTCGGCGCGCAGGCTGGTCAGCTCGCGCCCGATCATCTCGCGGGCCAACTCCTGCTTGGTGGTATCCGCCGTCATGGCGCTGAACACCACTCGCCCGGCCCGCAGCACCGTCACGCGGTCGGTGATCTTGAGCACTTCTTCGAGCTTGTGGCTGATGAAGACAATCGCCTTGCCTTTGGCCGCCATGCCGCGCAGGATCACCGCCAATCCGTCGGC
>CAYRWY010000277.1:0-6455 GCA_964427955.1 uncultured Anaerolineaceae bacterium
CGGAACTCGTCGTAATACTGGCGGGTGTCCGGCGACAGGCGGTCGAGAATCGCCTCCTTTTCGACCGGGTCGATCAGGTCATTGCACCGGATGCAGCGCCGGAAGGGGTCGATCAGGTCGAACAGGTCGAAGCGGCGCAGGATCTCGACCAGTTGGCGGCGGGGATTGGTATCGCGCACGCAGTAGCCATGCGTGACCATGCTGCGCTTGAGCAGGCCGCGATCCTTGGTGAGCAGCGTGCGGTGTTCCTCTTTGGAGACACGCGCCAGCTCGCTGTCCTCGTAATCGTTGCGGTACAGGGTGTCGAAGCCCAGCATCCGCAGATAATTCGCCAGCTTGCAGAGATGGATGTCCAGCACGAAGCGCGGATCGCGCAGCGGCTGGGGATGCAGGCGCATCACCGGCGTGACGTCGAAGGACTCGAACACCGGGTAGACGCTGATCCGGTCGCCGGGCTGCACGATGTATGCAAAATCGACCGACTCGCCGTTGACCAGGATCAGGTCGATTTCGGTGTGCGGCACGCCCAGCGACTCGATCATGTCTTTGATCGACACCCGCCCGTTGAACTGGTGCGCGAATTCCACCTGTTGGTGTGCCGCCGGTAGAAAGTCGTTGAGTTCCGCGTAAAAACGGACACTGGCTTCGGACATGGTTTTTCCTTCGGCTTGCTGGCTGGCCACGCAGAGACCGCCGAGATCGCAGAGAAAATGAAGGGTAAAGAGAGAAAAATACCCTTGAAGCTCTGCTGGCGGCGAAGTGGCTCTCACTCCTGACCCCTCTCCATTGGTTCTTGAATGGAGAGGGGGCTGGGGGGTGAGGCCGGACATCTGCGGCTACAGAATAAAATCCGTCGAGAGAAAATTCGACTTGTGCTCGCGCACGATCTCGGTGATCAGCGCCTTGTTCAAGTCCTGGTCTTTGGCGGCGACCAGCGTCCGGATCGTGAACACCCGCAGCGCATCCGTGACCGACAGCGTGCCTTCCGCCGAGTCCTTGCGCCCGGTGAAGGGGAAGGTGTCCGGCCCGCGCTGGCACTGGCTGTTGATGTTGACGCGGCAGACCTGGTTCACCAGCGGATCGACCAGATCGGCGATCTCGTTGGCGCTGCTGCCGAAGATGCTGACCTGCTGGCCGTAGTTCGACTCGACCATATAGCGGATCGGCTCCTCGATGTCGTCGAACGCCTGCACCGGGATCACCGGCCCGAACTGCTCCTCGCGATAGACGCGCATGGCCGGGGTGACCGGATAGAGCACGGCGGGATAGAAAAAGGTTTCGTTCACCGTGCCGCCCAACTCGTTCACCACGCGCGCGCCGTGCGCCTGGGCGTCGGTCACTAATTCGGTGAGGTAGGCCGTTTTGTCGGTTTCGGGCAGCGGCGTGAGCTGTACGCCGTCTTCCCAGGGCATCCCGATGGGGAGGGCGTCGATAGCCTGCGAGAATTTGGCCAGGAAATCGTCGATCCGGCTGCGATGCACGAACAGGATTTTGAGCGCGGTGCAGCGCTGGCCGTTGAAGGACAGCGATCCCAGCACGCACTCCTGGACGGCCAGATCGAGATCGGCGTCGGCCAGCACGATGGCGGGATTCTTGGCTTCCAGGCCCAGCACGGTCCGCAGGCGGTGCGGCAGGGGATGCTGCTTGATCAGGGCATCCGAGGCCGGGCTGGTCCCGATGAAGGCCAGCGCCGCGACCTGCCCGGAGGCCATCAGCGGCGGGATCACCTCGCGGCCTTTGCCGTAGACGGTGTTCACCACACCCGGCGGGAACGAGTCGCGGAAGGCTTCAAGCAGCGGGCGGTGCAGCAGCACGCCGAAGCGCGGCGGCTTGAAGATCACGGGGTTGCCGGTGATCAGGGCCGGGATCAGTGTGGTGAAGGTCTCGTTGAGCGGGTAATTGTACGGTCCCATGCACAGCGTCACGCCCAGCGGCGCGCGCCGGATCTGCCCGATGATGCCCTGCTCGATCACGAAGCGCGACGAGACGCGATCCAGTTCCTTGAGCGCCTGGATCGTGTCGCGGAGGTACTCGACGGTGCGGTCGAACTCGCGCTCGGAATCCTTGAGCGTCTTGCCGATCTCCCACATCAACAGCTTGACGACTTCGGCGCGGCGCTCGATCATGCGGTAGACGAACTGCTCGACGTGCTTGATCCGGCCTTCGACGGACATCGTCGGCCACGGCCCGCGCCCGTGATCATACGCCTGCACCGCCGCGTCCAGCGCGGCCTGGGCTTCCTGCGCCGTCAGCAGGGGATAGCTGCCGATCAGCTTCGATCCCAGCCCGAACTGGCGCTTGAGGCACACCGGCGAGAACACGTCCAACGCCGGGCCGTCCCACTGGCGCAGCTCGCCGTTGATCAGATATTCGGTCTGGTGGACGGGCAGGTCCAGGCGGTACGACGCCGGGATCGCGTTTTCTTCGGGAAAAAGGGATTGGATTTGTTCGAGGGTCGCCATCGTGACTGATCCTTGCTTTGCTCTCAAAATTTGTCGTAATCCGGCCTGTTCACCCCCACCCAACCTCCCCCGTGCACGGGGGAGGTTGGGTGGGGGTTCCGTTTCACGATGCTGTAGTCTCATTTCGTGCCCACGGTCGCGCTGGCCGGATAATTGAGGGGCCGGTGCTCCTGCGCGATCTGAATGAACTGCGCCTCGCTGAAAAGCGCGGTCAACTCCTCACGAGTGTACGCCTGATAGTGCCCGATCACAAACGCCGGGTTCTGCGCCAGCGCCGCTTTATCCCGCGCCAGCAGGACCAGCTTGCCGCCGGGCTTGAGCACGCGCCGGATCTCGCGCAGCGCGCCTACCGGGTTCGGCCAGTAGTAGATCGTGCCGACGCAAAACGCTTTGTCGAAGGTGTCGTCAGCGTAGGGCAGGGCCATCACGTCGCCCAGCTTCAGTTCGACGCGCCCGGCCCGGATCGCGGCGCGGTTGGTGCGGCTGGCCTGCCGGACCATCTCCGGTGAAAAATCGACCCCCGCCACCCGGCCCTGTGGAACCCGGCGGGCGACTTCGGCCACCGTCCGCCCGGCTCCGAACCCGATCTCCAGGACGTGATCGGTCGGCTGGACGTCCAGCAGCGCCACGGCCCAGTCGTTCAGCGGGCGGTTGCGCCGGATCATGATCCGCACCGCCAGCCAGCCGGAGAGTCCGCCGCCGGGCTGGCGCATGTGCTGCGCCATACGGCGCTTGATCGGGTTCATGCGCTACTCCTTTCAGTACACCGGGATGATTTCGGCGGGCAGGGTGGGGGCGGGCGTCGCCGTGGGGATGCGGGCCGGATCACGCCCGGCAGCCTGGTCGGCGCAGCCGTTCAACCCGTCCATGATCGAGCGCTGCTCGTCCTCGGATGGATTCATCGCCAGTGCCGCTTGCAGCAGCGGCCACGCTTCTTCACAGCGGTCGAGATAGAGCAGCGCCAGCCCGCGAATATAGGTGCATTCGATAGCCGGACGGAGGCCCTGGGCGGTTTCCAGGTCGGCGCAGGTTTGCAGGGCCTCGACGGCGCCCTCGAAGTTGCGGCGCTTGTAGCGGACTTTGCCTAATTCCTGGAACGCTTCCGAATAGGTCGGATCGAGCAGCGCGGCCTGCTCGCACGCTTCCTGCGCCTGCGGCCATTCGCCGACGGCGAAATCGGTTTCGCACAGGCGGGTGTAGGCTTTCACGTTGTCCGGCTCCAGCATCAAAATCTGGTCGTAGGCGCGAATGGCCGCTTCGTAATTCTGCTGGGCCTTGTAGCACGCCGCCAGCTCGAAATAGAGCAGATCGAGCCGGGGATGAAGCTGGATGGCGTGCTCGTATTCCTGGATCGCGGCGGTGAAGTTGCCCAGCGAAGTCAGCGCCAGCGCCAGTGCCCAGCGCGCGTCCAGGCTGTCCGGGCTGTACGTGACGGCTTTCTGCGCGGCGTCCAGCATGAAGGACGTCGCGCGGCCCGACTCCTGGTAAGCCAGCGCCAGGTATGCCCACGCCTCGCCATAATCGGGCGCGAGTTCGACCGCCCGCAGCCCGGCTCCGATGGCCTCCTGGGATCGCTGGTTGGCGACCAGCGCCCAGCACAGCAGCGCCTGCGCCTGCGCGTTATCCGGCGCCCGGCGGGCGGTGTTTTCGGCCAGGGCCAGGGCTTCCTGCGCGTGCACGGCGTAGCGGCGTCCGGCGTAGCTGCGATAGATCAGGGTGCGCCCGTACTCGAACGTGATGCTGATGTCGTCCGGTTCCAGCCGGACGGCCTGGGCGTAGCGGTCCAGCGCGGTGTCCAGGTCGCCCGCGAGGTAGGCCCGCTCGCCCTGCTGCGCCAACGCGAGCGCGTCCGGCGTGGCCGTGGGGGCCGTGCCCAGGTGGGATTCCACCCAGTGTTGGGCACGGTCGAAGCGCCAGATCACGCCCCCCGCCGCGATCATGACCACCAGCCAGATCGCCAGCGCCGCCCGGTGGGGGCGGGTCTGTTCGAAGCGCAGGTGGGATCGTTCACGCCGGATACGCAAGCTTGATTAGTACGCCTTGGCGAAATACGCCATTTCGGTCGCTTCGCCGCCGCAGATGATGCACTTGCCCTTTTCGCCGGGGTGCGGCTGATCGAGCGGAAAGTTGCGGCTGGCGGCCTGGGCATCGCCCTTGATCTTTTCTTCGCAGGGCTTGCTGCCGCAGAACCACGACAGCGCCCACTCGCCGCCCTCGATCACCTGCACGAAGTCGGCGTAAGTGCTGGTGACTTCGTGCAGATGGCTGTTGCGGAAGTCGGTGGCCTGTTGCAGCAGGTTGGCCTGAATGTCGTTCAGCAGGGTGCGGATCGTCTCGATCAGCCCGTCCTGCGCGACGAACGATTTGCCGGGCTTGCCGGGGATGTCGCGCCGGGCCAGGGCGACGGTGTTATTCGCCACGTCTTTCGGCCCGATCTCCATGCGCAGCGGGACGCCGCGCATTTCCCAGTCGTTGTACTTGAAGCCGGGCGACAGCGTTTCGCGCTCATCGACGTGCACGCGCACGCCCGCGTCGGTCAGCAGCGGCGCGATCCGCTGCACGGCTGCCATGACCGGGCCGCGCTCGCCATCACTGCGGAAGATCGGCACGATCACCACCTGGATCGGGGCCAGCCTGGGCGGCAGGCGCAGGCCCTGGTCGTCGCCGTGCGTCATGACAATCGCGCCGACCATGCGCGTGCTCAGCCCCCAGGAGGTCGTCCAGCAGAATTGCAGCTCGTTGCTCTCGTCGGTGAACTGGATCTCGAAGGCTTTGGCGAAGTTCTGGCCCAGGTTGTGGCTGGTGCCCGATTGGAGCGCCTTGCCATCGCGCATCATCGCCTCGATGCTGAAGCTGTTCAAGGCCCCGGCGAAGCGTTCCTGGTTGCTCTTGCGGCCCTGGATGACCGGGATCGCGGCCTCGTTCACGGCGAAGTCGGTGTACACGCCCAGCATCCGCATCGTCTCCGCCTGCGCGTCCTCATAGGTGGCGTGCGCGGTGTGGCCTTCCTGCCACAGAAATTCCATCGTGCGCAGGAACAGGCGGGTGCGCAGCTCCCAGCGGACCACGTTGGCCCACTGGTTGATCAGCAGCGGCAGATCGCGGTGCGACTGAATCCACTTCTGGAAGGCCCAGCCGATGATTGTCTCGGAGGTGGGGCGCACGACCAGCGGTTCTTCGAGCACCTTGCCGCCGCCGATGGTCACGACGGCCAGTTCCGGCGCAAAACCTTCGACGTGCTCAGCCTCTTTTTTGAGGAAACTTTCGGGAATAAACAGCGGGAAGTAAGCGTTCTGGTGGCCGGTGGCCTTGAAGCGGCGATCCAGCCCGCCCTTGACGCCTTCCCACAGCTCGTAACCATAGGGTTTGATGATCATGCAGCCGCGCACCGGCGAATAATCGGCCAGGTCGGCTTTTTGCACGATCTCAGTATACCATTTCGAGAAATCTTCAGATTGCGGCGTGACGCCCTGCTGTGACACGATGAACGACTCCTTACGCGAAAACACGATCAAATCGGGAGGATGAATCCGTCCCATTGTACCGCATTTAAGGAATCGTCACGAAGGGAGATCGCTACCCCAAATGGTCGAGAAACGACTGTTTATAGGTCTCGGCCAGCCGGGCATCGTAGACCATCACCAGCATTTTGGCGAGGTGCATCTCGGATTGTTCGCGGAGGAATTCATCGCGCGTCGCCTGGTCCCACGCGCCCCAGATTTCGCGGAAGTTGGGGCGATCATACAGCGGGGCGAGCAGGTCTTCCGTCACCTGCGCTTCGAGCATCTCCAACTCGCCGCCGCGCAGCAGGCGCTTGATGCTCAGATAGGCCGGGACGAATACATCATGGGTGAGGGGACCCAGGTCGCTCAGCTCGTAGCCCAGGTCATAAAAGAAGTTGCGGAAGTCCTGGTCTTCCCACAGCGTATCCAGCACGGCACTTGCCGCTTTGCAGTAGACACACATTGTGCCCCGCTCTCCTTTGAAGGATTG
>CAYRWY010000277.1:6555-8070 GCA_964427955.1 uncultured Anaerolineaceae bacterium
TACAGGTACAAACGTCCTGCACACCCCCACCAAAAGCACATCACCACAGAGAGCAAAAGTGTTCGAGATAAGTTTTTAGAGAAACTGCGTCGGAGAACCTGACATGCTCCGCTGCGCAGCTTGTACTAAAAACTAATCACTAATAACTGATCACTTCTCTCTGCTCTCTGTGGTGAAAGTCTTTTCTACACGTCCAGCTTGCAATCCGCGACCGGCGTCCCCGTCCGGCGCAGCGTCTCGATCTGCACGCGGCTCTGCGCGATGGCATCGCCGCCGTCCAGCACGCTCAGCGCGCAGTTGAACACGCGCTCTTCGCCCGGTTCCAGCATGACGAGCCGTCCCTTGTCGCGCGCGGACACCTGGCCTTCGGGCACGCAGTTGCCCGGCTCGATCCCGGAGACGTAGATGCCCTGGCGGGTGTTCTTCCACTGGGTCAGATAGGGCAGGGTGCGCGTATCCCACTCGAACTGCAAGCCGAAATCATCTTGCAGCAGCGCCGCCACACTGCGCCCGGCGCGGTCGGCTTTGACGTGGTGGAAAAAGACTTGTTCGGCGTAGCGCGGCGTCGCGGCCTCGTAGGTCGGCCACTGGTCGAACCCGACCTGGGCTTCGGCGTCGCGTGGGATGACGGTCTGGTAAGCAGATTGGAACTGCGTCCCGGCCTGGATCAGCGGGTAGCCGAGGTTGATGTGATAGAGCACCATCAGCGGCACCGGGTTATCGCCCAGGTTGGTGACGCGATCCGACCAGGTGATGATCGGCGTGTTCAGCACCAGGCGGTAGGTGCGCTTCAGCCGGAGCTGCTCGCCAAACATGCTCGCTTCGGAGACCACCCCGGTCAGGTCCATGACGTAGCTTTCGCCGCCCCACGCGCCGCGAATGGCGATCTCGTTGGCGCGCATCCGGGAATACAAGCCGTGCAGATCGCGCCCACCGTCGGTGATCGGCTGTTTTTCGGGAGGACCGGCATGGGTCAGGCCGCAGGTTGTCAGCAGGCCGCCGTTGAACTGCCGCAGCCACGCCTGGCCGGCGTCCGGCAGGAAGGGCGATCCCTGGCTGATCCAGGTGAGGGGGATACCGTGGTAATGGGCGGTCCAGATGTCCAGGCCGCGATCCGGCAGGAGGGTGTAGGTCAGGCCGCTGGCGTTGTACGCCTCGATGATCCGCATCCCGTTCGGCAGGGTAGACTGCCGGAAATCAATAAACTGACGCATATCGACGCTGTGGCGATCCAGGTGGTCACGCCCCAGCCACTCTGAGTTAGGCATTTTTTCCTTCCATAAGTCTAATTGAAAGGGAGTTCGAAGTGCTTAGTTTTTAGTTGTTAGTTAAAAATGGAAAAAACAGCTAAGAACTAATCACTAATAACCTGAGAACTCCCCACAGACTCTTGATTCAACTAATGTCTACAGTATAACGAATTGTCGGCAACTTGTCAGGCGAAAAAAAGGCGGGCACGCCTGAAGCCTGCCCGCCACCATCCGGTCATCTGGTGATTCTGACTAACTGACGTTA
>CAYRWY010000278.1:0-8063 GCA_964427955.1 uncultured Anaerolineaceae bacterium
TGAAAAGTAAACTCTCGCGCTTCAGAGCTTTACCTCACCCCCCAACCCCCTCTCCAACTTTGGAGAGGGGTCAGGGGTGAGGTAAAGCTCCCAGACAAAAGTTTACTGATCCTTGCATTACTATCTAAACTTCCGTGAAGTTCACCCCCTCCTGCGCCTCCCCCGTGCACGGGGGAGGTGGGGTGGGGGTGTTGTCTCGCGGACTTTAGTTTATTCTGCAAGGATCAGTAACTTGACGCCCTTAGCGCGCAAAAAAACCGCCCTGGCGTCAGGGCGGGATCGTAATGTCCTCGCAGGAAAGCCCTACCCCCGGTAGGGGCGCGGGCCGTACTGGTCGATGATCAGCTTCCGCAGCTTGTCCTCGCCGGGGGCATCCGGTGTTTGCAGGCGGCGGAACAACTCCATGAAGCCGTGCGGCTTGACCAGGAACACGTCGCAGCCGTTCTCGAAGGCTTTCGCCATCAACTGGCGCTCGTCCAACATGGTCGCCATGACCATGCGCGCCTCCGGGAAGCGCGGGCGCAGCTTGATCAGCAGATCCACGCCGTTCATATCGGGCAGCTTGTTGTCGATCACGATCAGCGCGAAAGTCGCCGAATTGTCGATAATTTGCAGGGCTTCCGCCGCGGTCGAAGCGCCGCACACTTCCAGTTTGGCCTGCTGGAGCAGCCGGACCAGAAAATCGCGGTTAGCCGGTTCGTCGTCGATCACCAGCGCCAGGTTGGTCTTGGCAACAGGCTTGGCCTCGACGGCGGGCGGTTTCACTTCTGCCACGGGGGCAGCAGGCTTGACGTCGTCCGCGGGCGGTTTCACTTCCGCCGCCGGGGCAGCGGGCTTGACCTCGACCACCGGCGCGGGGGCCGGGGTGGGAGCCGTAGGCGGCAGCGCCGTCACGGCAGGCGGCGGGGTCTCGAGCGGCGGGGGACCGCCCGGCGGCGGAGACTGCGGTCCAACCGTAGGAGAAGTCGATTCGCTCATGAAGCTGACTCCTGGCCGGATAAGGGCGGTTCGGCAGCGGACGTCGCCACGGACACGACCGGGGCCGGAGTTTCACTCGCGGCGGCGGGCGCAGGCGTAGGGACGGGCGCAGGCGCGACAGCAGGCGTAGCAGTGGCTACGGGTGCGGGCGTAGGAACGGGTGTTGGCGCAGGCGCGACAGCAGGCGCAGACACGGGCGCAGGCGCGGTAGTGGCCGCGGGCGTAGGGACGGGCGCAGCAGTGGCCGCGGGCGCAGGTGCAGGCGCGGCGGCAGGCGCAGACACGGGCGCAGGCGCGGTAGTGGCCGCAGGCACAGCAGCCGGTACAGTGGCCGCAGGTACGGCGGTGGTCACGGGCGCGGGGACGCCCGGTTCCGCGGCTTTGGTGGCCAGTTCGGCGCTGTAATGGTCCAGCATCGCCAGCAGGTCGGTGATGACCAGCGGCTTGGGCAAATACTGGTCGCAGCCTGCTTCCAAAATGCGCTCACGATCCCCCATCATGGCATAGGCAGTCACCGCGACCACCGGGCGCTTGTCGTTGCGCGCGCGCAGGGTGCGGATCACGTCCAGCCCGCTGATCGTCCCGGCCAGCTCGATGTCCAGCAGGATCAGGTCAATCGTGGGATCGTTCTCCAACGTTTTGAGCGCATCTTCCCCTTCATCGTGAAACACCACGCTGAACTTGCGCGCTCGCACCACGCGCTCCACCAGCGCGCGGTTGACTTCATTGTCTTCTACGTAAAGGATTCGCATCTCGAAAACTCTCGTTAACCAGGCTGTTTCTCGGCAGTTTCAACCATCGTGACTACGGGCTGGGTGGGCTGGGTGGTATCCATCGTCGCCACCGGCTCGACCGGCTGGCTGTCCGACGGCGGCACATGCAGGGGCAGCGCGAAATAGAAGGTGCTGCCTTTGCCGACCGTGCTCTCGAACCACATCCGGCCATTCATCAAGCGCAAGAGCTGCTGCGAGATGGCCAGGCCCAACCCGGCGCCCTGGCGGCCCTTCTTCCGGCCTGCCGTACCTTGCCGGAATTCCTCGAAAATCGTGGTCCGGTCCGCTTCGGGGATACCGATCCCGGTATCTTCCACGCCGAAGATCACTTCCTTGCCTTCGACTTTAACTCTCAACTTGATCGACCCGGCATCGGTGAACTTGGCCGCGTTCGAATACAGGTTCAGCAGCACCTGGCGGATACGCAGCGGGTCGCCCAGCGCCATCGGCAGCGGATCGGGCGTCTCGCGCAGGAGCTTGATGTGCATCGCTTTGTCGCCGACCAACCCCACCGCCGTCGAGAGCACGCCTTTGATGACCGGGCCGAGGTCCACCGGCTGGATTTCGAGGTCGAGCTTACCGGCATCGACCTTGGACAGGTCAAGAATGTCGTTGATGATGTTCAGCAGGTGCTTACCGCTGCTCAGGATCTGGTTCATGTCCTGGCGGTACTGTTCGGGCAGCTCGACGCCATCGTACATCGCCGGGAAGTCGAGCATGGTCTGGCTGAACCCGATGATGGCGTTCAGCGGAGTGCGCAGTTCATGGCTCATGTTCGCCAGGAACTGGCCGCGGAAGTTCTTGGCCTCTTCTTCCGACTTGCGGGCGACTTCCAGTTCCTTGTTGGCCGCCTGCACCTGGTCGGTCAGGGCTTGCTGGCGCATCAGGCTTTTTTGCAGCGCCTCGCGGCTCTCGAACAGGGCCATCGTCGTCTGCCGCTCGCGGCGGTAGTTCTCCAACGCCCATTCGGCAATCGCGTACAGCTCGCCGGACACCTGGGTCGAAAGACCGGTCGCCAGCAGCGTCAGGATCAGCGCGAAGATCGTCGGGCGTCCCATGACCAGTTCGCCTTCGGCCAGGCTGGGAATGCCGAACGCCGCCAGCGCCGTCACGCCGAGCAGCAGGATCGACTGCCGCACCGGGATCAGCAGCCCGATCACGAAGACCAGGATCGGGAACACGTAGGGCATGTACTGCTCGCCGAAGGTTTCGCCGTAGGCCGTCGCCAGCGCCACGGTGAGGATGCCGCCGACCGCGTAGGTCCAGACGGCCCAGGCGAACTTGTCCCGGCTCAAGAATTGGCCGGTCAGGATGGAAGCGACGAACAGAGTCACCGTCGGCAGCGCCAGCGCGACCAGCGAGACGTTGCGCCCCCCGCTGATCACGATCAGGGTCCACCAGATCATGAACGCTGCGAACAGAGTCACCTTCCACAGAATACCCAGCCGTTCCGCCCGGACCTCCTGGGCGAAAGAGTGCTGCGTTGGGACATTCATGTCAGGGGTATCAACTGGGGGTGCGGGCTGTTCGTCCCGGCTTAGAGGAAATTCAGGAACCAGCGCAGATGACATCTTGACCTCTATAAAAAATCAATTGGCGCGAGTGATAGTAACTACGGCGTGAAGAACAAGCCAAAAACAGATCACGTTCAGCGTAACCAGCTAATAAGCGATGAAAAGACCACCCTTAGTATACTCCACTTTTGCCCTCTGCTTGACAGGACCACCCTCAAAAATTCAGTAATATTTCATAATTGCGCAGGCCGATCTATAATTTGCACGAAACTGGCTACCAGAAAGGATCGTACTATGTTGAGATGGTTCACGCGCCGCCTCGCCCGGCGGACCGCTCGCCGCACCGAACGGCGGATGTTGCGGCGTTTCATGCGCCGCCGGCTGCGCTAGACACTTCGGCCTTTTTATCCGGTTATAGCGGTAGGACATCAGGTTGCTGCAAAAACTATCCACCCGGTCATGGTTCGTGCGAGTATTCAAAAATCGGCTGGCCCTATACGTGATTCTGTTGGCGGTTGAGTTCCAGTTCTTCACGATCAACCTGCTCAATACCTATTTGCGCCATCCAACTGATGGTTGGGAACTGAAATTCAACGTCGTCGACAACCACCTGACGCCGCACCCGATCTGGTTGATCCCCTATTTTATCGGCTTCTTCTTCGCCGCGCTGATCCCGCTGTGGGCGCTGCTCCACATGCCCATTCAGCTCTACCGCCAGTTCATCCTGAGCATGGTGATTGCCGGGACGTTCAGCTACACCATCTACATCCTGCTGCCCACCTACGTGACCAAGCCCGTGCCCGACGAGGTGCCTGGTCATAGTTTTTTCGCCGACCGCCTGCGCGACACCTACAAAGCCGACGCCGAAGCCAGCTCGCACAATGCCGCCCCCAGCCAGCACGTGTTTTATGCCCTGCTCAACATGTGCTTCATGATCCGGTGGCGACCCCAAAAGCGCGTCTTCGCCTTCTGGGCCGCACTCGCCGCCCTGATCGTCGCCTCGACACTGCTCACCCAGCGGCATAACACCCCGGACGCGATCACCGGGTATGCGGTCGCCGTCGGCGCATACTATGCCGGGTGCGGGCTGGGCGCGCGCGTGACCGCCGTCCTGGGCGACGAGGATACGCCGATCACGCTGTCGGCCCTCACCCGCCGCGTGCAGACCCGGCTGCGCCGCCGCTCCGCCCGCGGGGCCGAGGTCGATACGCTGTAGTCCGTTTGTTCGCCGAATGTTTTGGAGAACCCGCCATGACTGCCTACGATACCCCACGCTTTGTCGTCCCGGACGCGCACCTCGTCCCGGTCAACGCCTACCCCGGCAGCCTGTCCGACGTCCCGCCGTCGCGGATGTTCATCATCAAGCTGTCGCTGAAAAAATATAAGGATCGCGTCGGCCCTGACGCCGTGACCTTCGACGCCTCGCAGGGTGACGGCGGGGCTTCGCTGCCCGGCGTGCCCCACGCTCTGCTGGACCGGGCGCACGAGCTGGTCAAGCAGCACGGCACGGCCTACGACTTCCCCTACGGCGCGGACGTGTTCCGCAAGGCCGTGATCGAACAGTATTGGCAGCTCGATCCGGCGCTGGGCTGGGGTCCGGCCAACGTGGTGGCGACCGTCGGCGGGCGGGATGCGCTGGTCAAAGCCTACGACGCTATGATCAACCTCGGCACGGGCCGGATCGGCGACGTAATCATGGTGTCGCGCGTGCCCTGGGTCAGCTACAACTGGGGCCCGTATGGCCTCGGCGCGAACGTGCTGCTGGCCCCCGGCGACGAGGCGACCGCCTGGCGCTACAGCGAGGACTCGATCCGCGCGGCGGTGGAGTTCTGCCAACAATCCGGCGGGCGGCAGATCGCCGGGATCGTGATCACCTCGCCCGACAACCCGACCGGGCACACCCTGCCCGCCGAACGCCAGATCGCGCTGGGCCAATATGCGCTCGAAGCCGGGATTCCGTTCGTGCTCTACGACTGGATGTACCACTACATTACCGAAAGCGGCCCGATGGACCTCAATGCCTTCCTGAGCGCGTTCGACCCGGCGCAGCGCGAGCGGGTGATGATCGTCGATGGGCTGACCAAGTCGCTGGGCGCGTCGAACGTGCGCGCGGGGCACCTGCTCGCCGGAAAGCGCGTGATCGACTTCGTCAGCAGCCGCGCGTCACACGCCGTGCTGCCGTCCTTCCACGGGCAGGCGGTCGGGCTGGCCGCGTTCGAGATGGGCTTCCGGCAGGCCGCCGAGCCGATCATCGGCCCGACCAACGCCAGCCGCCAGGTCGTGCGCCAGTTCCTCACCGAGCACGGCTATCACTTCATCATGGGCGACGGCGGCTACTACGCCTTCGTGAACGTGGGGCGCTGGATGGACGCGGCGGGGATGCAGGACGGGTACGCGCTGCTCGAACACCTGGCGGGCAACTTTGGCGTGGCGGTCGTGCCGGGCGAGGTCTTTTCCGACGAGGGCCGCCGCTGGATTCGTTTCTCGTATGCGCTGCCGCCGGACGTCACACGCGGCGCGCTGACCCGTTTCCACGAGGGGCTGACGGCGCTGGAGTAAAAGCAGATTCAACGCAGAGTTGATCATGGCGCGGCACATCAAAGGGATGAAAAGGTACGGGCGGCCAAGTGGCCCTCACCCCTGGAAATTAGCTCCAGGTCTTCTCTCTCTTCCCCTATTTTTCTCAGCGTGCTCTGCGATCTCTGCGTTGAAACCGCTTTTTTCACGGCCTCACGCGGTTTCTTCCTCCGGCAGCGGGAAGTCGAGCGCTACGCCGACGCTGAGGCGCACGAACTGGTCGCCATAGGCATCCTTGAACTGCTGGATCGGGGTATCGCCCGTGCAGTGCGACGGCGCGATCTGCTCCACGTCCAGGTCTTGCAAGTCGCCGATGATCGCTTCCACCCCGCTGGGGCTGGTGTCCAGAAGGTGAAAGCCGCCCATCGCCAGCCGGATCGGCTGATCGGTCAGGGTGGCGGCCTGCCGCACGATCCGGACGATGCCGGGATGCGCGCACCCGGTCAGCACCACGACCCCGTCGGCGGTAGTGATCAGCAGGGCTTGTTCGGGAACCTCGCCGCCGGTCAGTTCCCCGGTGGTCGTAATCCCCGGCGCAATCTCCGTGCCCGGCTCGACCTCGATCACCTCTCCGACCTCGCCCATTCGGTTTTTGAACTCCTGCGGAAATGAGGGCAGCACGTAGACGGTCTCCGGCTGGGCCCCGGCTTTGAACAGCCTGCTCACGCCGCCGGTATGATCCTCGTGGACGTGCGAGAAGATCAACTGCGTGATGCTGGCCGGATCGACGTCCAGCACGGCCATATTATACAATAAGGCGAGTCCGCTGGCCCCGGTGTCGAACAGGATTTTCTGCTCGCCGGTTTCGATGAGCGCCGCGAAGCCCCAATCCGCTTTGAGGCCGGGCTTATAGGCATAATTGTCGTAGAGGATCGTAATCCGAACGGCGGTAGACAGGTTTTCCTCCTGCGCGGACACCCCGCGGGGCATGATCGCCAGCACCAACACCAGAATCAACGCCAACCTGCGCATGGCTTCCCTCCTCCAAACCATGAGCGGACAATACTCTCATTGTACACCAACAAAAAAGAGGAGATTTCTCCTCTCTCTTTCCCCTGAACTTACTCTGCATTCTCCGCGTTGAAACCGCTTTTTACGCCGCCTCGAAGTTGACCGGTAGCCGGATCGTGAACAACGTCCGCCCCGGGCGCGACTCGAAAGTGATCTCGCCCTTCTGCTTCTCCACGATGACGTTGTAGCAGATATTCAAGCCCAGCCCGGTCCCCTGCCCCGGTTTTTTGGTCGTGACGAACGGCTCGAACAGCACCGGCTGGATGTGCGGCGCAATGCCGGGACCGTTATCCTCGATCTCGACGCGAATCCAGCCGTCGCGCTCGTCCTGGCAGGCGGTGCGGATCGTGATCGTGCCCTGGCCGTCCAGGGCCGTGACGGCATTGTCCAGCAGGTTGGTCCACACCTGGTTCAGCTCGCGGCCATACGCCTGGATCGGGGGCACGTTCGGCCCGTACTCGCGCCGGACCTGGACGCCCTCGCCCAGCCGCCCGTTCAGGATCAGCAGCGTGCTGTCCAACCCTTCGTGGATGTCCACCGTCTGCACCGGCGCCTGATCGAGATAGGCGTAACCCTTGAGCACGCCGACGATACGCGAAATGTGCGCCGACGCGCCGGAGATCTCCGCCAGCACGCCGTAGGCCGTGTACGCCGCGCACAGCCAGGCCAGCACGTCGCCGCCCGCCGCCGCGCCCACCTGGGCGATCACGTCGTCCAGCCGGGCCGCCGTCCAGTCCATCGCCGCCAGCACCGGCGCCAGTTCCCAGCCGTGGGCAATCTCGTGGGCCTCCAGCCAGCCTTCCAGCTCGTATTCGCGCGTGCTGCATTCCAGGGCGTTCAGGTGCACGGGGTGTTCCGCCCGATCTTGGACCTCGTCCAGCAGCGCGTCGAGCGTCTGCCGCTGCACCGCGTCACAGGGGCGCTCCGCCAGCCGCATCTGGGCCGCCGCGAACTGGTCGAAGACCTCTTTGAACTGCCCGGTTCCGCGCTGAATCGCCGCCGCCGGGTTGTTGAGTTCGTGCGCGACGCCCGCCGTCAGGGCGTTCCAGTTGGTCATCAACTGCGCCTGGCGCAGCCGCGCCTCGGTCATCTGCTCGCGTTGGAGCACCACGTCCAGCACTTTGCGCGTCACCGCCGGGCAGGTCGCCAGCACTTCGGTGAACTGCTCGCGGTTCACGCCGATCAGAACGGCTTCGGTGCGCGCGCGGAC
>CAYRWY010000279.1:0-8025 GCA_964427955.1 uncultured Anaerolineaceae bacterium
CGGCCATCGAGACACTCCAGGTACACAGCCGGTCGCTGTCGGCCTGGCTGGCGACCATGCGCAGCATTACCACACGCGATCAACTGCTGGCGGCAGCAAAAACATCCACCTGAACGTTTTCCGCTGGTGGGCGCGGCTGGGGTGGCATACGCAGTGGTTTGTCGCGCGCTACCGGCCCGTTGGATAGTTAGGAGCGCTATGCAACGTCTGTTGATCATTACCCTGGGGTTGGTGGGCGTGCTGGGAATGGCGGTCTCCGCCCACGCACAAGTCGGTCCGGCTTACACCATCGATGAGGTGTTGGCCGCCTACGAGGCCGGTCAGTTTCGAGTCATCCCTACTCATGGGGACTGGCTGGCGGTCAGTTCGGATGGCGCCTACCTCTTCGCGGTTGGGGACGGCGTCTACCGTGTCAGTGACGGGATGTTTATCGAACAGGTGGCTACGGCTGAATTCAGCCCGGATGGCCTGTATATAGTAGAAAACTACGACGGAATTTATCGTCTGCGCGATGGGGTGAAGATCGTCGCTACCCCTGCCGCTGCTACTTCCCAGGTGATATTCAGCGATAATGGGCTGTACGCTGCGGTGAGCAATGACGGCGTCTACCGCCTCAGTGACGGGCAGCAGGTGGTTACGACCAGCAGTTCCCAGATCGAATTCAGCCTTGATAGCTCAATGGCGGCTACGTCGGACGGGATTTTTCGTCTGAGCGATGGCCAACTGCTGCTCGCCATGAAGAGTGATTTCCGCCAGCCACATTTTAGTCCTGACGGGGCCTATGCGTGGTCGGACGCGGTGTACTGTCTGCGTGATGGTAAGCGGTTATTCGAGGTGACTTCTCCACATGGCGTGTCTTTCACGCCGGATATGAATTATGCGGTGATTCTAGAGGACGGCGTCTATCGTTTGAGTGATGGCCAACGCCTGTATGCCCTGGATAAGGAACTGCCTTACATGAGCGGCCCGCCTGTTTACAGCGCCAACCACGAGTATATGGCGATCTCCAACCTGGGGGTGTACCGCATTCGCGACGGCGAGAAATTGTTGACGATTGACGATGGGGAGTTGTGGAACCGTTACGCCCTCTTTAGCCCGGATAGTTCGCTGGTGGCCATTGAAGATGATGGCGTGTACCGTTTGAGCGATGGATTCCGGTTGTTTGAGATCGGCTGTTGTCTTAGCCGGGATAGTTTCAATGCCGGTGGCACCTATCTGGCCGCGGGCTATCTGTATCGGGTTGCGGATGGGCAAAAGCTCGTCGATAGAGATCTGTCTCGTGTAACGTTTAGTCCCGATGGCGCCTACGCGGCTCTCGATGGGGATGGCGTATACCGCCTGAGCGATCGGCAAAAGTTGTTCGGCATCGTAGGGATGGCCGATAGTTTCTCTCCAGAAGGCGCCTATCTCAACGTTGGTTTTCAAGGCCAGGAGGCGAGCGTCTATCGCGTTCGGGATGGCTACCGCTACCCTGGTTTATCTCTGCTTGACGTTCCCGCCGGGATCATGATCGTCGGAAACACGGCGCTGGTGGTTGATGTGACGCAACATAACTAACGGCTGCGCGTCGGCTCATATACGCGGGGCCACGACTCTGCGCGGATTTCCGGTGAGCAAGATCTGGTCAGCACAAGTTTGTATATTCCTCATTAGAACCCTGCCACCCGGCCCCCATCCGCGTATAATCAACTGCATAGAAATCGCTTGAGGAGGGGATTTCCGTATGAAACGTACTCTCGTGATAATGACCCTGATCGTGGTCCTCGCCGCCGGGATGGCCCCGGCCCGCGCCCAGGATCGCGACTTCGGCGTCGTGGACGACTACATCCAGGCGTTGATGGCGGAATATGACGTGGCGGGCACGAGCATCGCGCTGGTGGAAGACGGCAGCGTGGTCTATACCCAGGGCTACGGCGTGCGCAGCACCACAACCGGCGATCCGGTCACGCCCGACACGCTGTTTTGCATCGGTTCCGTCACCAAGTCGGTGACCGCCGCCGGGATCGAGCTGCTGGTCGATCAGGGCCAACTCGATCTGGATACGCCGATCATCGAGTACGTGCCCGATTTCAAGCTGTCCGATCCGGACGCGACGGCGAAGCTCACGCTGCGCCACCTGCTGGCGCAGACCAGCGGCCTGCCGGGCACGGATGCCGCGTGGTATCTCGGCAACCTGGCCGACCAGCAGGCGGTGCTCGACCACATCGCCACGCTGCCGCTCACGGCCCAGCCGGGCGAAAAATACCAGTACGACAACTATAACTACGTGCTCGCCGGGCACGTGCTGGAACAGGTCACGG
Source organism: uncultured Anaerolineaceae bacterium (assembly GCA_964427955.1). Taxonomy (GTDB): domain Bacteria; phylum Chloroflexota; class Anaerolineae; order Aggregatilineales; family Aggregatilineaceae; genus JACRBK01. The sequence goes on from CAYRWY010000279.1 coordinate 2,301, forward strand.
GGCAGACGTGGGAGGACTTTATCCGCGAGCAGCTTTTCGCCCCGCTGGACATGCGCTCTGCCGCGTTCGACGTGCCGTCCATGCAGGCGTCACCCAATTTCGCCGCGCCGCACACGATGGACCTGCGGAACGGCCTCCAGCCGATGCCCTTCCGCGAGACGCTCGATTTGATCGCTCCGGCGGGCGCGCTCAACCTCAGCGTGAACGACCTGGCGCAGTACATGCTGTTCCAGTTGGGCGACGGATCGCCGGTGATGGCCCAGGCGCGGCTGGACGAGATGCACACCCAGCAGGCCGCCTTCCCGACGGCGGATGCCCAACAGGACCAAACGACGTTCATGAGCGTGGGCTACAGCCTGGGCTGGATGAACGGCTTTTTCCGGGGCTATCCGCTGGTCTGGCATAACGGCTCGATTGACGGCTACTATACGTTTGTGCTGATGGTCCCGCCGCTTCACCTGGGGATCGCCGTGCTGACCAACACCCAGGGGCCGTCAGAACTCATGTCCCAGGTAGCCGCGTTGGCGTTGATGCGCTGGATGACCGAGGATACGCTGGACACGCAGATCGACGACGTCGTGAACCAGCAGACCGGCTACGATCCCTCGACGCGGCAGATCATGCTCGGCCAGGCGCGCAATTACCAGCTCAATCCCGCGGCGCTGGACCCCCTGGTGGGCGACTATACCAGCTCTTTCGCCGAGATCAGTGTCGTCAACGAGGACGGCACCCTGTACCTGGACGTGGACCAGGGGGCCGGGCTGCAACACCTGGAAATGGTCCCCTTCGAGGATGGCGGCTTCCTGATCAACGACATCCCCGCGCGCGGCTATTTCAGCCAGTTCAACTTCGCCATCGCCGACGACGGCACGATCACGCTGTACCAGGAGGGGCAGAAGATCGCGCAGCGGCTGCCCGAAGGCGTCACGCTGGCGACCTATGCCGATCCGCAGGGCCGCTTCACGGTGACGATCCCGTTGGGGCTGGCGCAGCAGGCCACGCAGCCGGTAGCAACATTCGTTTCCGCCGATCCGTTGGGCGTGTTCACCCTCTCCGCGACGGACGCGACCGCCGAGACTCTGACCGCCAGCGCCCTGGCGTTGGTCCAACTGCTTCACCCGGACTTCACCCAGGCCGCGGCCAGCCAGGGTGATTTTCAGATGCCCGATGGCCGGACCTGGACCCAGTACATCTACACCGTGACGGCGGATCGCGCGCTGGTCGTGCTGGCCCTGCGCGAGGGATCGACCGATTATTTCATCACCCTGGAAGCGGCCAACACGGCGATCCAGACGCTCGCCGGGCCGCTGCAAGAACTGCTGTTGAATTTGCAGATCACGGGGGAATGACTCTCACTTTTGTAGGGGCAGCAATTCATGAATTGGCCGATGTGCGTCAATTTAAGGTTTTGTGAGGCCATCACGGCTTTGTCCCGGCGCCCCCTCTCCATTCGAAAAGCCCAATGGAGAGGGGTGAGGGGTGAGGCCGGTTTTTCCCCTACCACAGGAGATCAGACACTTACTGAGGTTCGCATAAAAAACTAAACTTTTGATGCCCACTGTTTACCTCACCCCCCGGCCCCCTCTCCAATCATGCTGGAGAGGGGGACTGAACTTCGGGTGGAGTACGTCCCCTCTCCGCTTTTTTCGGAGAGGGGATTGAGGGGTGAGGTAAATCTCCCTGGCAAAAAGTTTAGCTATTTATGCAAGGATCAGTAAGGCCGAGCTGGGCAGAAACATCGGGTGCATAAGGTCGCACATGGCGGAGTATCGCGTTCTGATCGTGGCGGATGACCCCCTGGCACGGGCCGGACTGGCGGCGCTGCTGTCCGGCCTGGACGGCTGCGTGGTGGTGGGGCAGGTAGCGGGGAGCGACGATCTCCTGGCGGCGCTCGACCTCTACCGCCCGGAGGTCGTGATCTGGGATGCCGGGTGGGACTCCGATCCTGCCGCCGAACGCCTGCCCGATTTTGGCGACAACGGCCCGCCCATCATCGCCCTGCTGCCGGACGCCACGCCTGCCGCCGACATCTGGACGGCGGGCGCGCGGGGACTGCTGCGGCGTGATGCCCGTCCCGCGCAGATCCGCGCGGCCATCGCTGCCGCCGCGCAGGGGTTGGCCGCGCTCGATCCGCCGCTGATCGCCGCCCTGCCGTTTGCGCGCCCGGCGCCGCCGGTGGAGGATCTCACCCCGCGCGAAGTGGACGTGCTGCGCCTGCTGGCGGAGGGCCTGCCCAACAAGGCCATCGCCCGCCGCCTGGAGATCAGCGAGCACACCGTCAAATTCCACCTGAACGCCATCCTCGAAAAACTCGGCGCGCAGAGCCGCACCGAAGCCGTGGTCCAGGCCATCCGGCTGGGGCTGATCGCGGTGTAGCGACCCTCTTGACATGACAAATCGATCTATGGCAAAATGTTATTGAAACGTTTCGACTATGCGTTTCGATAGAATTTTCTTTTGGCATAAGGTTATTTGTCATGCCCACGATGATCGATGTCGCCAAGCGCGCCGGGGTGGCGGTCAGCACCGTTTCCTACGCGATCAATGGCAACCGTCCCATCTCCGAAGAAACCCGCCAGCGCGTTTTTGCCGCTATGGAAGAACTGGGCTACCAGCCCAACGTCTTCGCGCGCGGGTTGGCCAGCAAGCGCAGCCGGATCATTGCCCTCCATCTGCCTATCCCCGAACGGGGTTTGGGCCTCACCGAGATCGAATTCATTACGAATGCGGCCAATACCGCCCGTGAAAACGGCTACGAGATGGTGCTGTGGACGTTTCCGGTCCACAACCGCGAAGAACTGCGCCAGCTCACCCAGCAGGGGTTGGTGGATGGCGTGGTCGCGATGGAAGTGTACCTCTACGACGAGCGCATCCCCCTGTGGCAGGATGCCGGACTGCCCTTCAGCCTGATCGGGCACAACGCCGAGACGGACGGTATCCGCTACGTCGATGCCGACTTCGAACAGGCCGCGCGCGACGCCGTGCAGTATCTGGTCGAGTTGGGACATGCCCACATCGGCTTTTTGGGGCAGTCGCAGTCCGTGCACGAATCGGGTTATGGGCCGGTGGTGCGGACGCAGTTGAGCTACGAGCGGACGATGCTGGCGGCGGGGCTGCGCGATGTCTCGTGTTACAGCGGGGCCGGAGTTTTCGCCGGGTACGAGGCGCTCAGTACACTGCTGGAACAAGACCCCGATCTCACCGCCGTCATCACCATCAATGATCGCGCGGTCCCCGGAATCATGCAGGCAGCGGTTGACCGCGGCTGGCGCATCCCCGACGATTTTTCACTGGTCGTAGTCGGCTCGTCGGCGGGCATGGCCGAACTAATGACGCCGCCCGTCACCACCATCGAGCCTCAAAACGCGGCGATGGGCCGCCTGGGGGTCGAACTCTTGATCCAATATCTCGATGACCAGGAGCAGGAGGAGACACAGATTTTGCTGCCCTGCCTCCGGGTCGTGCGCGGGAGTTCGGGTCCCCGCAAGTAAGGCACGCGGGGGCAGATGTGTAGCTCCAAAGGAGGTGAACACCAGGATCGACGACTAACAGCCCATTCTACCGGTTAGCGTTTTTTCAAAGCCTATAGGGAGGATTGAAATGTACGCAAGAATGCTTAAACTGTTAACCGTGGTTTTGGCGATTACGCTGATTGTGACCATCAGCGGCACATCGGCCCATCCGCGCGCCCAGGCGCAAGGAAGCACCCTCAAGATATGGTACTATGAACCTGCCGACAATGCTATGGGCGCTTCCTGGGCGCACGCCCAGGAAATGTTCAAGGCGGCGCATCCTGACGTCACCATCGAATTCGAAGAAAAATCCTTCGAGCAGACTCAGGAAACCGGCATGATGGTCCTGAACTCCGACGAAGTGCCGGACGTGATGGAAATCAACAAGGGCAACGCGACCGCCGGGCTGTATGCCAGCTCCGGGCTGCTGACCGATCTCACGGCAGTGGCCGAAGAGCGCGGCTGGCTCGACATCCTCAGCCCCAGCATCCAGACCACCTGCCGCTACGACGAGCAGGGCATCATGGGATCGGGCAACCTGTACGGCATCACCACCTACGGCGAGTTCGTGATGGTGTACTACAACAAAGATATGTTCGCCGCGCAGGGGATCGAAGTCCCGACTTCGCTCGAAGAATTCGAAGCGGCTGCCGATAAGTTCGTCGCCGCCGGGATCGTGCCGCTGGCGCTGGGCGCGGGCGACATCTGGCCGGCCACCCACAACTTCCAGGAACTCATGCTCTACAAGGCCGACCGCGAGCTGATCAACAACTTCCAGTTCCTGACCGGCGACGTGGATTTCCACGGCGAAGCCTTCACGTTCGGCGCGGAAAAGCTCGCCGAGCAGGTGGAAAAAGGCTACTACGGCGACAACGCGACCGGCGTGATCAACGACGACGCCAACGCCGCTTTCGTGCAGGGCGTGAACCCGATGGTCCTGACCGGCAGTTGGGCGTTCGGCGGCTTCCAGACCCAGGTGACGGATTTCGATTGGGGTATCTTCGTCATGCCCGGCAAGCAGTTCAACACCGGATCGGGCGGCAACCTGTTCGTCGTGCCGGAAAACGCCAACAACAAAGACCTGGCCTACGAATTCCTCGACATGGTGCTGACGCCGGAAGCGGGAACCGTCATGGCGAACGCGGGCGGTATCCCGATCAATGCCGATCTGACCCAGATCACCGATCCGAAAGTGCAAGAACTGAATGCCGCGTTTGCCTCTATCGTGGCGAATGACGGCCTGGCCTTCTATCCGGACTGGCCCGTGCCCGGTTTCATGGACGTGTTGGGCGGCGGCATCCAGGAGTTGATCAACGGGACCATGTCGCCCAATGACTTCCTCGACTCGATTGCCGAAGCGTACAACGACGCCAAGTCCTCGATGTAATCCGTTACTCTAGCGGGGATCGGAAGGGGCAGGGCCAACCCTGCCCCCTCTTCCCGCGCCGGGTCCGGGCCAACACCCGGGTTGACAAGGAATGAAGGCATGTCATACAAACGCACCAGGGGGTACATTCCCTTCCTGATACCGGGCATTCTGGCTTTTCTGATCATCGTGATCGTGCCCTTCGGCGCCAATATCTACCTCAGCTTTACCAAGTGGCGCGGCGTGGGGGACCCGGTGTGGGTGGGGATCGACAATTACCGGCGCGCTTTCGACGACTCGACGTTTTGGGCGTCGTTTCAGAACAACTTGCAGCTCCTGGTCGCGATGACCGTGATCCCGACCGTGCTGGGGCTGCTGCTGGCCGTGTTTCTGTACGACAACATCACGCACTATTTCGGCCCGCGCGTGACCAGCATCTTTCGCGCCGGGTTTTACCTGCCGCAGATCATGCCGTTGGTGGTGGCGGCCATCGTCTGGCGGTGGATCTACCAGCCCAACTACGGCATTTTGAACTGGATGTTGAACAATGTCGGCCTCGACCAGCTTGCGCACAACTGGCTGGGCGAGCGCAGCACGGCGCTGAAGTCGATCATGGGCATGATGATCTGGTTCCAACTGGGCTACCCGCTCGTGATCTTCATGTCGGCCTTGCAGCGCGTCGATCCCCAGTTGTACGAGGCGGCGTCGATTGATGGCGCGTCGTGGCTGCAAAAAGTGCAGCGCATCACCGTGCCGCTCATCCGCCCGGAAATCTACGTCGTCGTGGTGACCACGGCGATTCACGCGATGAAAGTCTTCGCCCCGGTCTACGCCATGACCAAAGGCG
>CAYRWY010000280.1:0-8019 GCA_964427955.1 uncultured Anaerolineaceae bacterium
TTCGGAGAGGGGATTGAGGGGTGAGGTAAATCTCCCAAGCAAAAGTTTAGCTATTTGTGCAAGGATCAGTAAGCTTCCGTGAAGTTCACCCCCTCCTGCGCCTCCCCCGTGCACGGGGGAGGTGGGGTGGGGGTGCTGTCTCGCGGACTTTAGTTTATCAGTAAATCCCATTGGGAACACCATCAACACGCCCATGGTTCCACTTGTTTCGTGGATGACCCGCCCAAAGAAGGCTACTCCTGTCGGTATTGGGGTGTGTTGATGGGGGCGACCTGACGAAGCTCAGCATCAGCGGACATGATCACGACGCGTTTTCTCATGACGCGCTCCTTTCTCACCCTCAAGTATAGCCGATTCTCCACTCCTGGTTTTTGACACGTAACACAAATGTTCTATATAATGATCTGCTCAGGAGGCGGCGATGGGCGAAGCGGGTATCCCGGCATGACATTGGCTTCGCCTGGGTGCGATCAGTCTACTTTGTCGAGCACGGCGAAGGTCGGGCTGCCGATCACCCCGGCTTGTTTCATCATCTCGCGCATGTTCGGAGACGCCGCAAAGTGCTGCGCATCGTAGGCGTTGTCCCATTCGAAGAGAATCGTGAGATCGTTCGGTTCGAGCGCGTGGCGGAACACCTGGACGGTCCCGGCCCCATGCGCCCGGCGCTCGGCCTCGTTGCTGTCAAACAGGGGCTTCCACTGGTCGAAATCGCGGACGGTCATTTGGACAAGCAGGTAGACCATGACGGGTTCCTTTCTCGCTGGTGTATACAATAAAAAATAGCATTGTGTTTTTAATTTGACAAGTAATAGAAAAACAAGTGAAACACGCTGGCCCGTTCTTGTGCTACACTGGACACATCCTGTTTAGTTTCAGCGGGGAAAGGGTGTCGCATGGGCAAGCACTGGTTTATCTCCTACGCACGGGCGGACGGCAAAGAGTTCGCGTTCCGGCTGCACGACCAGTTGGAGGGCGACGGCTTCGTCTGCTGGCTGGACCTCAGCGACGAGGGCATCCGGCCCGGCGCGATCTGGGATGAGACCATCGATCAAGCCCTGCGCGACGCGTCCGGCCTGCTGTTCGTGATGACGCCCGGCAGCGTGATCTCGCCGGTGTGCGCCGACGAGTGGAATCGCGCGCTGTCATTCAAGCTGCCCGTCATCCCGCTCAAAGTGGCGGAATGCGAAGCGCCGCTGCGGCTGGCCCGCCGCCAGTGGATCGACTTCACCGGCGATTTCCGCACGGCCATCGCGAAGCTGCGCAGCCATCTGCGCTGGGTGGAGAATCCCGAAGGCGAGCTGCGCACGTTGATCGACCGCCGCGACGACCTGCGCCGCGACCTGGAGCGCGATCCCGACAACCTCCGGCTGCAAAAAGCCGCGCGCGACCTGGAAGAAACCATCGCCTACAAGCAGCGGGCTATAGCCGATCCCAACGCCGTCGAGGAGGAGAACCGGCGGGCGCTGGAAGTCGGCTTGCAGGTCGAACAGCACCGCCAGCAGCAGGATCGCGAGCGGGCGCGCGCCCTGGCGCGCCAGCGGGTGATCGGCAGTGCGCCGCAGGGCATCAGCGAGTGTTTCAAGGATCGCGTGCACCCGGCGGCGGAGGTCAACAACCTGCTGTTGGAGAACGCCGGGCTGCGGGCGGTGAGCATCTACGGCAAGGGTGGCGTGGGCAAAACGGCGCTGGCCTGCAAGGTGCTGGACGATCTCGAACGCGATTTCGATCACGTCTTCGGCGTGATCTATGCCAGCGCCCGGCCCGGCCTGGACATCAACCTGGAGCAGTTGTTTCTCGGCAGCGCGGCTCTGTTCGGCGGGGAAGTGGGCGAGCGCCTGAACGCGGCCTGGACGAACCCTGCCGCCGACGTTCCGGCCAAAATCTCCGCGCTGCTGGACGCTTACGCGACCGCCATCCCCGACGGGCAGCGGGTCGTGATCCTGCTGGACAATCTCGAAGAAAAGCTGGACGACCAGGGCGTGATCCGCGATCCGGATCTGAAGCTGTTCGTCGATCGGTTCCTGGAAGCGAAGCACCACGCCCGTCTGCTGATCACCAGCCGCGAGCCGCTGACCGCGGCCAACCACGTCCACCTTTACGAGCGCATCTTTCCGCTGGAAGAAGGGCTGCCCGAACCGGACGCGCTGGCGCTGCTGGCCGACTTCGACCCGGACGGCGGCATTGGGCTGCGCGATGCCGCGCCGGACGATCTCAAAGAGGTGGTGCGGCGCACGTTGGGCTTTCCGCGCGCGCTGGAAGCGGTGGCCGGGATGCTCGATTCCGATCCGCTGCTGACGCTGCCCGCCTTGCTGGCCGATCAAGACTTGTGGGCGCGCGAGGTGACCGAAGTGTTGGTGAACGTCGCCCAATCGCGGCTGGACGCCGACGCCGGGCTGGTGATGCAGGCGTTGGCCGTCTACGGCGAGCCGGTCACCGAGTCCGCCGTGCGCTTTTTGCTGGACCCGTTCGTCAAGGAGCGCGGGTTGGACGTCGGGGCGACGATCCGGCGGCTGGCGCGCGGGCGCTACATCGCCGTGCAGCGGGCGACGGGCCAGCTCGTGCTGCACCCGCTCGACAAGGACGTCAATTACCGCCAGATCGCGCGCGATCCCGCGCAGCCGGGCAACCTGATCCAGTTGGAGCGGCGCGCCGCGGACTATTTCGTGGAGCTGCGCACCCCGCCCGCCGACTGGAAGCGGCTGGACGACCTGCGCCCGCAGTTGGCCGAGTTCGAGCACCGCCTGCGGGCGGGCGATTTTCAGACGGCGTTCAACCTGCTCAGCACCATCGATTACGATTATCTGCTGCTGTGGGGCCATGCGCGCAAAGTCGTGGGCTTCCGCGAGCAGTTGAAAGGCCGGTTGGGCCATCCCCAGTTCGAGAGCGTCAACCTCAACCAGTTGGGGATCGGCTACAACGCGCTGGGGCAGTACCGGGACTCGCTGGCGTGTTACGAGCAGGCGCTGCGGATGCTGCACGAGATCGGCGACCAGCGCGGGGAGGCGGTCGTGCTGGGCAACCAGGGCGGCGTGTACTGGAGCCTGGCCGATTACGTGCGGGCCATCGAGGTCCAGCAGCAGGCGATGGAGACCAACCGGGCGTTGGGCAACCGCAAAAGCGAGAGCTTCAACCTCAACGCGCTGGGGCTGAACTATTCCGCGCTGGGCCAGCGGCGTAAGGCCGTCGAGTGCTTCGAGGAATCGCTGCGCATCACGCGGGCGATTGGCGACCGGCGCGGCGAACCGGCCACGCTGGCCAACCTGGGCAGCGCCTACCAGGACCTGGGCCAGTTGGCCAAAGCGCAGCAGTATTTCCGCGAGGCCGTCCGGATCGACCAGGAGATCGGCGCCCGTCCGGATCAGGGGATTCACCTGGGCAAGCTGGGCCATTCGCTGCTGCTGGTCGGGCAGATCGACGAGGCGCTGGCGTGCGCGCGGCAGGCGCTCGACATCGCCCGCGAGGTCAGCGACCGCGCCTGGGAGATCTGGCACCTGCAAATGCTGACGCTGATCGCGCTCGAAAGCGGCGATCAGGCCGGGATGCAGGATCACTTGCGCGAGGCGGTGCGCCTGGCCGAAGAATCCGGCGATCCGACCTCGCTGAATCTGGCCCACGGCATCCGGGCGGAGGTGCTGCTGCACACCGGCGATCTGCCCGCCGCGCTGGACGCCCTGGCGGTGGCCCGGCGGACCGAGCGGCCCGGCGAGCGGCATTTTGGCGCGGTGTTCCAGGGCACGATTCTGGCCCGGCTGGGGCAGGCGGACGCGGCCCGCGCGGCCTTCGAGGAGGCGCTCGGCCACGTGCGCACTCAGCTTGAGGAGCTGCCCGATCTCGTCTGGCTGAAATATGCCCAGGCGCAGGCGTTGGCCGGGCTGGTGCTGGTGGGCGAGACTCCGCCGGGCGAGGCGGAGGCGGCGTTCCGCGCGGCGCGGGCGGGCTGCGACGCGGCAGGCGTGCTGGCGCGCTACCGGCGGCGGTTGGATTATCTCACGCCGGTAGATGTAGAAAGTCGGTTAGTTGACGTGCGGGCAGTGCTGGTTTAGTAGCTCCAAACGGTTCTATGTTATACAATTGCGTATTAACATCCAACCATCGGGAGAAAGCGCTATGCCGGATGAAAACTACCGCGATGTACCCCCTGCCGATCCGCGCGCGGTAGGGGTACTGATCGCCGCCTTGATCCACACCGATCCGCGCACCCGCACCGCGGCTGAAGGGGCTTTGGTCGCGATGGGGGAGGCGGCGGTCGAGCCGTTGATCACGACCGTACTGCATTCCGATGCCCTGCTGCGGGCGGCGTCCAGCGCGGTGTTGTGCCGGATCGGGGAGCCGGCGCTGGCGTTGGTGCTGCGGACACGCGGCTATCCCGCCGGACCGGTGACCCTGGATCGCACCTGGTGGGCCAGGGTCGTGACGGCGCCGACCGAAAAAGACCTGCTGGACATCCTGTTGTTGGCGCTGCTGGGCAGCTTGCTGGACGTCGAGCCGGAGCGCCGGAACGACCACGAGACGCTGCTGCGGCAGCATTTTTCTCTGGCGACCGGCAACGCGCTGCTGGACTGGCTGGCGCTGCTGACCCGGAACGATCTGGAAGCACTGGCCCAGGCGTTGTATCATCTGCTTGGGCTGTATGCCGACCCGTGGACCCAGCACCGGCCCGAAAGGCTGGTGCTTTCTATTGAAGGCGACCAGCACTTAGCGGGCGCCATCAAGACGCTGGTCGAGATCTGCCGTCCGGGCATTGGGATGGTCTTCGCCTCGCGGGGTTTGGCGGGGTTGGTGCTGGCCCAGCTTTTCCAGCCCGACCTGATCATGACGGCCATCCGTTACGGCGTCCCCAACGGGATCGACACCATGCAGCATCTGGTGTCCTCGCCGAAGCTGGCGCACACGCCGTTTTTCTTCCTGACGGCGGTGACCGATACGCTCTGCATCGAGCGGGCCAAGACCCTGGGGGCGCTGTCGTACCAACTCAAGCCGTTCAAAACCGAAGAGTTGATGGAGCTATTGGATCGTTCTCTGGGCCACACGGGCCTGACGCAGTAACACCCCTATAGGAATAGATGATGACTTTTGAAAATGATTATCGCCATATGTTAGAGGTTTTGAGCAACCGCCGTCCCCGGCGGCTCCCGGTTTACGAACACATCATCAGCCCGCTGATCATGGAGCGGGTGCTGGGCGTGAAGTTCGCGGACCTGGGCGGAGGTGACCACGCCGACCGGCTGGAATTCTTCAAGCAGTACTGCCGTTTTTTCAAAGAAATGACGTACGACACAGTCTCGTTCGAGATCACCATCACCGAGACGCTGCCGGAGCACGGCGCGATCATGGGCGGGCGGCCCGGCCCGATCCAGAACCGCGCGGACTTCGAGCGCTTCCCCTGGGACGAGCTGCCGGACCGCTTTTGGGCGGTGGCGGCCCCCCAGTTCGACGCGCTGCGTGAGTGTTTGCCGCCGGGCATGAAGGCGCTGGGCGGCGTCGGCAACGGCGTGTTCGAGATCAGCGAGGATCTGGTCGGCTTCCAATACCTGGCCTACCTGCAAGCCGACGATCCCGATCTGCACGCCGCGCTGTACCGCAAGATCGGCGATCTGATGGTCACCTTGTGGACCACGTTTTTGCAGCGTTATACCGACGTGTTCGCGATCTGCCGCTTCGGGGACGATCTCGGCTTCAAGACCGCGACGCTGACCTCGCCGCGCGTGCTGCGCGAGCACGTCATCCCGCAGTACCGGCGCGTGATCAGCCTGATCCGCGCCGCGCAGATGCCGTTTCTGTGGCATTCCTGCGGCAAGATTTTCGCCATCATGGACGACGTGATCGCGCTGGGGATCAATGCCAAACATTCCAACGAGGACGTGATCGCGCCCTTCGACGAGTGGATCACGCGCTACGGCGACCGGATCGGGCTGCTGGGCGGCGTGGACGTGGACATCCTGTGCCAGAAGCCGCCCGCCGCGATCGTGGCCGAAGTCGTGGATCGCGGGACGCGCTTCCGCCGCATGGCGAAGGGCTACGCGCTCGGATCGGGCAACTCGATCCCGGATTACGTGCCGGTCGAGGGCTACCTGGCGATGATCGAGGCGGCCCAGCGCATCCGCGCCGCGGAGACGGTGGTGGTCTAAAGATCTGCTACCCCAACGAAGAGCCGACCGGAAGGTCGGCTTTTTTTTGTGCGCCCGTGACCGCCAGATTGATTCTTTGATAAAATCGAAACTTAACTGTCAAATTTAAGCGGAGTAGTTCACGATGGGAAACAGCACGCGCCAGCGTCGCGCCGGGGTGATTCTGATCCTCGGCCTGATCTTGAGTATTTCGAGCGGGATGCCGGTCAGCGCCCAGCCCGGCCCCTTGAGCTTTGCCCTGACCGCCGAGCACGACATCGGCTTCGACTGCCCGGTGACGTCGGCGCTCGACCCGGACGGCACGACCGTCTGGGTGTTGATGGACGACTGCGGGGGGGCGTCGTATACGCTGCGCGCCTTCAGCCTGGAAAACGGCGCGCCGCTCAACGATGCCGATCACGCCTTCGCGGGCGCGCTCACCGTCCTGGAGCCGGGCATGGCGAGCAGCGTGGATACCTGGCTGGCCGTGCTGCCCGATGGATCGTTCAGCATCTACTATCCGGGGGAAGATTACATTCCCCGGCACCTGACCCTTGCGCCCGACGGCACGGCGGTGACAGGCGATACTTTCGGGCAGTTAGCCGCGAGCCTCACCGAGTATCCGGAATACTCAAGCTACAGCGCCGATCACACCCGGGCGGTGGTGACCGGGCCGGACGGCTTCCACGTGATCGATCTGGCGAGCAATACCGAGCTGGTCGCCATCGACGCACCTTGGGCGTACGACGGGGCGTTCGCGGCGTTTTCCTATGATGCGCAGCAGCTTTACGTCATGCGAGGGGCTACCGCCGATCCCAACGATCCGGCGGCGATCCTGACGATCTACAACGTGTCCGGCGGCGATCTGGTGAGCAGCATCGACCTGTCCGGCTACCTGGTCTGGCCCGGTCCCGACGGCCACACGCTGGCGATCAGCCTCTCCGACGACTCGCTGGCGTTGTACGACGTCGCCGCGCAGACCACCGGACCCGCGGTGCCGATCTATGAGCCGCCACACACGGTCACCACCTGCCTGAACGACGGACGTGATGTCAGCGACATTGGTTTTCAAACCCGGGGTAAGCTGGACATCACCGATCTGAAGTGGCTGCCGGACGGCTCCGGTTTCGTGACGGTGAACACCTATTGGGGCGACGGCGCCGGGGGGGATGCGGGTGTCTGTATCTTCGATTACAGCCGTCTGCGGCAGTATGTGGTGGGTGGCTGAGCCTGGCCTGGAAAACCAAACGCAGCGGTTTACCCCGCGCCCTGGTTGAAGAGAATTTCTGCAAGGATCAGTCGGCCTTGAACGCGGCCATGACCAGCCGGGGCGCGCCGAGCGCGAATGGGACGATGCTCAGCCAGGTGTAGCCCTGGCATTGGGCGAAGCCCGCCGTGTGCAGCAGCGTGACCAGTTCCCGGTAGGTGTACAGCCGCGAGGTCAGGGCGCGTTCTTCGCGCTGGCCGTGCTGCACGAACACCCAGTGCCGCGTGACGGTCCCCGCCTCGTGGTCGTACTGCCGTTCTTCGAGCGCCAGCGTATCCTCGCCCAGCCGCTCCCAGTCGCGCGTGGTCATACGTGGCAGCAGCGTCTCGGCCACGTGCGTATCCAGGATCAGGCCGCCGCCGGGTTTGAGCGTCCGCGCCACCGCCCGCAGGAATTCCAGGTTGCCCGCGTCGTCGAAATAGCCGAAGCTCTCCCACAGGCAGCACACCGCGTCGAATTCCGCCGTCCAGGGCAGGTCGCGCATATCGCGGTACTCGGCGCTGAACCGGTCGTCCAGGTGGCGTTCGGCGGTCTGCTGGCGGGCATAGTCCAGCGACGGCTGCGCGATGTCGATCCCGGTCACGCGGTAGCCGCGCGCGACCAGTTCGAGCGCGATCCGGCCACCGCCGCACGGCACGTCGAGCA
>CAYRWY010000281.1:0-8016 GCA_964427955.1 uncultured Anaerolineaceae bacterium
ATTTTCTGTAGGGGCAATTCATGAATTGCCCAATAGGCGTCAAGTTAAGCGTCTGATCTCGTGTCATAGGGAAAAAACCGGCCTCACCCCTCACCCCTCTCCATCAGAAAACGATGGAGAGGGGCATCAGCGCCTCGGTTTTCTCCCCCTCTCCATTGCGCTTTTTGAATGGAGAGGGGGCCGGGGGGTGAGGCCGGGATAAGACCGTGACTGCCTCACAAAACCTTAAATTGACGCTTCATGAATTGCCCCTACGATACCCCCTCGCCCACCCTACCAACACAAAAGGGGCACCCCCACGGAGTGCCCCTTGCTCATACGGATGGATCATCCGCGGTTGGGCGTTACTGGTCGCCCACCGGGAGACTGCTCACATCGCCCTGCACCAGGCGGTACCACGAGGCATACGTCCAGCCCACCAGGTCGCCGTAACGGACCTTGTACCACAGCAGGTTGGTGCTGCGCCCGATCACTTGCAGGCGCGTGCCCCACACGGCGCGGGCGATCTTCGGATACCACAGGCCGGGGCCGCTGCGAATGCGCACGTTGCCTTGCGCCTGCACGATCACGCCTTCGGTCGGCGCGGGCGGAATATTCGCGGGCTGCGTGCCATCGGTGTACGGCAGTTGGTCGAAATTGCCCACCGTGAGCTTGATCCACGGCGCGAAGGCCCAGCCGACCGTGCCGTTATAGTTGACCTGGTACCAGGTGTGGCCCTCGTCCTTGCCATAAATGTCCACCGTCGCGCCCCACGGGATCAGGCCGATCTGGGCGGCGCCGCGGGACGGGCCGGAGCGGATGCGCAGGTTGCCCTGCGTGACGCCCTTCGCGCCGGTCGGCTGCGGCGTTTGAGCGACCGGGCCGGTGGACGTCGCGCCCACTACGGGCACGCTGTCGAAACTGCCCGAAAACGTCAGGTACTGCGCCATCACCCAGCCGGTCGTGCCGCCGACCACGATCTGCGCCCACGCTTTGTCCTCGGTGCGACCGGTCACCACGTAGGTCGCGCCCTGCGTGAGCTTGGACAGGATCGGGGCCAACGTGCTCGGCCCGCTGCGGAAGTTCAACTGGGCGACGTTGACCGTGGCGGTAACGCCGGTCGGCTGCGGCGTCCCGCCGGTCGTGCCGCCGGTGCCACCCGTGCCGCCCTCCGGCGTGATGACGGGGCACTGCCCGCTGCCGGGCGACCAGGTGAGGAACACGAACGCATCGACGGTGCGCTCGCGATACTCAAACTTGAAGGTGTGTCCCCCGTTCAACAGGGTGACGTCGGCAGTCTGCATATCGCCGCCCCACGCGTCCCACTTGTCGAAGATCACCGTCGAGTCGATGGTGAAGCGGAAGTTGTCGTCAGCTTTCGCATAGAATTTGTAGACGCCCTGCGGGAGATCGTTGGGAACCGTCACCGTGCGGGTGAAGCGCGCCGACCAGTTATCGACCGGCACCGGACCGCCGGGCGTACCCTGCGCCCAGTTCTGGTTCAGGCCGCTCGGCCCGTAGGTGGTGGTGTAGATCGTGCCGCCCGACAGGTCGATGCCGTTGAAGAACTCGGCATACCAGGACGACCCGGTACAGGTCGTGGTCGCGGTGGCGATGGGGCCGACGGCCAGCGCCCAGTTGGCGATGATGGCCGCGTCCGCCGTAGCGTCGAACATTTCCACCACGACGTTGTGGTTGCCGTCCGTGGTGAAGCTCATATCCGACTGGAAGGTGCGGAACGATCCGCCGGTCCACTGGTTGATCAGCAGCAAGCCATCGACGTACAGGCGCGCGCCGTCGTCTACCTGAACGGTAAACCGGTAGTTCCCGGCAGTGAAAAACGCGGAGGTGGTGAACCGGACCGAGAAATTATCGGCGGGAGCGCCGGTCGCCGCGCCGTTGATCACGGGGGCGCCGCTGCCCCAGGTATAGCTGACCGTCGGCGACAACCCGCTCCAGACCAGGGTGGTCAGATTCGGATCGCTGAAGACCTGCACCGACCACGACGATCCGCGCGCCTCGGTGCGCGGCGGGGCGGTAATCCACAGGCCGCCGATAAACGATAGGCATAAGACCGTAATGACCAACAAACGGAAAGATGTTTTCTTCATGGCTGGCCCTCTCGCTCCCTCCCGCCCGCCGATGCCCCACGAGCGTGGAGGCAAGAACATAGGATCATTTTTATCTTAACACGGAATTGGCAAAAGTGCTGTGTGGGAGCTTTTCAGAGGGGTAGGAAAAAAGTCATAGTCACCGGCCTGCGGACTATGATTGCATCAGGGGGGAGAAATCCCCCCTTGTGGCGCTACGGCCCTGTCAGGAACGGACCGTGAGGTACTTTTCCACCATCGCGACCAGTTCGGTGGTGCTGATCGGCTTGGGCAGATAATCGTCGCAGCCTGCCGCGATGAAGCGTTCGCGATCTCCGCGCATGGCGTTGGCCGTCAGCGCGATGACCGGAATTTTGGAAGTTTCAGTATACGCCTTGATGCGCTGCGTGGCCTCGACGCCGTCAATCCCCGGCAGGCTGATGTCCATCAGAATCAAGTCGGGCACTTCTTTGACCGCGATTTCGACGCCGGTCAGGCCGTCTTCGGCTTCGAGCACGGCAAAGCCGCGAGACGCCAGAATCTTGCGCACCAGGCGTTTGTTCTGAAAGTTGTCTTCGATATACAGGATACGATGTGACATAAGCAGCTTTCTCCCCGGAAAGGTTAGGCTATTCTTCCGGTTTCTCCGGCAAAAACGACAGCACCTGTGTACAAAACGCGCGCGTGTCAATCGGCTTGGGAATAAAGCCGTTGCAGCCAAACGCCAACACCAAGCGCCGGGTTATGGCGTCGTTTTGCGCAGTGACGGCAATGATCGGGATCTCGCGCATCGCAGGCCGGGCACGCAGCGTGTTGGCAACCACTTTGCCATCCAGGTCAGGCAGATCGATGTCGAGCAGCACGAGCTGAAATTCTTCATCCTCGGCCATGCGCAGCCCGTCGAGCGCCGTCCCGGAGTGAATCACCTTGTGACCCTGCGCTCCCAGTACCTTTTCCACCAGGCGGACGAACTTCGCATCATCCTCGATCATCAGCACGGTTGCCATGCCGTTTCACTCCGATTACCGACGGCTACTCGTCGCTCAGGGTCTCGTTGACGTAATCCACCAGGGCGCGGCGATCCAGGTTCGCTTTTTCGAACAGAGAGATGATCTTCCCTAACAGCTTTTCGCGTTCCTCGGCCCGGATGTCTTTGGCGGTGAGCACCACCACCGGGATGTTGCGCGTTGCTTCGTCGGCTTTCAGGCGTTCCAGGAGCTGTTCGCCCGGCACATCCGGCAGAATAAGATCGAGCACAATCAGCGCCGGTTTCTGGGTCTTGATGACCTCCCAACCGGCGGCCCCGTCGTGCGCTTCAAAGACCCGATAATGACCGGTCGCTTCCAACAGGCGGCGGATCAGGCGCGAGTCACGCGTCTCGTCGTCGATCACGACGATATCGCGCTTCTTTTCGAGCGGCGGCGGAGTCGTCGGCGACAGCAGTTCCTTCGAGGCTGCCGCGATCTGCCCAGCCGTGGCCTCGGTCAATTCGGGCGGCGTATCGTCGAGATCGCCCCCCAGGGTCTGGACGACATGCTGTACCAGCTCGTGGGTGTTGAACGCCCCCTTCTGCCACAGCGACTCGGCGCGGGCTTCCAGGCGCGTCCGGTCGGC
The DNA here is from genome assembly GCA_964427955.1 of uncultured Anaerolineaceae bacterium. Classification (GTDB taxonomy): domain Bacteria; phylum Chloroflexota; class Anaerolineae; order Aggregatilineales; family Aggregatilineaceae; genus JACRBK01. The sequence continues at coordinate 3,684 of CAYRWY010000281.1, forward strand.
CACCGTCAGGGTTTTGGCCGAGACCACCACCACCGGGATGTGCGCGACTTCGGCATCCGTCTTGAACGCCTCCAACATGCTGAAGCCGTCCATGTCGGGCATCGTCAGGTCCATCACGATCAGGTCGGGCTTGCGCTGACGGACCAGGTCCAGGCCATCCAGCGGGTTGTTGACTTCAAACACACGGTAGTTTTTGTGCGCTTGCAGCAGGCGGCGGATCAGGCGGCTGTCCTGGGGGTTATCGTCGATCACCACCACCGTCGTCACCTGTTCGTCGAGCCGCTCGAACGCCGCGCCCAACCCGTCCTCAAGCTGGGTATGGGCAGGCGTGCCCCCGGCTTCCTCGCCAAACTGCAAGTCCAGCACGTATTGATCTTCGAGAATGTGTTTTTCCGCCGGGAAAGTATGGCCCGAGCAGTTCACAATCACGGTTTCGGCAGGATCGATCAACTTGTCGGCGACGAGCTTTTCCAGGCCCGCAAACGCCACCGCTGCCGCCGGTTCCATGCTGTACCCTTCGGTCCGGGCCAGCCGCCGCATCGCGCGGAACGCCTCGCCATCCGAGATCGCGATCATCGTCCCGCCGTTTTCCAGGCAGGCCGCGCGCAGCAGCGTGTAGGACCGGCCTGGGCTGCCCGTCGCCAGCACCGAAATGCGCGTGTGCGGTACAACCGCATCAGCCTGCTCCAGCCGGAAACGCCAGGCCGCCGCCATCGGCGCGCAGCCCTCGGACTGGATGACCGCCAGCTTGGGCATCTTGTCGATCAGCCCCATCCGCTTGAGTTCCTGAAAGCCTTTCCAGACTCCCAGCGGGCCAATGCCGCCGCTAACCGCCTGGATATACCAGTCCGGCACTTGCCAGTGCCGCCCGGCCTGCGGCTGCCAGCGGGCCAACTGTTCGGCGATTTCGAATGCGATGGTCTTGAAGCCCTCACGTCCGGGGATCGATTCGGACCCGGCGTCGAAATACAGGCTGCGGCGGGCCGCGAAGTCCATCGCCACCTGCTTGGCCTGGTCATACGTGCCGGTGATCTTGACGACTTCCGCGCCATACAGCGCCAGTTCGCGCAGTTTCTCAGAGGGGACCGTGCTGGTCAGGAAGATCCACAGCCGGATGCCCGCCCGCGCGCAAAACGCCGCATAGGCCGCCGCCTTGTTGCCGGTGGAGGCCATGACGATCTCGCTGATGCCATGCTGCCGCAGGTAGGAAATCGTCAGCGCCCCCTGGCGGTCTTTGAAGCTGCCGGTGGGCGACTGGCGCTCGTCCTTGATGTAAACGGACTCGTAGCCCAGCTCGCGTCCCAGCGTCTCGGTCTTGATCAGCGGGGTCCAGCCTTCGCCCATCGACACAATCGAGGCGGAGTTAGTGACCGGCAGCAGATCCTCGTAACGCCAGACCGAGGTGTCGCGCTCGGACAGTCCCCCACGCCAGATGGCTGCCGCCTGTTCGTAATCGTAGCGTGCCTCCAGCCAGATCGAGCCGCACTTCTCACATTTAGGAGGCAGCGGATCGAAGGCCATCGAGTGACCACAATCCATACAAACGACAGAGTTCAATAGGGAAGGCATATCAGGCCATTGTCCTTACAATATCTTAGCGGCACTTTAGGGAACTGCTCGTTTTCTCCATTAGTCTAGCATCATTGGGGCGATTTGAGAACAAAGACGTTGGAGCGGCTGAGCCGCCCCAACGTGAGTATCTCTATCACCCCGTCACGCAGCTTAGGCTTCAGCCGCCGTTTCGACCACGACCGGCAGCGTGAAGTGGAAGCTGGAGCCGAAGCCGAATTCGCTTTCGACCCAGATTCGACCACCGTGCATTTCCACCAACTGCCGGGTGATCGACAGCCCCAGGCCCGTTCCACCGGCCCGGCGTGTGTGCGATTGATCCACCTGGCGGAAGCGGTCGAAGATCAGCGGCAGGTGCTCCGGCTTGATGCCGATACCACTGTCTTTGACCATCAGTTCGACCATGCCCGGCTCCGTCTCGGACAACCAGGCTTTGAGGACGATATCGCCCTTTTCGGTGAACTTGATCGCGTTGGTCAGCAAGTTGCTGATGATCTGGCGCAGGCGCAGCGAGTCCGAGCGGATTTCCGGCATGTCGTCGGGAATATCGATCACCAGATCCACCGGCTTGTTCTTGAGCAGCACCCGCGACGTATTGAGGATGTCCTCGGCCAGCGGCCTGAGGTCCACGTTTTCGACCACCAGGTCCATCTGCTGGGCTTCGATCTTCGCCAGGTCGAGGATGTCGTTGATCAGGTTGAGCAGGTGCTTACCGCTGCCGTGAATAGCCCCGACGTCTTCCGTCATTTCATCGGTCAGATCGCCGTCGATCCCGTCGAGCAGCACTTCGGCATAGCCGATGATCGAGTTCAACGGGGTACGCAGTTCATGGCTCATGCTGGCCAGGAATTCACTCTTGAGGCGGTCCACTTCGCGCAAGCGGTCAGTCGTCCGCACCTGTTCGTTATACAACCGCGCGTTCTGCACGGCCACGGCAACCTGGGCCGCGAGTGTTTCCTGCACCGCCAGGTCTTGCTCGGTGAACCGGTTGGCGAGGTCGGACTGCACGTCGAGCACGCCGATCACCTGCTCGCCCACGATCAGCGGGACGGCCAGCTCGGCCTTCGTGCGAGGGAGCATCGGGTTGGGCAGGAAGTCTTCGGCCTGGGTCACGTCGTTCGCCACCACACCTTGACGGCTGCGGGCGGCGCGAGCCACCAGGCTGCGCTCGTTAGCCACGGCGATGCGGTGTCCGGCGGCGACCATGCGCTCGCCCGCACGCCCGGCCCCGGCGGCCAGGATCAGGTTGTCGGCATCCTCGTCCAGCAAGTAGATGTGGACGTGGTACAGGTCGAACCGCGCTTTCGTCAGTTCCACCACGTTATGCAGCAGGGTTTCAACTTCCAGTGAAGCAGCGGCGGCGGCACCCACTTCGGACACGGTCTGCATTTCGACCGCACGGCGGCGGATGAGATCTTCAGCCACGCGGCGTTCGACACCACCGGCCAACTGGTCCGCCACACCACGCAGCAGCGCCAGTTCTTCGGCGATGAAGACATGCGGGGCCGAAACGTAGTTGATGAACAGGACGCTGGTGTATTCTTCGCTGGTATAGATGGGCAGGGCTACCGTCGATTTGACACCCAGGGTGTCGCGGAAATAGGCCGGGAAGTCGGGCGAGGCGTAGCTGTCCTCGACCACCACAATATCGTTGTGCTGCGCCGCGTCGACCCCATAGGGGATGATTTCCTGTGGCTCGACGAACTGCTGGGCGATGGCGCTGTCCATCTCGGCCCCCGCGCCCACCCACCCGCGCCACATTTGTTCGCCGGAATACAGGTTGGCGATCAAGCCGTGGTCGGTTCCCAGGGCGTTCACAATCAACCGGACGACTGCTTCCAGCATGGGTTCCAGGGAACCCGGCTCACGCAGCAGTTCCGCCACGCCGTTCAGCACTTGCAGGTCACGCACGCGGAGCTGCGTTTGACCGAACTGGCGCGCGTTCTGCACGGAGATGGCGACCTGAGCGGCCAGGGTGGACTGCACGGCGATGTCTTCTGTGGTGAAGCGTTCGATGGTGTCGGCCTGCACGTCCAGCACACCGATGAGCTGTTCGCCGACCACCAGCGGGATAGCCATTTCAGACCGCGTGCGGGCCAGCAGCGGGTTAGGCAGGAAGTCCCCGGCGTGGGTTACGTCGTTGACGACCACCGCTTCGCGTTGGCGGCTGGCACGCGCCACCAGGCTGCGCTGGTTCGCCATCGCAATGCGGTGACCTGCCGTCACCATACGGTCGCCGACAGACCCCGCGCCAGCGGTCAGCAGCAGGTTCTCACCGGCGGTATCCAGCAGGTAAATCTGGACGTGATACAACCCGAACCGTTCTTTGGTCAGATCGACCACGTTCTTCAGCAGAGTCATCTGATCGAGTGACGCCGCCGCCGCCGCACCCACTTCGGCCACGGTCTGCATTTCGAGCGCGCGCCGCCGGATGGTTTCTTCGGCAGCCAGTTGCTCGGTGACATCGCTCGAAATACCCAGCACGCCGATGATGCGGCCTTCCAGGTCACGCAGCGGCAGTTTGTTCGTGTTGAAAACATGGACGGTGCCATCCGCCATGTTCACGACGTCATGCGGGTTATGGATCGACTGCCCGTCCTCGATCACGGTCCGATCGTCCGCCCGGAACCCGACGATCCCCTTCTCAGGGTTACCTTCGACGAATTCCGCCGGAGTCCCCAGATCGTAATCGTCCTTGCCGATCATTTCTTCAGGCGTGCGCCCGCCGTAGTACTCCGCGAACGCTTTGTTCACCACCATGTAG
>CAYRWY010000282.1:0-7989 GCA_964427955.1 uncultured Anaerolineaceae bacterium
TGATCGTGATCTGCACTTCCGCCGGGGGCAGGCGCGGCGTCGTGGCGCGGATCGTGACCGTGCCGGGCGTGTGCTGCGCCTTGACGTACAGCGCGGCCTGCCCGCCCACCAGCGCGAAGGGATTCTCGCCGATCAGGTCCGCCGGGCCGTCGATCTCGAAGTGGACCACCTGGTTGGTGTACGGCAGGCGGTTGCCGTAGCGATCCACGATCCGGAACGCCAGGCGGGTCATGTCGGCCCCATCCGCGACCAGTTCGGCATCGTCGGCGCGCAGTTCCAGCGCGTGCGGCAGGCCATCGACGGCGATGCACTGCTCGGCGACCGCCTGATCGCCCACGTAGCCCACGATCCGCAGCTCGTAATGGCGGCTGTCGCCCCAAAAATCCTTGAACCCGCTCACGCTGAACGGCGGATGCGGCAGGTGGGGGAAGGTCGCGCGATCCGGCAGGAAGCGGCCCATCGAATGTTCGCCCACCGTCACCTCAATCGCGTCGCAGTTGCTCAGGACCATCAACGGGTTGAAGCCGCCCACGCTGCGCTCGCCTTTGGCCCATACCGTCACCGCCTGGAGCACCACGCGCGTGGCGGGGTCCACCTGGCTGGCATACAGGTTGGCCGCGAACTTGGGCAGCCGGAAGATGTCCATCACGCCGTGATAGCAAATGCGATCCCCTGATCCGAACTCGACGTGGGTGTTGTAGTCGAACGCGCACCAGCCAATTGCCCCGGCCACGCGCGGCTTGCCCAACTGCTGGTCCTGCACCGTGGCGTGGAGCCGGACGTGCTCGATACAGCGTTCTTCCTGGTCCCAGGTCTTGGTCGGGAACATGTGCCCGCCGAATTCCGTGATCATATGCGGCTGGTGCTGCGGCTCGCGCACGCCGTTGGAGAAGTCATTGAAGGTGAACACGTCCTCCAAGAACTGGCTCTCCCAAAAGACGCGCACCCCGCCCGTCTGCCGGGTGGGATCGATCTGGTGCGCCAGGGCGTTGGTCTGGGTATAAAATACCTCGTCGTCGCGTGATTCGTTGATCCGCACGCCCCACAGCACAATCGACGGGTGGTTGCGGTCGCGCTCGATCATGGCCTGGAGGTTGTAGAGGCTGAGCGCCTGCCAGTCCGCGTCGCCGATGTGCTGCCAGCCGGGAATCTCCTCGAAAACCAGCAGGCCGATCTCGTCGCAGCGGTTCAGGAAGTGCGGCGACTGGGGATAGTGCGAGGTGCGGACGATATTCACGCCCAGTTCGTACTTGAGAATCTCGGCATCGCGGCGCTGCAAGCGGGCCGGGGCTGCCGCGCCGATGTAGGGAAACGTCTGGTGGCGGTTGAGGCCGATCAGCTTCAGCGGTTCGCCGTTGAGATAAAACGCGCCGTCTTTGGCGAACACCACCTCGCGGAAGCCAAACCGTTCGGTCTGGGCATCCAGCAGCGTGGCGCCCTCCCACAGCTCGACTTTCACCCGGTACAGCACCGGGCAGTCCGGCGTCCACAGGTCGATCCCGACCGCGGGCAGTTCCAATTCCAGGTGATCGCCCTCCGCCAGCGGCTTTTCTTCGACGTGCAGCGCCCGGCCTTCGGCGTCGAGCAGCGTGGCGCGGACCGCCAGATGCGGCGGCAGGCGATCCGGGCGGCTGATCCGCACCTCGGCCTGGACGCCCGGATAGCTGGTCAGCACCTCTTCGGTCCTGACGAACACGTTGTCGATGTGGCAGGGTTCCACGAAGCGCAGCCGCACATCGCGGTAGATGCCGCCAAAGGCCAGGTAGTCCACCACGTAGCCGAAGGGCGGAATGTCGGGGCGCTCGGTCGCATCCAGGCGCACGTCCAGCACGTTCTCGCCGTCGTCGTTCAGATAGTCGGTGAGGTCGAATGAAAATGGCACGTAGCCGCCCCGGTGTTCGGGGAAAGAATGCCCGTTGATCGTGACAGTCGCGGCATTCAGCGCGCCGTCGAAATCCAGGAAGACGCGCCGCCCGCCGCGCAGTTCCGGCAGCGCGAAGCGCTTGCGATAGGCGGCGACGAAGGCAAATTCGCTGACGTCGAAATTGTGGTGCGGCAGCAGGGCCGTGCTGTGCGGCAGCGTCACGCGCTCGAAGGCGCTGTCGGGAGTCGTGGACGGCACCTCTTCAGGACAATACAGCCAGTGGTCGTTAAATAAGAATAGGGATCGCACAGAAGTTTTCCTTCAAGCCATAGACCAGGAGTGGGTTACCAGAGTAGTTAAGGGCTTAACTATTCCCCACTTGCAATTATACGCTTTTTTCGCGAAGATTTCACCTGTTGGCAAAACGTGTCAATACACGAAAGGGGCGCGTTATGTACGGGTTATTTGGAAAAATGCAGGCGCAGCCGGGACGATCACCAGGCGTCGCGCGACCGTTGATCGCGGCCATGCCGCAGCGCTTCGAATTCACGCCCCTCGGCGGAAAAGGTCTGCCCGACACCGGGGCGTGATCACTCCGCCATCCAGCGCACGAAGGCCGCCGGTTCGATCCGGTGTCCGGCGCTGTCCTCGACCAGCCCCACACTGCCCGCCGCCAGCGACCCGGCATGGCCCCGCACCAGCCCGGCCACCTGCGCGCGCAGCTCGTCCGGCGCCAGGCGCGTGGTGTAGGCGGTCAGCACGACCAGCGCGGGCGCGTCGCTCCACAACGAGCGGCAGAGCGCCAGCAGTTCCGGCAGCGACGTCTCGATCTTCCAGATTTCGCCTTTGGGACCCTGGCCGAAGGGCGGCGGATCGAGCAGGAAGCCGTCATAGGTCTTACCACGCCGGACTTCGCGCGCGGCGAATTTCAGCGCATCGTCCACCAGCCAGCGCACCGGGCGATCTGCCAATCCGGCCAGCGCCTGGTTATCCTTCGCCCAGGTGACGGTAGGCCGCGAGGCGTCCACGTGCGTCACCTGCGCCCCGGCCCGCGCCGCGAACAGGCTGGCCAGCCCGGTGTAGGCGAACAGGTTCAGGAGGTGGACCGGACGTGACAGCGCGCGAAGCTGCTGATCCAGCCAAAGCCAGTGCGGCGCCTGTTCCGGGAAGACACCCATATGCCCGGACGGGCTGGGCCGCACCCAAAATGGCAGATCGTGGTATTCCAGCGCCCACCGCTCCGGCAGCGGGTGGGGAATCCGCCAGCGTTGGCCGTCGAAACGCCCGTGCGCGGCGGTCCAGGCGGCATCGGGCAGGCTGGGCAGCCAGCGCGCCTGGGGTTCGGGCCGGATCAGGCGGTAAGGGCCGAACTGCTCCAGTTTGCACCCGTCACCGCTGTCCAACAGCCGGTAATCCTGCCAATCCTCAGCAATCAGCTTCATCAGCTCCCTACCGGGTATAGATCATGGCGCCATCCGCCGGGTCAGCCTGCAACTGATGGTCGCCGAGCAAGGTGTAGTAGTCAATATCGCCCCCGTTGTAGGGGCTGTACATCGTCTGTCCACAGCTTGTATAGGTGCCGGGCGTGCTGGACGTATATTGCGTCGTGACCTGGCTGCCCGATACGGTGTAGGTCCCTTCGGTCGTGAAGGTCACCCGCACTTCAGGACACCCAAAACCGGCGGGTTCATAATAGTTATCGGTCAACGTGAAGGTGCCGTCGCCGTCAAATTCTAGCGAGAGGCTGGACTGAAAAATCGTATTGGTGACCGACGCGTACCACGTCCCCAGGATACGATCCGCTTCTCTCACCGGCTCGGCGGTCGGTTCTTGAGGAGGCGCTAGCGTGGGTTCTACACTGGACTCTGAGCTAGGCGCAAGGGACGGCGCGGCGGCGGGATCGTCCCGCCGGTCGCTGAGCAGAATCCCGATGAGAACGCCCAACAAGACGGCGATGATGACCAGTACCCCGATGAGCAAGTTAAGGCGGCCCGAATTGTTCATGAGTGTATTCCCGGAGGTGACATAAGCAGCAGCGAGACCCGCGGAATTATATAGAGGGTCCGGGCGGGGATAACAGTGACGCTTGTCACCGATCAACCGGGTAGCCGTCAACTGCGCGGCGTGGTGCGCCAGACGCGCTCGCGCATGACTTCTTTGACCTGCGCCACCCGCCCGATCACATTCTTGAACTCGGTGTAGAAGAAGGATAGCAGCAGGAAATGCAGCAGCCACCCCCGGCGGCGGCGGATCGTCGCGTGGCCGACCCGGTACACGAAGTAAAGCTGCAAGGGTCCGGTCGCAAACGTCACAATCGAGGTGACCACGAAAATCGGGACGAACCAGTCGATGCGGTCCAACCCGCCGCGTTTCCAGGCCCAATAGGCGATGATCGGGATGATCTGCATCGACACCCAGGGGTAAATCTCGCGCCAGATCAACAGGTGATAGATGCCCAACTTCTGCCGCCGCGTCAGCCGGGCGGAAAAAAGGTCGGACAGGCTGTGCTTGATCGACACCTGGAACCAGCCCTGCGCCCAGCGCAGCCGTTGATTCCACAACGCTTTGAGCGCCACCGGGGCCAGCTCGCGCGAGACCAGCAGCGGATCGCTCTTGATGCGGTGCCCTTCGGCCACGATGCGCATCGACGAGTCGATATCTTCGGTCAACATGAAGCCGTGCATCCGCGTCTCGCGCAGCAGCGAGGTACACCAGTAGCCGTTGCTGCCGCCGAAGATCCCGAACTGATGCATCCGGGCGCGTCCGGGATGGCTGACGGCGTAGATCATCTCGAATTCGACCGCGACCAGTTCCGCCAACAGGTTCGCATCCCCATTGCGAATCAGGCAGTGGCCTTGCACGACGTCATAGCCGTTCGACAGCCAGGCCCACGCCCGCCGGAAACTGTCGGGATCGGGCTGGTGGTCGGCGTCGAACACGCCAATCAGGTCACCCTCGACCCGCGTCAGCGCCGCATTGACATTTTGCGCCTTCGACGTGCTGTTGGGCACGCGCAGCGGCAAAAAACGGGAGTCCCGCCGGGCGATGTCGGCCAACGTCTGCTCGATGGGCATGTCGCGCGGCGTATTGTAGGCCAGGACGATTTGCAGATCGGCGGGATAGTCCAGCCGCAAAAAAGCTTCGATGGTCGAGACGATGGTCGCGGCTTCGTTGGGCAGATAGGCGGCGATGATGGCGCTGGCTTTCGGGTAGGGCGCGGAAGGCTCCGGCAGCGGGTCCTGGCGCAGGGACAGCAGTCCCTCGAACAGGATCAAAGCCGCCGTGCCCAGCAGCGCCACCACGACCAGCAGGTAGACGGTGAAGGTGATGTCCAGCCCCACCGCCCCAAACGCGGCGTAGATCAGAAAAGGAATCACCAGGCCAATCAATGAGGTCAGCGCGATCTGAAAAATGCTGCGCGCATGTTGGCGGGGGATGCGCCAGCCCGCCCGCACCTGCCGGATCGTCTGCGTCGCCCGCGAGACCGCCCGGTGGGCCGTCACTTTCATGGCCGGATCGAAGAGGATCGGTTCCAGGTCAAGCTGCGTGCTCGCCAGCCGGTACGCCGCCAGGGCTTGATCGTAGACGTCATTGGCCGTCAGCGACGATTTCAGCGGGGCGAATCCGATCACCGGCGTCAGGCGCACGCGCTCGGCCCCGATCATGAAGTCGGTCGAGATCAACCGCCGCGCCAATCGTTGCAGGCGTTTGCGCGCCTCCTGGGGGCCGATCTCCGGCAGCAGCAGCAGGTAACGGCCCGGCGTGCTGTCGCTGCCCACCAGTTCCAGGGGGGAGCCGTCGAACTGGGCGTAACCCGCGAACTGCTTGCCGATCGGCGCGTCGATCTGGCTGAACTGGCGCGATAGCTCGCCATATTCCCACAACCCGACCAGCGCCAGGCAGCCGGACGATTTATGCTGCTCGGCCCGGACGATCTCGCGTTTGACCTCGGCCAGCAGCGCCTTCGTGCTCAGCAGGCCGGTCCGGTAATCGCGAAAAAGCTGATCGACCGGGATCGGCTGGCGGCGCAGCTTGGAGCGCACCCGTGCCTTGAGCACCCGGGACTCGACCGGCTTGACCAGGTAATCGTCGGCGCCGAGATCCAACCCGGCGATCACGTCCTCCGCATCGCCGTGCGCGGTCAGCAGCAGGACCGGCAGCGCCACCGTGTCGGGATTCTCGCGCAGTTTCGCCAGCAGTTCCAGCCCGCTCATCACCGGCATGGCGACGTCCGACAGCACCAGGTCCGGCGCCGACTGCGCGATCAGGCGCAGCGCTTCTGCCCCATCGTTAGCCAGGGTGACGGCATACCCCTCCTGTTCCAGAAATTTCGAGTAGAGGGTCCGGGCGATGGGATCGTCATCGACCACCAGGATCGTGCCTGCGTGAGCCGGGGCTTGGTTGTCCATACCACCTCCGACGAGCGTCTACCTGATGATCCTCAGTGTAATGGATAACCGGGCGAATGCAAGCGCAGGGGGGTACAGGGAGAACGTGAAAATTCGTGGGGTTTTACCTCACCCCCGACCCCCTCTCCGCTTTTTTCGGAGAGGGGATTGAGGGGTGAGGTAAATCTCCCAGGCAAAAGTCTAGCTATTGGTGCAAGGATCAGCCGGGAGGAAAAGAATCTTTGGGCGGAGGCTGAATCACCGGAAGACGCGCTGAACCGCCGTGTAGCCTGCGGGGCAAGGATCAATGGGGCTGGAGGACACCGCCCGGCCTGGCCCCCCGCAGTTGGCGGGCGACGGCCTGTTTGACCTGCTGCTCGGCGAAGACGAAGAGAAAGATCGCCGTCGCCGTGAGGACGATGGCCGGACCGGTCGCCACGTCCAGGTGATAGGAGACGTAAAAGCCCAGGATGCTCGACGCCGCGCCAACCAGGGCCGCGATCAGCATCATCGGCAGCAGGCGGTGACTCATCAGGTTGGCGGTCGCTGCCGGGGTGACCAGCAGCGCCACCATCAGCGCCACGCCCACCGTTTGCAGCGAGACGACAATCGTCACCGCGATCAACACCAGCAGCAGCAGGCGCAGGGCTTCGGTGGGCAGGTGCAGGGTGCGCGCCAGGATGGGATCGAAGGAGATGATCATGAATTCCTTGTAGAACAGCACCACCACGGCCAGCACGACTACCCCAAAAAAGAACGTCAGGCGCAGGTCGGACGGCGCGACGCCCAAAATCTGCCCGAACAGGATGTGCGACAGGTCGCCCGCGAAGTTATCCACGCGCGAGATCATGGCCACGCCCAGCGCGAACATGGCCGCAAAGACCACGCCGATGGCGGTATCTTCCTTGATCTTCTCGTGCCGCGTCAAATAGCCGATCCCCAGCGCGCTGATCACGCCCGCCACCAGCCCGCCCCAAAACAGGTCGTCGGTCTTGCCGCTGCTGCGCTGGTACATGAAGGCCACCCCCGGCAGGATGGCATGGGCCAGGGCATCGCCAAAAAACGCCATGCCGCGCACGACGACGAACGTCCCCAACACGCCGCACACCACCCCGACGATGATGGCCGCTTCCATCCCGCGCGACAGCAGCGGGTAGCGCAGCGGTTGCAGCACGAGCAGATCGAAGTTGCGCAGCAAGATCAGCCAGCCGAACTTGAGCGCCTCCCCGACGGAGTCCGCCAGAAAGATGTGCATGACCTAGTCCTCCGGCGACCAGCCCTCGACTTCGAGACGGGACGGACCGTGTTTGAAATGCTGAAAATAGAACTCGGCGGGGGCTAACCCGGACCGATCCTTGGCCGCGTACAGCTCCGGGCGCGGGATGGGCAGCTCGGTCGGGTAGACGATCTCGTCGCAGCGGACGACCCCGATCACGCCGCTGGCCGCGTCGAGAATGCGCTGGCGCTGCCCGATCATCAGATCGTCCGGCAGTTGATCGAGATCGAAGTAGCGCAGCTCGACTACCTCGTGCGGATCAGGCCACAGCGCGCCGCCGGTGACCTGGGCCGCGAACAACGCGAGATGATAGATCCCGTTGCTCCAGCCCGGACGCGAATACAGCCCGACCAGCCGCGTAAGTTCGACGTCCAGGCCGGTCTCTTCGCGCACCTCGCGCACCGCCGCCTGCGCCATCGATTCGTAGGGATCGACGTGCCCGCCGGGCAGACACCACACGC
>CAYRWY010000283.1:0-7981 GCA_964427955.1 uncultured Anaerolineaceae bacterium
GGTCTCGCTGCCGATCCTGATCCTGTCGGCGCGCGGCGACGCGAAAAGTGTCATGAGCGGTATGGACGCAGGGGCCAGCGATTATCTCCCTAAGCCGATTTTGCACCACGACCTGGTGGCGAAAGTCCGGCGGATGTTGAACCTGGACCCGGTGCAAGAATAGCACCGCCTTCGCTCCCTCGATTTCAGGCGTGCCGGATGGGGTTCCCTCCGGCACGTTTTATTTTCCGCGGCGGGACACGACTCGCATCCGACGGCACTTCGGCCTATACTCGACAGGCATTCCCAGCGCGATTGATGAAGTGAGGAGGAATAACGATGCGGTGGTGTCATCTGGCGCTCGTCGTGAGTCTCATCGTCGCAGGTGTGCTCGCCGCCCCCAACTCCACGCGTGCCCAGGGCGGACCCTTCGTGCAGGTCTGGCTGGTCCCTGGCGAGACCGGCCAACTCGGTCGCGTCGAATATCGTGACGCGGGACAAAACGTCCTGGCGTCGTACGCGCTCACTGCCGGGACCGTCGGCTGGACGTACCAGGGCGGCGGGCGGTTGTTCAGTCTGACCCAGAACGACATCTCGATTTTCGATCCGTTCACCGGCAGAATCACCTTCTACACCCCGCCCGGCAAGGGCGCGGACACGGCGGACGCGTTCTACCAACTGCTGCGCGTGGCGCCCAACCCCGTCGATGCGACCTATGCCTACACCGTGCTGCGCAGCCCCACCGACTGGAACCAGACGGCGACGAGCCAGGTCTACGTCGCGGCGCCGAACGCGCTGGACGATCACGTCGTATACCAGCAGGATCACGAAGCCTACCTGGGCGTCGAACCCATCGGGTGGAGCGCGGACGGCAGCACGCTGCTGCTGCAAGATATGCCGCAGGGCATCGGCGGCTACATCCTGTTCATGTCGTACCACAACGTGCGCGCGCTCGACCTGAGCACCGGCGTGCTGACGCCGTTGGAAAGCATCGACGGCTATTCGAGCGACCTGCAATACACGGCGGTCGTCGATACCAACGACAGCGGCCCGGTCAGCCTGACCGTAATCCAGATCAGCGCCTGGCAGAGCGGGACATTCCCCCTGCCCGCCCTGGGCGAGCAGCCCAGCGTCGGCGGGAATGCCGTCTTCTCGCCCGCCAACAGCCACGTTGCTTACCAGGTCGCGCGCGGCGATCCCGAACATGAAAAATACTGGACCATCGTCGTGACCGGCAGCGAGTCGCGCGTCGTGCTCGAAGACGAAGGCCCGCGCTACGCGGACATCGGCGGCTGGCTGGACGAAAATACGCTCGTCGTCGGCAGCAAATTCAGTTCGCAGAGCGCCATCATCGACGTCAACAGCGGGGCGCTGCTGCGCGAGGTGCCCGGCTCCTTCCTGGGTTATGCCAACGGCCTGACCTCGATCAGCGGCTTCGCGCCGTCCGGGGTGGCCTATGCCCAGTGCCCCGGCGCGCCCGTGTCGCGGCTGGCCGCGTTTGGCCGCGGGCGGATCACGTTCACGGACGGATCGCTCACCAACGTGCGATCCTATGCCGGGACCGCCGCGGACATCGTCGCCACCCTGCCCGAAGGATCGACCTTCACCGTCTCGTCCGGCCCGGAATGCGCCGACGGCTACGCCTGGTGGACCGTGCAGTTTGACACCGGCGTCTATGGCGCCGTCGCCGAAGGTAACGCCCAAAGCTATTTCTTGGAACCCTGGCAGTAGTATCCACACCTTACAGGAGTCAGTTCAGCATGAAGCACAAGACTTTGGCACTTGGAGTAAGCACGATGGTATTTGTCGGCGCGCTGATCATCGCCCTGCTGCCGTCGGGCATCGCGGCGGCGCTCCCCCAGCCTACCCCCACCGTCAAGCCCTTTGGCGATTTCGTGATCCCGACCGCCACCCCCGGCACCGGCGGCGGCTTGAGCATTCCGACGGCCACGCCTGCAACCGGCGGCGGTTTCACCATCCCGACCGCCACGCCCGGCACCGGCGGGGGCTTCACGATCCCGACCTCGACGCCCGCGGCTCCGGCGGGTCCGGCGCTGCCCAAGCTGGATGATGCCGGTTTGACCGCGCTCAACCTGCAACCCGGCGACGTGCCCGGCAGTTTTGCCAACAACCAACAGGTGCAGCCGTTCTCGCTGGATACTATGATCCAGTCGATCCGCGATCAGGGCGCTAACGACCTGGCCGATCAGATCGCACAGGCCGGGGCCACCTATGGCTGGAACAATTCGGTGGGCATCACCTACACCTCCTGCGAGCCGAGCGTGCCGATCAGCGAGATTTACAGCGAAGTCGGCCAGTTCACCAGCCCGGACGCCGGGCGCGCCTATTTCAGCGATCCGCAGGTGCAGGGTATCTTCACCGCGCTGGGGTATACCGTGACGCCCGCCACGAATGTGCTCGGCTGGCGGACGACACTGGCCGCCCATCCCGGCGTATGTTTCGCCCAGGAGACGGGCTACGCGCTGTTCTTCGAATACTGGGGGCTGTGGATTACGGTCTCGATGACGGCAGATGCCAACACCGATCCGGGGATGGTCAACGGCTTCCTGGACCAACTGGCCGCGGTGCTGGTCGCCAAAGCCGACAGCCTGAGCAGCGCCCCCTTCCCCGCGACGCCGGTCCCCGGCTCGATTGCGGTGAACCCGCCCACCCCGGCGGCGACCCTGCCAGTGATTGGCGCGCCCACCCAACCGCCCCTCACGGGCGGCGCGTCGCTGGCCGACATCGAGGGCGTGATCCCCAGCCAGGACGAGATCGGGCTGCCGTCCCAGTTCGCGCTCAACCCGTCGCTCAGCGTGACACAGACGCTCGACCAGGTCGTGGCGGGTATCCAGGCGCTGGGGCTGACCGAGCTGGCGAACGCCACCCAGCAAACCGGCACGCGCGATGGCCTGATCGGCACCGTAATCCGCGTGTGGGATACGGGAACGTCCTGCCCGGACACCGTCGGCCTCTCGGTCGAAGTCGATATTTCGGTGTTCCAGACCGCGCAGGGTGCGCTCACCAATATGAACGACCCCACGCTCCAGCAAGCCTGGATCAATACCGGCGTGATCAGCGGCTTCCAGCCACAGGGCAGCGATGCCGTATTGGCGAGCGGCCAACTCCAGCACCAATGCGGCTCGGTCTCGTACTTCAACAAGCTAACGGCACACGGGCGCTTCGTGGTGGCGGTCTCGGCCATCGGCAACCAGGGCGCGGATCAGCAGACCCTGCTGACGGCGATTGACAGTCTGAGCGCCTACGTGATCCAGAAGATCGACGCGGCGGGGTTGCAGTAATCCCGGCCTCACCCCCCGACCCCCTCTCCATTCAAAAGCGCAATGGAGAGGGGGAGAAAACCGAGGCTCTGATGCCCCTCTCCATCAAAAAACGGATGGAGAGGGGTTAGGGGTGAGGCCAGGACCAGACAGTCTGGACTTGACGCCTATTGGGCGACCCGGCGGGTCGCCCCTACGATCATCAGGCTGGCGGCAGCAGGGTATCCGGCAGGGGACGCCCTTCAACAAAGGCGCGGGCCAGCGCGTTGAACAAGGCTGGATCTTCGCCGTTCCACTCGTGGTGCACCCCCGGCGCAAAACCGCCGACCGCTCCTGGCACCCGGTGGACCAGCCGCGCGACCGACTGCCGGTTGGCGGGCACGTCTTTTTCACCGGTCACGAACAACAGGGGCACGTTCACCGTCTCCAGCCCGGCCAGGGGCGTGTAATCGGCGATCTGGTGGGTGATCTGCCGCAGGGTCGCAGTCGAAAGCGCGCGAGTGCAGGCATCGTAGCGGGGCATGACCTCGGGCGGAACGTGCAGACTGCGCGCCAGGATCGACCTACCCCAGCGGGTAGACACCAGCGCCGACAGTATCCAGCCCTGCGCCGTGATGAGCAGGCGCGCGGGCGCGATGTCGAAGGCCCCGGTCAGGAGCGCGCGCTCGATCCGCCGGGGATGGCGGGTCACGAGATGCAGCCCGACCACCGCGCCCAGCGACAGCCCGACCACACTTACGGGCTTGTCGGGTAGAATCTCCGCGACGGCGTCCGCCGCCTGATCGAAGGACTGCCAGGGGACGGCGCGGCTGTCACCATGCCCCGGCAGATCGACGGTGTAGCAGTCATAATCGGCAAAATGCGGGACCTGGGCGTGCCACAGCCACTGCCCGGTCGCCAGGCTGTGCAGAAAAACGATAGCAGCGGCGTCGGGATTTCCGCTGCGAGTGTAAGCGAGCGTCATGGGTTGTGCTCCTCATGCGTGGGGGATAGATCGGGATTCGATAAGGCCATCGTCGTCAGCAGCCAGGGCTGGACGCCCGCACCCTGGCGCGCCGGATCTTGGTAGGGGGCCAGCAGCGCCTCCTGGTCGCGGGTCAGTTGGTGCAGTTCCTCCGCCGTCAGGTACAGCCGGTGCTGCGTATAGATCGCAGGCGGCATTCCCGGCTGGGGCTGCGCCTGCGCCCGCTTGAACTCGGCCAGCAGCGCGGCGAAGATCGTCGTGAAAATCCGCTCGTGCTCTTCGGGAGAGAGAGCGGCGGACGTCGCGAGGTCGATGCGCCCGGCGTCTTCGACCAGGGTCACGGCGCGCTCGACCGTCCCGCGCACTTTGCTCTCGCGCACCACTTCCAGCACGCCGCCTTCCAGCAGTAGATTGATATGCCGGTAAAGGGTGGTTTGAGCCACATCCGGCAGCAAGTCGGCCAACTGCTGCGGCGTCAGCACCCGGTTGGCCGCCGTCAGCATGATCCGCATCCGTACAGGGTGTAACAGCAGTTCCATGCGCTCCATCGTCACCTCTCTATTTCGTATTTTGATTATATTTCCAATTTTGGAAATAATCAAGGGATAGGCCAGTACCCCAGGGCAGTTGTCGCAAAACCCAAATTGAGGCATAGTAAGGACGGGCCAGCGTGCCCGCCCTGGTTTTAGTGCTTCAGGAGGTCCCAAACATGCACCACTTCACGCGTACCTTGCACAGACTCCTTTCCCGGCGCGGGCGCAGCATCCCCTTGATTCTGCTTGCGCTGGTGTTGGCCGCAGCGTTGGTCCCCGCGACGACTCCCGCCCAGGCCCGGCAGGCCAACGTCCTCAAGATCGGCTGTCTCGACGTGGCCAACAGCGATCTCGCCAACGGCGCGCAGCTCGCCATCGATCAGATCAATTCCAGCGGCGGGATCAGCGCCGCCGGGGGCACTTACCAGGTCCAACTGCTGACCCTGGCCGCGCCGCCGACCGCCGAGTCGCTGCCGGAGGACATCACCAGCCTGGTCGCCCAGAATATCGTCGCGCTGCTAGGCCCCTCCTCCAACGTGGCCCTGACCCCGGACAACATTCAACAACTGGTCAACAGCGGCGTCCCGGTGCTGACCGGCGCGACGTCGGACTCGCTCACCAACGACGACACCGGCGATGCCCTGTTCCGCATCCGCGCCCCGGAGCGGGTGTACAGCGCCGCGCTGGCCTCGTATCTGCTCGACGACCTGGGCCTGACCTCGTTTGCCCTGGTGCAAACCGACGTCGATTCGACCGAAGCGCTGTTCGACTTCCAGGATGTGCTGAGCAGCCGGGGGATCAAGCCCGCCAGCACGGTGCAGCTTGAAGATGTCAGCGGATTGGTCGAGCAGGCGCAAACCCTGCTGTCCGCCAACCCGGAAGCCGTGGTGATGTGGGGCGAATACCAGGATGCCCAGGTCTTGATCAAGATGCTGCGCAAGGGCGGTTGGACCGGCCAGTTCGCCTACCGCATGGCCGACGAAGCGGCGCGCAGCGGCGTGCTGCTCAAAGATTACGCCGAGGACGTGATCGGCGTGACGTCGTGGTCGTATGCCTACACCGGCAAAGCGGCGCGGATCTTCCTGCACGATTACATGCTGTCGCTGGCCGAAATCCCCGGACCGCTGGCCGTCGCGAGTTACGATGCCGTGTGGTATCTGCGCGCCGTGATCCTGTCGGCGGGGGTCGATCCTGCCGCGATCAAGACGGGCTTGATGGCGGGCGCCCCGGTGGCCCTGGTCGCGGGCACGCTGCATCCGGCAGAACTCGCCAATGGCGACCTGCTGCGGATGGCGATGGTCTACGAATTGGGTGCTGGCGGCGGGCCGAGTGTGGTCGCAGTGTTCGACGATGCCACCCGCCTGCAAATCGAGGATGCGGGCAACCAGTAACGGGGACGGCGTAGGGGAGCACCCGCGTGTGCTCCCGTTTTTCGGGCGGACACGTTGGTCCGCCCCTACGATTTCCGTCGTTAAGAGTTAAGCCGCATCCCTACGCCCCCGGCTGAAGTTGACGCTTATGGGGCAGCCCGGCGGGGCGGTCGTTTTCTTCGCGAAGAAAAGAGTCATCGATGCAAGTCACTCCGACGGCAGATGGGATTCTGTTGGTGCGCGATCCCACTGCCGATCTGCGCTATGACATGGGGAATCCGCGCCTGTTCGCCGCGCTGAATGGCGCAGGTCACATCACCGAGTTCGGTCTGCCCGAAGGCATCTCGGTGGTGCGTTCGTGGCTGTCGGGAATGCAGGTCGAAGGCGTGCCCGCGAGCTGGAACGAGGCGGAAGCCATCGGGCGCTCGTGGACGCTGCGCGGCACCAGCGTGGACGCCGAAATCGCGGTGCGGACCGTCTGCGATGCCGCACACCCGGCGGTGCTCCAGGTGTGGCGCGTGTCCAACCACGGCCCGGTCGAGCGCATGGTCAGCCTGGACCTGGACGTGTCGTTCGATCTCCACCCGCCCCCGGTCCGCGTCGGGATGTCGGCGGCCAATCCCCGGCTGTACCGCTTCGTGCGCGATAACCTGCTGACGCGGCGGCTCCTGGGTCCGTGGCGCTGGGGCGTCTTCCACCGCCTGGCCGAAGCGCAGCGCTACCTGCTCACGCACCTGGGACATCCTCCGCTGGACGTCGAACTGCTCAGCGACGGCGTGCGCGTACGCGGCGACGTGACGGCTACCCTGCGCGCGGGCGAGACGCCCACCGTCCTGACGTCAACGCCCTACGGCGTGCAAATGAACTTCCGCTTCACCGTCGGACCGGGCCGCTCGCACCTGCTGCCGCTGGTCCTGGCGGTAGGCCATTACCCCGATCCTTCCGCCTACCGCACGATCCTGCAAGAAGCCGACGAGTACGCCGCCTGGCTGATGTCCGCCTTCGAGCATGACGATCCGGTCCTGCGCAGCCTGTACAGCGCCTGCCTGAATACCGCCATCGCCATGTACAAGGAGATGCCCAGCGGCTTCGCCGGGCTGTGGGCCGGGGCGGGCTACCGCTACCCGCCGCGCGTGTACTACCGCGACAGCTATTGGACGGCCCTGACGCTGCTCCCCTACCGGCCCGACTGGATACGCAATACCCTGCTGGCGCTGGCCTCCGGCGTGCACCCGGACGGCACCTGCCCCAGCGGCGTGATCGACCGGGCGGTGCTGCCCTTCGAGGATCAGGATTTACCCGGCGCGATGGACTGGCTGCCCGATCACCTCGATTCGCCCGCCTACTTCGTGCTGCTGCTGCACGAGTACCTGACCTGGACCGGCGACATGTCGCTGCTGAACGAGCAGTTGGAGGACGGGCGCACGATCTGGTCCTGCGCGCAGGCGTGTCTCAACCGCCTGACGGCCAACCCCGCCAAAGATCGCGCGCCCAACGACTGGGCGGACAACGTGCTGCGCAGCGAGTGGGTCACCTATGACCTGGCGCTGGTGGTGGGCGCGCTGAACGCCGCCGCCGAGACGGCCCGGCACCTGGGGGAATCGAATGACGCGACCACCTACGCGCAGGACGCCTACCAGATCAGCCAACTGCTCCAGATTCACAACTGGGATGACACGCTCGGCCATTACCTGGATTACCGCCGGACCGGCGATTACGGCGGGCCCCCGCTGAGCGAGAATCACCTGGCGCTGGATACGCCGCTGGCGCTGCGCTTCGGCGCCACGTCATCCGACCGGGGCGAGCGCGTCCTGTCCGGCATGCACGACCGGCTGCCAACCCCGCACCAAGGGT
>CAYRWY010000284.1:0-7941 GCA_964427955.1 uncultured Anaerolineaceae bacterium
GATCTGCCGCAGGACCTTACGTATACGGTCGAACGGGCCATGGCGAAAGATCCCACCCAGCGTTTCCAGACCATGACAGCCTTTGCGCAGGCTTTTGACGGCGCCATCGCCGGGCAGTCGGGAGAAGGCACTCAATTCTTCACCATGCCGGTGGTGCCCCGACCGCCCGTCACGGTCTCCAGCACCCGCTCTACCGGCACGGCCACCGCGCGCCCTGCCGACACCCCACCGCCGCCCCTGACCACGTCCAGGCCGGGCGGGACCCCGTTCTACCGGCGACCGCTCGCCTGGCTAGGGGCCGTCGTAGTGATCGTCCTCCTGGCCGCGGCAGGGATCGTGCTCCTGGGCGGCAGCAAGGACAAAAAAGAGGCGACCAACACGCCCGTCGCCGGGCGGCCTTCCGAGACACCCTCCCTGACGCCGACGCACAGTTCGGGGATCGTGATCCTGCCCAGCCACACGCCCGCAGCGTCACCGACAACCGCGCCCAGCGCGACATCCGCTGCGGCGCCGACGGACACGCCGCAGTCGACCGTCACGCCAGCGCCGACAGCAACACCGCAACCTACGATCACGCCGCAGCCCACGGTCCAGCCCAGCGACACCCCGCTGCCGACGGCCACCGAGAATCAAGCAGCGACCCGGCAGGCGGTGATCAGCCTCCAGATGACCGCAACGGCTGAAAGTGCCTCCGCCACGCCCACGCCGGATCTCGACGCGACGGTACAGGCCCTGGCGGCGCTGGCGATGACCGGCACGGCGGAGCGTTGGACGGATACGCCCAGCCCCACGCCCACCGAGACACCGACCTTCACGCCCACGGCGACCAATACGCCGCAGCCAACCGACACGCCCACCACCACGGCGACGACCACCCCGACGCTGACCTCTACCCCGGTGCCCACCTTCACGCCCTATCCGACGGCCACCCTTACGCCGACGGTCCTGCCCAGCGCGACACCCCTGGGTGGGGGCAGTGGACAGATCGCGTTCGTCTCGGAGCGCGATGGCAACCGCGAAATCTACCTGATGAACTCGGATGGCTCCAACCCACGCCGCCTGACGAACAATGGGGCCAAAGACTGGGACCCGGCCTGCTCGCCGTTGGGCAGTCAGATCGTGTTTTATTCAGAGCGTGACGGCAACGCCGAGATCTACCTGATGAACCTGGACGGGACGAACCAGCGGAATCTGAGCAACAACCCGGCCAACGAGCACCACCCGGCCTGGTCGCCCGATGGCAGCCGGATCGCATTTAGCTCGACCCGCACCGGCAACGAAGAACTCTACGTGATGAATGCCGATGGCAGCGGGGTCGTCCAGTTGACCAACAATCCCGGCTCCGACGGCGGCCCAACCTGGTCGCCGGACGGCCAGTGGATCGCGTTCGGGTCGGATCGGGATGGCAACAGCGAGATTTACATGATGAGCGTGACCGGCAGCGACGTGATCCGCCTGACCACCAGCAATGGCGACGATGGTGCGCCCGCCTGGTCGCCGGATGGGCGCCGGATTGCCTTCATGAGCCACCGGGATGGCAACTGGGAAGTCTACGTGATTGATCTGGCCGACAATTATACGACGCTCAATCTGACCAATGCCCAGTCCAACGATTGGTGGCCGGAATGGTCGGTGGATGGGACCCAGATCGCCTTCATTTCGGATCGGGATGGCACCGGAGAAATCTATCTCATGGATAGCGCGGGCCGGAATCCCCACCGCCTGACCGATCCCGGCAGTTGGAACGACAGCCCGTCCTGGTGCCAGGTACCGGGTGGACAGCCCATTGCCTACGTGCCGGTGATCGTGCCCACACCGCCCGGCGCCGCCGCTGGGACATCGTGCCAGGTCGCGTTCAGCGCCAACGTCAACGTGCGCACCGGGCCGGGAACGACGTATGCCCTGCTCGGCCCGACGGCGCCGGGAACCAACCTGGAGGTGACGGGGCGCAGCAGCGATGGGGCGTGGTGGCGTGTGACGTATGGGGGCCAGGTGGGCTGGGTATCGGCCACGCTGGCTTCGGTGCAGACGGTAGGGGATTGCGGCACAGTCCCCCTTGTATCCTAACGGAAAGGAACACGGCGTATGGACTATCGGTTTATGGGACGGACCGGTCTGCGGGTCTCGGAATTATGCTTCGGGACGCAGACCTTCGGCTGGGGGGCGGATGATGCCACCGCCGGGCGCATGGCCAGCCAGTTTGTCGATGCTGGCGGCAATTTTTTCGACACGTCTAATATATATAACGAGGGCCTGTCCGAAACCTATCTGGGTCATTGGATCGGCCAGCAGCCGGATCGTTCCAAGCTGGTGATTGCCACCAAAGTCTTCTTCAAAGCCGGGCAGGGACCCAACGACACCGGCCTGTCGCGCAAACATATTTTTCATCAAATCGACGCCAGCCTGACCCGGCTGAAAACAGATTACGTGGACCTGTATCAAGTGCACTGCTGGGACGCCTCTACGCCGCAAGAAGAGACGCTGCGCGCGCTGGACGACCTGGTCCGGACCGGTAAGGTGCGCTATATCGGCGCCTCCAACCACACGCCCTCGCAGTTGATGCGCGCCACCATGTTGAGCGAGATCAAGGGGTGGGCGCGTTACGACTGCCTCCAGCCCGAATACAGCCTGCTGGTGCGCAGCACCGAGTGGGAACTGCTGCCGCTCTGCCAGGAACTGGGGATCGGGGTGATCGCGTGGTCGCCGCTGGCCGGGGGATGGCTGACCGGCAAATATCGCCGCAACGCCCCGCCGCCGCCGGACAGCCGCGTGGGACGTGGGGATCGCTGGGACGATCTGCCGGAGCAGCGCGAGAACGAGCACACCTGGCAGATCATCGACAAACTGGACGAGATTGCGATGGCGCGGGGGAAGACTCCCGCCCAGGTGGCCTTGAATTGGGTACTGCGGCAGCCCGGCGTCACCGCCCCGATTTTCGGCGCGCGCACGCCGGAACAGCTCGCTCAAAACCTGGCCGCGGTTGGCTGGGCGCTCACGCCGGAGGAGTTGGCCCGGTTGGATGCCGCCAGCGCGATCCCGCTGCCCTCGCCCTACAGCTTCATCAACCGCTACACCCGGCGGCGTTAGAGAATCAAAAAGGGGCGGACAACCGCGCCGCCCCTTCGTGGTCTTACGCTTTGCTGCGAATTTTCTGAATCAAGGCCAACGTATCGCGCACCAGCCCGGCGATCTCGTCGAATTTGCCGCCCTGGACCAGGTCTTTCCGCACCAGGTTGCTGCCCATGCCGACGCAGGCTGCCCCTGCCGAGAACCACGAGCGGAGGTTATCTTCTTCCGGGGTGACGCCGCCGGTGGGCATGATGCGCGTCCAGGGGCGTGGCCCCAGCACATCTTTGATGAAGCCCGGCCCGCCGACCGCCGTACCGGGAAACGCCTTCACGATCTCGACGCCCCATTCCTCGGCGCGGGTGATCTCGTTGACCGTCCCGCAGCCCGGCATATAGGGGACTTTGCGGCGGTTGCAGAGCTTGACCAGCTCCTCGTTGAAGTTCGGCCCCACGACGAAGTTCGCCCCGCTGGCGATGAACATCGCCGCCGTCGGCGCGTCTTCGACCGATCCTACGCCGATGATCAGGCCGGGATGGGCCTTGGCGCAGTGCTTGATCAGCGCCGTGAAGACTTCCAGCGCGAAATCGCCCCGGTTGGTGAATTCCAGGATATGACCGCCGCCCTGGGACAGCGCCCCGGCGACGTTCTTGGCGACCTCAAGATCGCTGTGATAGAACAGCGGCACCATCCCATCGGCCAGAATAGTATTCAATACCGTCAAACGATCAAACCGAGCCATAGAACAATCCTCTCCTCTTGGTGATTAACGGATCGAGGCCGCCGCCTGATCCAGTTGCCGGAACAAGGCGGGCGTCAGGTCGATCTGGAACACTTCGGCCACCACCTGGGTCCAACCGTGCAAAAAGTAGACCCACCCATCTTCCACCTTCACGCCCCGGCTGCCGGACTGGCGGCGCGCCTGGTGCAGAAAGTCCAGTTCACCCCGGTAGTTCAATTCCCACGCCAGGCCGTTGAGCGGGAACAGCCCCGCATCCGTGATGGGCGAGCCGGGCCGATCTTTGCCCATGCCGGTGGCGTTGATCACCATCGAGCCAGGCGGCATGGCAGCCATCAGCGCATCATTATACGCCGGGTCTTCGTTGACGATGTACTCGAACTCGATGTCGGTATCCAGTTGGGCATGAATCTCGCGCAGCATGTCGAGACGCGGCTGGGAGCGGTTGACAGCGACGAAGCGGTGAGGAGGCTCGGCCAGCCCGGCCAGGTAGACGCTGATCGCGACTGCCGAACCGCCCGCCCCCAGGCACAGCACATGACCGCCGGTCTGTTCCCAGTGGCTCGGCGGGACGAACGCTTCCCACGCCAGCCCGGAGGTGATCGGGTCTTTGGCGTGGCCGCGCAGCTTGCCGTCCCGCTTGGAAATGCACGAAATCTCGTTGCACAACCGGGCGTGCGGATCGAGATAGTCGAACAGATCGCGCGTGGCCTCCAGCAGATCGATCTTGTGGGTGGTGACGAGCGCCCCGACCGACAAAGGATCGTCGCGGATGTGCTCGACGATGGCGCGGTAGACCTCCGGCGAGGCGTGCAGCGGCGCATCGTAACCGGCGATTTCCGCCCCCAGTCCCAGGATTTCGGACCAGCGCGGGAAGACTTTCATGATCGACGAGCGGCCTGTGGTCACGCCCACGAAATACATGGTCGGAACCGAACGTTGAACTAAGGCCGATGATTGATCCATACCTACTCCTGTCAACATAGTTACACCCGGTGGGCCAAACGCCGCGCGATGTTGGCTCCGGTCAACTGGCGGAGCACGCCGTCGGGAACGCCTTCCGCGCGCAGGCGTGGAACGATTACGTCGGGCAGAAAACACAAGCCTGGCGCACCGCCCCAGGATCGCCACATGTCGGGCAGGGCCAGGTCCTGGCCCACGGCCACCTGGGAACCCAGGCCCGCCGCGACCATCGCCAGCAGGAGCGGCCAGGCGGTCCGATCCGGATCGTAACGGGGCCGCGTGAAGGTGTCGTAGCCGAGCAGCACCCCGGCCTGCGCCAGCTCGCGGTGCAGTCCGAGGTCCGGGCGCTTGTCCACGTGGCAGAGATACAGTCGGTCCGCCGGAACCCCGCGATCCGCGAAAAACGGGAGCAGGGCTTCGACGTTGATCCCGCGTTCGGTGTGGAAGAGGACCAGCGCGCCGGTCTGCCGCGCTGCTTCGGCAGCCGCTTCCATCAACACGCGGGGCTGGCCTTCGATCACGCCGCTGTACCCGACTTTGATCGTGGTGGCCCGGATCGTGCCCCCCGACTCGCGCGTCCCGGTGACCAGTTCCCCGACAAAATACGCGGCGGCGGATTCTGCCGTCGCCGACCACAATCCCTCTTCCGGTGGGTAATATTGGGGCAGGTGAAACCCGGTCGTCGCCGTGATCCACACGCCGGACGCGCGCGCCAGTTGGGCGAGCCGGTTAGCGTCCCGCCCCGCCCCGCCCGGCTGGCAGTCCACCAGCAGCGTCCCGCCCGCTGCACGGAACTGGACCAGTTCCGCCTGAATCGCCTCGAAGCGGTTCAGTTCCAGGCGTGCTTCGGGCGCGATCCCGTCCGGCGGTGCGATCCAGGCGTGCGCGTGCCCATCCGCCAGGATGACGTCTGACTCTGGTAGGGGACCGGTGACGGTCTGAATGGTCACGACCACGCCTCGGCCAACAGGTCATAGACGGGCAGCAGGGCTTGATAGGCCGCCTCGAAAATCGGATAGACCCGCGCATAGGCCGCCTGCGCTGCCGGATCGGGCTGGATCGATTCGACGACGGCATTCATAGTCTCGCTCATCGAAAAATCGCGGTAGAGACCGACGCCGATCCCGCCCGCCAGGGCCGCGCCCATCGAGGTCGCTTCTTCGAGAATCGCCAAGCGCTGCACGGGCACGCCGTACATGTCGGCCATCATCTGGTTCCAGAAGCGCCCGCGCGCGCCGCCGCCGATCACACGCATCGCCTCGATCTGTGCGCCCTGCGCCCGGAATGCTTCCAGGATCACGCGCAGATTCATCGTCACGCCTTCGAGCACGGCACGCACCATGTCGGCGTGGGTATGGCGCACCGTCAGGCCGATGAAGGCCCCGCGCGCCCGGGTATTCCAGCGCGGGCTGCGCTCGCCCAGCAGATACGGGAGGTAGATCAGGCCCTGCGCGCCGGGCGGAGATTGGGCCGCGCTCAGGTTCATCAGCTCGTAGGAACTGACGCCCACCGCCGCTGCTGCCTGTTTTTCGATCATACAGACCTGGTCGCGCGTCCACTGGTAGGAACCGCCCGCCATCTGCATCGTGCCGCACGGGCTGTAGAGGCCCGGCACCAGGTGCGCCCAGGTGAAGGTGCGGTAATCCGGATCGTAGATCGGCTTTTTGGTCGCCAGTGCGATCCACGACGACGAGCCGACGTAATTATAGGCGGCCCCTTCGCGCACCACGCCCGCCCCGGCGGCGGCGCACATACCATCGCCCCCGCCGATCACGACCGGCGTCCCGGCCTTGACGCCCACCTCGTTGGCCACGGCAGGCAGCACGCCGCCCACCACGTCAATCGAGCGTTTGAGTTCGGGCAGCTTGGCCGCGTCGAGTCCGGCAGCGTCGATGATGCGCCCGGACCAGTTCCAGGCATCCAGGTCGTAGAGGTTCATACCCGACGCGTCGGTCGGCTCGGTGACGAACTGGCCGGTCAGCCGGGCGACGATGGCGTCTTTGGCATGGACGAATTTATAGGTCGCCGCGTAAATATCCGGCTGGTGGTCGCGCAGCCACAGGATTTTGCAGAGCGAATAGGAGGCGCTCAGCCGGTGGCCGGTGATGCGATAGACGTCCGCCGGGGCGATCCGCTCGCCCAGCCAGCGTTCTTGATCGACGGAGCGTTGGTCCGCCCAGATGATGGCGTTGCGCAAGGGCCGGGCGTGCGCGTCCAACGCCACTGCGCCCATCATCTGCCCGCTGAACGTGATGGCGGCCACGGCGTCCGGGCTGACCGCCGCCTCGCGCAACAACTGCTGCGTCGAGATGCACACCGCACGCCACCACTCTTCCGGATTTTGTTCGGCCCAGCCGGTATGCGCGTATTCGGTCTCGTAGCCATAAAAAGCACTGCTGACCAACCGGCCCTCGGCATCGTACAGCGTGGCCTTGTTGCCGGTCGTGCCCAGATCGTGCGCCAAAATATAAGAGGTCATCGTAATCTCTCGTTAAATTCTACTCGTTCACCATCCGGCCCGCGGACGTTGAAATAGCGCACGCCTTTTTCAAAGAACGGCAGAAACACCGGCGCGTTCTCCACGGTTTCCAACCCCATCGCACGGGCGTCGTCAAAAGCGCGGTTGACGTCGATCACGTCCAACGCGACGTGATCGATATGCCCATCCGACCGCCCCCGGATCTCTTCCAGGGACGCCCCCGCAAGCTGGTACAGCTCGATCACCAGCCCATTCAGCTCCAACATGGCGACCTGGACCGGACCTTCCAGCTCCGGCAGCGTGGTTTCCATCACCGCCACGAAACCGATCTGGCTGTAAAACCGCTTCGAGCGCGCGATGTCGGTCACCGGCAAGCCGAGGTGCTGCAAACCGCGTACGTTGTCGTTCAACATAAAGCTATCCTCCCTGAAAATGCGGGTTGGAAATCAACGCCGGTTGGCCCTGCTGCTCGACGAGGATCGAGGCAAACCCCCGGTCGGCAATCGTGCCATAGTCGTACCCGGCGTCGCCCGGATAGACGGCCAGAAAGACGAAATTCTCGGACCCGGTATTGACCGTGCGATGCCCCCAGTAGGGGGGGACATAGGCCGCCGTGCCGGGCTGCATCGGCAGCAGATCTACCTGCCCCTCCGGGGTTTGCAGCAGCAGCGCCCCTTGCCCCAGCAGGCCATAA
>CAYRWY010000285.1:0-7936 GCA_964427955.1 uncultured Anaerolineaceae bacterium
TTTCTCCCCCTCTCCATTGCGCTTTTGAATGGAGAGGGGGTCGGGGGGTGAGGCCGGGACAAGACCGTGATGGCCTCACAAAACCCTAAATTGACACATATAGGGCAATTCATGAATTGCCCCTACGGGAAGACTTAAATTCTTCGTAGGGGCGTATCGCATACGCCTCTATAATTTTAGAGCTTTGGTCCTGCCGCGCGCACGTCGGGCGGGCAGTCTGCCGCGAATTTCTTGAAGTTGTCAAGATAGCGGGCAGCCAGTTGGCGATAGCGCTTCCAGTATTCCGCCTCGCTCGCCCATGCCTGCGCCGGGTAAAGCACGCTTTCCGGCACGCCGGGACAGGTTGTGGGCACCTGGAAGCCAAAGATCGGATCGGTGTAGTACTCCACGTCCAGCAGCGCGCCGCTCAGGGTAGCGTTCAACAGCGCGCGGGTGTGGTGGATGCTGATCCGCTTCCCCACGCCGTACGCGCCGCCCACCCAGCCGGTATTCAGCAGCCAGCAGTGCGACCCGTAGCGTTCGATCTTGCGCCGGAGCAGGTCGGCATAGAACATGGGATGGTGCACCATGAACGGCGCGCCGAAACACGCGCTGAAGGTGATTTCCGGCTCGCTGCTCAACCCGACTTCGGTCCCGGCGATCTTGGACGTATAGCCGGAAATGAAGTGGTAGAGCGCCTGATCCGGGGTCAAGCGGGCAATGGGCGGCATGACGCCCTGCGCATCACAGGTGAGCATCACGATATTACGCGGATGCCCGCCCATCTTCTCCGGCACGGCGTTGTCGATGAACGACAGGGGGTACGAGGCACGCGTGTTTTCGGTGATCTCTTCGGAGTCCAGGTCGATCTGGCGCGTCACCGGATCGTAGATGACGTTTTCCAGGATCGTGCCGAAACGGTGGGTCGCGGCGTAAATCTGCGGCTCGGCGGTGGGCGAAAGCTGGATCACTTTGGCGTAGCAGCCGTCCTCGAAATTGAACACCCCATCATCGCCCCAGCCGTGCTCGTCATCCCCGATCAGCCCGCGCGTCGGATCGGCGGACAGCGTGGTTTTCCCCGTGCCGGACAGCCCGAAAAACAGCGCCGTGTCGTCGCGGTCGGTGCCCTGGTTGGCAGAGCAGTGCATCGTCATGACGCCTTCCAGCGGCAGCAAGTAATTCATGATGGTGAAGATCGACTTCTTGATCTCGCCCGCATACGCCGAATCCGCGATGATGCACAGCCGCTGCTCGAAACTGAGCGCGATGGCGGTGCTGGTGCGCGTGCCGTCGATCCCTTCGACCGCTTTGAACGAAGGCACGGCCAGCACGGTGAATTCCGGCACGTGCAGGCGGTATTCCTCGCGGCTTTGCGGCAGGATGAACATGTTGCGGACAAACAGGGCGTGCCACGCATTTTCGGTGATGATCCGGATCGGCAGGCGGTAATCGGGATGCGCGCCCGCGTAGCAGTCCTGCACGAACACGTCGCGGCCCTGGAGATAGCCCTGCAAGCGGCAGAACAGCTCGCTGAATTTGTCCGAGCTGAGCGGGCGGTTATATTCGCCCCACCAGACGTGATCCTCGGTGCTGGCTTCGCGCACGATGTATTTATCCTGTGCGGCACGCGCGGTATGCTTGCCGGAGTTGACCACCAGCGGTCCCATGCTGGTGATGCGCGCTTCGTTGCGAAATACGATCTCCTCGTACAGCGTCTCGGTGGGCAGGTTCCAGTAGCTCTGGCGCAGGTTGGTCAAACCGTGATGAACCAGCCCGTAATCCGCTTTCAGGGCGTGGGCCTGATCTTCGGCAGGCGTCTTAATATTGAGCAGGTTGTTCATAATAATTTTCCCCTACATCCAATCGCGGATCAGTTTGCGATCCCCAATGTAAATATCGTTGGGAGCATTCGGATCGAGCGCCCACTTGATGCGCTTGATGGCTTCGATGATGCTCTTGGCCTGACCGGAATAACTGAACCGGATGTGACCCTCCATGCCGAATTCCTTGCCCGGCACGGCGACGACCAGCGTTTTCTTCAGCAGGAAGCGGGACAGTTCCACCGAGTCCTTGCTGTACGCGCGGAAGTCGGGCAGGACGTAGAAGGTTCCGTCGGGCTTGATGGTTTTCACGTCGGTGAAGGTTTGCAGCTCATTCATGATGACATCCCGGTTGTTCTGGATGCCCAGCCGCAGGTTCTCGACGATATTTTGCACGCCCGTCAGCGCCCCTTCGGCGGCGGCCTGCGAGATCAGCGAGGGCGACGAGGTGATCTGGCCCTGGACTTTGGCCATCGTTTCGATCAGCTTGCGGTTGCCGACGGCCCAGCCAATGCGGAAGCCGGTCATGCCGTACAGCTTGCTGACGCCGTTGATCACGACGATGTGCGTGGTCTCGATGTCGCGTGTCGTGTAACGGTAGGCGGGCACGGTCTGCTTGCCGTCGAAGACCAGCTTATGGTAGATGTCATCCATGATCAGGTAGATATTTCTGCTCTCGCAGAGATCGACCAGCCTGGCGATCAGGTCTTCGGGATAGACCACCCCGGAGGGGTTATTGGGGCTGTTGACGATGATCGCCCGGGTATAGGAGGTCACCGCTTCCTCGATCTCCTCGAAGCGGGGAATGAATGTGCCGTCCTCCGGCGTCACGATCACCGGCACGCCGTAGACCATCTTGACCATTTCCGGATAACTGACCCAGTAGGGGGCCAGGATGATCACTTCATCCTGGGGATTGGTGATCGAAAAGAGCAGGTTGAAGAGGGCCTGCTTGGCGCCGGTCGAGGCGATGATGTTTTCCGGCGCGACCAGGCGGTTATAGTTTTCCTCGGTGTAACGAATGATGGCTTTTTTGAGGGAGCGGGTGCCATCGACCGACGTATATTTCACGTCACCGTCTTTGAGTTTGGCGGCAGAACTGAGGACCGCCGTAATCGGGGCCTTGTTGGTCGGTTCCCCGACGCCCAGACTGATGACCGGCTCCCCTTTGTCCCTCAAGCGCATCGCTTCTTCGTTGAGTTCGAGGGTGGGCGATTCTTTGATCTCCCTGGCTAACTGGCTGATACTCATAAAAATTTTGGTCTCCTCAATAACTAAGGGCCCGGCTCGCAAGGTACAGTGGTCGGGCCTGGAATCCACCATCTACCATTATTGGTGCAGTCTCTCACGACTCGTTGAGCAGCGCGATCACCTTCTGGCGGACGCTTTCCGCAAAAGCTTCGAACGCGTCGCTATCGGGCTTGGCGCTGAAGTAGTCGCGCGGGTCGATGGGGTCACCGACCGTCGTGATGATTTTGCGGGGGTGGGGGAAGTTGGCCCCTTTGGGCATCGCTTCGGCAGCGCCTTTGAGCGCGACGGGTAGGACGAGCGCCCCGGTTTTCTGTGCCAGCTTGGCGAAGCCAGGGATGAAGGGATGGACCTGGCCATCTTCGCTGCGGGTACCTTCAGGCGCGATCATCAGGTTTTGGCCGTGATTGAGCGCGCGCAGCAGGACACGGACGGCGTTGGTATCGGCGATGTCGCGATCCAGTGGGGTAGCGCCTGCCAGGGTCACCAGCCAGCGCGATTTTTTTGATTCCCACAGTTCTTTTTTGCCCGGCAGCGAGAGCTTGCGCATGATCGGCAGCCCGACACTGACCGCCACCAGCGGGACGTCCAGATTGCTGGTATGGTTGAAGACGACGATGATCGGGCGGCCCAGCGTGGTCAGTGCGCGGAGCTTCCGCATATCATGCCGGAGCGTGATGCGGTGGTACAACTTGAAGAAGACCATCACCACCACGTAAGCCACGCGGAGAAAGATAGGATTCGGACGTGGAAAATCGTTTTCTCGCTGCATACTCATTCTTTCTGAAGATTCACCCTCTATTATAGCGTGCTTGTAGATTTTAACGCCCCCCAGCGGGCGAAGGTAGTGTATTATAGTCCCCCGTTAACTCTGTCGATACAACGTCCACGAGGCCCGAGATTGAAACCCTCCTCCGAAGAAACCCCGGACAGTCCGCGCCGCGATCCGTATGCGGCGCTCCGTTTTCAAGATTTCCGTCTGCTGTTGGTAGGTCGCTTTGTGACCTCCTTCGGCGATCAGATGCTCTCCTTTGCCATTGGCTGGCAGTTGTGGCTGCGCACCCACAGCGAGTTCGCCCTGGGGCTGGTGGGATTGGTCCAGGTGATCCCGATCGTCGTCTTTTCGCTGCCCGCCGGTCACATCGCCGACCAGCACGACCGGCGGCGGATCGTGCTCATCACGCAGGCGATGCTGGCCGGGTGTGCATCGGGACTGGCCCTGCTCTCGCTGGTGGGTGGTCCGCTGACTTTGATCTATCTGTGCCTGTTTGGCATCGGCGTGACGCGCGCGTTCAGCAATCCGGCCACCTCGACGCTGCTGCCGCAGACCGTGCCGCCGTCGATCTTCACCAGCGCCGCGACGTGGAGCAGCAGCGCCTGGCAGTTGGCGTCGATCATCGGGCCGTCTTTCGCCGGATTGTTCGTGGCCCTGCTGCACGATGTGACCGTGATCTACCTGTTCGACATAGCAGCGGCGATCACCTTTCTGGTGCTGGTGACGCAGATCAAGGGGCGGCCTTTGGCCCTGTCGCGCAAGGCGGCGACGTGGGAATCGTTGGCCGAGGGCGTGCGCTTCATCCGGGATACCAAGGTCATCCTGGCCGCGATCACGCTGGACATGTTCGCGGTGCTGCTGGGGGGCGCGGTGACGCTGCTGCCCGTCTATGCGACCGATATTCTCAAGGTCGGCCCGGAAGGCCTGGGCATCATGCGGGCGGCCCCGTCCGTCGGCGCGCTGATGATGGCGATCACGCTGGCGCACCTTCCGGCGTTTCAACACGCGGGACGGACGCTGCTGTGGGCGGTAGCGGGCTTTGGGGTCGCCACCATCGTATTTGGCCTGTCTCGCTTTTTCGCACTTTCGGTGCTGATGCTGCTGGTGTTGGGCGGGCTGGATAACATCAGCGTCGTGATTCGCAGCACCCTGCTGCTGGTCCGCACGCCCGACGAGATGCGCGGGCGCACCTCCGCCGTCAATGGCATTTTCATCAGCGCCTCCAACGAACTCGGCGGGTTCGAGTCCGGCTTGACGGCTGCCCTGTTCGGGCCGGTGATTTCGGTGGTCGGCGGTGGCATCGGCACGATCCTGGTCGTGCTGTCAGTGGCCAAGAAATGGCCTGAAATGCGTCACCTCCGGTCGCTCGACGTTCCCCTGAAGAAGTGATCCCCCCGGCCCCTCTCCATTCAAAAAGCGCAACGGAGAGGGGTCAGGGGAGAGGCCAGAACTTGTTAAATCGCCCACCAACTGCTTGACTTCTGATCCCAATTCAGGCTACAATAAATTAGTTGGTTGGCGCAACAAACTAATTTTCAATACCCTTCTATAAACCATGTCACTCAAAACTTCTTTTCGTACCGGCGATCAGGCTCTGGTCCGCGAGATCAACCTCTCGCACATCATGCAGCGCCTGTTTGCGCATGGAAAACTCTCCCGCTCGGCGATGGCCGAGATGACCGGCCTGAACAAATCCACCGTCTCCAGCCTGGTTCAAGAACTGATCGAGATGGGCTTCGTGCGCGAAGTTGGGGTCGTATCGGGCAATGTGGGCCGCCCCTCGATCCTGCTCGAACTCAATCCGCAGGCCGGGTACATCGTAAGCTGCGAGCTTGGCGTGGATTTCATCTCCATCGTCTGCACCAACTTTGGGGCCGAAGTGCTCTGGCGGCACCGCGAAAGTATGCGGGCGGCACGCCACCAGCAGGCCATTCTCGACCGGATGGTCGCGCTGGTACACGAGGCGTTGGCCGCCGGAATGGCGGGCTGCGAGGGGCGCTGTGGGCTGATGGGCCTGGCCCTGGGCGTGCCGGGGCTGGTAGACGAGGCGAGCGGAACGCTGTTGTTCGCGCCCAACCTGGTTTGGCAGGATGTCCCTCTGCGCGACATTCTTTCCCATGCGTTTGAAGGCATTCCGGTGTTTGTGGACAACGAAGCGAACATGGCGGCGCTGGGCGAGAACCTGTACGGCGCGGCGAAGGGCTATGACGAAGTGCTGTTCATCAGCGCAGGTGTCGGCCTGGGCGGTGCCATCGTGCGGAATGGCCAGCTTCTCCGGGGGACCACCGGCTTTGCGGGCGAATTCGGTCACATGACGATGGACCCCGACGGCGAGCCGTGCAACTGCGGGAACCGGGGCTGTTGGGAAACCCAGGTGAGCCAGTCCGCCGTCTTTCGCACCATCCGCCAGGCGATCCAGGGCGGTCAATCCAGCGTGCTGCAAAACATGACCGGCAGGGACCTGGACCAGCTCTCGATCCCGCTGGTGGTCGCGGCGGCGGAAGCGGGCGACGCCGTGGCTCTGGACGCCCTCCGGCAAGTGGGACGCTACCTGGGGATCGGGATTGCGTCCCTGGTCAACGCGCTGAACCCGGATCGGATCGTGTTTGGCGGCATCCTCAGCCTGGCGGGCAGTTTTCTGCTGCCGGTGATGGAGGCCGAAGTCCAGCAGCGAGCGCTGCGCTGGAATCGCGAAGCAGCACGGATTGTCCTCGCGCAGCACGGGTCCGACGCCTGCCTGATGGGCGGGATCGCCGTGATCTGCCAGTCGATTATTGCTCAACCCGGTAAGTATTGAACCGCTCATCTTTCATAAGGAGTTTTTGCAGTGGGAAATTACGATCCAAAACCAGAACATCGTTTTACCTTTGGGCTGTGGACGGTCGGCAACGCCGGGCGCGACCCGTTCGGTTCCGAAGTTCGCAAGTCGATCACGCCCGTGCAAATCGTGCACCTGTTGGCCGACGTCGGGGCTTACGGCGTGAACCTGCACGACAACGACCTCGTGCCGATTGACGCGACCCCTGCCCAGCGCGACCAGATCGTCGCAGACTTCAAGCAGGCGTTGAAGGACCGGGGCCTGGCCGTGCCGATGGCGACCACCAACTTGTTCTACGATCCCGCCTTCAAGGATGGCGCGTTCACTTCAAATGATCCGAAAGTGCGCGCGTATGCCCTGCAAAAGACCATCCGCTCGATTGAGTTGGGGGTCGAACTGGGCGCGAAGGTCTACGTCTTCTGGGGTGGGCGCGAAGGCACCGAATCCGATTCCAGCAAAAGCCCGCTGGACGCCGGAAAGCATTTCCGCGACGCGCTGAACTTCCTGTGCGATTACGTCATCGACCAGGAATACGATCTCAAGTTTGCCCTCGAAGCCAAGCCCAATGAGCCGCGCAGCAACATCTACCTGCCGACGACCGGCGCCATGTTGGGCTTCATCGCCACGCTCGATCACCCCGAAATGGTCGGCGTGAATCCCGAAGTCGCGCACGAGCACATGGCGGGCCTCAACTTCATGCACGCCGTCGCGCAGGCGTGGGATGCCGGGAAGCTGTTCCACATCGACCTCAACGACCAGCTCTTCGGGCGTTACGACCAGGACTTCCGCTTTGGCGCGGAGATGATCAAGCAGGCGTTCCACCTGGTGCGCTTCCTGGAAGATGTCGGGTACTCCGGATCGCTCCACTTCGACGCGCACGCCTACCGCACCGATGGGCCGGAAGGCGTCCGGGCCTTCGCGCGCGGCTGTATGCGGACCTACCTGATCCTCAAGGAAAAGGCCGCGAAGTTCAATGCCGATCCCGAAATTCAAGGACTGCTGGCCGAGATCAAGGCCGACGATCACTCGTTGGACTGGCTGGCGGATGGTTACAGCAGCGACAACCTGAAGCGCCTGAAAGCCGAAAATTTCGACCGCGTCACCCTGTCCCAGCGCGATCTGCGTTACGAGCAGCTCGATCAGTGGACCATCGAACTGCTGCTCGGCGTGCGGTAAATCATCGGGTTCATAGTAGGGGCAGGGCTTGCCCTGTCCCTCTCCAACCCCAAGTTTGAAGATTGAAGCCCTTTTTCACGTTCGGGGTGTGAATTGGAGATTTCAGGATGCGCTACTTAC
>CAYRWY010000286.1:0-7936 GCA_964427955.1 uncultured Anaerolineaceae bacterium
AAGCCGGTCTTGGCCTGGATATGCTTGATCGTGGTGCCGCTGTGATACGCCGTCAGCCGCATTCGCCCGTTCGCCCAGTCGAATTCGCCCAGATCGGTGATCAGGTAGCGGGGGCCGCTGCCGTGCTGCCGGGCCGGGTGGTGGCCCAACCCGCTCAGCCAGTCCAGTTCGGGCACGAAGATGGCGCGCGAGTGGCGCGGCACGTACAGACACATCTGGTCGGAATGGATTGAGACGTCCGGAATCCCTGCCGCGCCCGGCAGGCGCAGCCGCGGGTGATGGTAATCCTTGCCGATGGCGATGTTGTTGAAGTTCCCCGCTGCGTCAACCTGGGCCGGGCGGAAGAACTCCTTCAGCGAGAGGGTGGGTAGCATGTCGGTCACCAGCGCGACGAAGCTGGCGTTGGCTAAGGCATGGCCTACCCACAATTCCTCGGCATGAGCGATGCCCAACGGGGCCCAATCCTGGACTACGCCCTGTCCGACGGCGGACGCAAAGTAGGCGTTAGGCGCATGGGTGCGCTGCGCCAGGATGTATCCGGCGGCGACCAGCGGGGTCGCCAAGCCCTGGGCGAGCAGGTCGCCATCCTCAACCTGCCGGGCGATACAGACGGCGATTTGTTCAT
Organism: uncultured Anaerolineaceae bacterium; assembly: GCA_964427955.1. Taxonomy (GTDB): domain Bacteria; phylum Chloroflexota; class Anaerolineae; order Aggregatilineales; family Aggregatilineaceae; genus JACRBK01. The sequence goes on from CAYRWY010000286.1 coordinate 626, forward strand.
CAATAGTGTAATCGGCGGCAGGTTGGGAATTCATGCGCAGGTGTCCTTAGCGGCGGCGATTATCGTTGCCGAAGACCAGCATTGCATAGTACAGCAGCGTCAGCAGCGATGTGGCCAACGCGGCGACATAGGTGAAGGCCGCGGCGGTCAGGACTGCCCGTGCTCCCTGGGCATCCTGGTCGCTGGCGATCAGGCCGGTGTCGCGCAGCAGTTTAAGCCCGCGGCGGCTGGCGTCCAACTCCACCGGCAGAGTCACGAGCGTGAACAGGGTGGTCGCGGCGAACAGGATCAGGCCCAATACCGCCAGCCCGGTGAAGTTCAGAATCAGGCCGAGGAAGATGAGGCCGAAGCCGACGCGCGGCCCCCACTGGGCGCTGGGCACCAACGCCGAGCGGACGGCCATCAGGGCACTGTTCTGCTGGTGCTGCTGGACATGGCCGAACTCGTGCGCAGCAATCGCCATCGACGCGACCGACGGCTGCGAGGCGACCCCCTGCGACAGCCGGACCACGCCCTGCGTCGGATCGTAGTGATCGGAAAGCTGGCCCCCGGTGACTTCCAGTCCGACGCGCTGGATTCCGCCGCTGCGCATGAGCACTTCTGCGGTATCGTAACCGTTCACGCGACGGCTGTTACCGATCTTGCTCCATTTTTGGTACGCGCCGTTGACCCACATCTGCGCCAGTCCCGACAGGACCAGCGTAGGCAGGAATACGATCAAGAGATACATCGGGTCGAAGAACATTCCATACTCTCCCTGAGAGTGTTTACACGTGCCTATTGAGCTAGCGTGTACTATACCCTCATTAGGTCAGAACGCCATTAGAGACAACTTAGAAATGTCATAGAGCCATCGTCCTAGCGCGGCGCGGGCTGGTTGACGATGGGCTGGTACGTGCCTTGCAACACCTGGAGGGCGGTTTCGAGCTGGTTATCTTCGACCCCGCTCCTGGCTTCCGGCACATATTCCACCACCACGTCCGGGGTGATGCCCACCTCGCTCACCGAATGACCGTCCGGCGTGTACCAGCGCGAAATGGTGATACGCACGCCGCCGCCGTTGGTCAGCTCGAACCAACTCTGGACCGATCCTTTGCCGAAGGTCTGCATTCCCACCACGGTCGCCCGCTGATGATCTTGCAAGGCTCCGGCCAGCAGTTCGGACGCGCTGGCGCTGCCTTGATCGACCAGGATGACCATCGGCACGTCGGGCGCAATGGCGTTGCCGAGAGCGGCATGTTCAGTTTCATTATTCGGCGTGCGCTCGATCACGATATCCCCGTCGGGGATGAATGCGCTGGCCACGTCGATCACGGTGGTCAGATAGCCGCCGGGGTTGCCGCGCACGTCCAGGATCAACCCGGCGAGATGGTTCGCGTCGAGGTTTTGCAGCGCCACGCGCAAATCCGGGGCGGTGCTGAATTCGAACTGGCTCAGACGGACATAGCCAATATTCCCATCCAGGATCTTGCTCTCGATGCTGGGCACCATGATTTTCGCCCGCATCACTTCGAATTTGAGGATTTCCGCCTCGCCGACGCGCTGAATTCCCAGCCGCACCAGCGTGCCCGCGGGACCACGCACCAGCGCGATCCCCTCTTCCTGGGTCATCTGCGTGATGTCCTGGCCCTCGACGCGGACGATCTGGTCGGTCGGCTGTAGACCGGCTTGTTCGGCGGGCGAACCTCTGAAGATCGACACCAGTTCGAGGCCGCCGGTTGTTTCGTCCTTGCGCACGGTGGCGCCGATGCCCTCGTATTCGCCGTTCATGCCCGCGTTGACCATCGCGAAGGTTTCGGGGTCCATGTAGCCCGAATGCGGATCGCCCAGCGTGGCCATCATACCGTTGATGGCTCCTTCCATCAGGGCGGTATCGTCCAGGTCAGTATGGGTCTCGTGGATCAGAGTCCAGGTTGCCCAAAACGGGGCGAAGATCTCGTCGGTGGTCGCGTTTTCGGCCAGCAGTTCGGAGGTAGGGGCCTCGAAGGTGGGATCGTCCAGCGCCTTGATCATGCCATCCTGTGCGCCGGCGACGAGGACCTTGTCGTCCAGTGGATCGACGTAGTTCTGGCGCAGCAGATCCCACACTTCCCAGAACGGCTTGAAAAGATCTTCCGTGCCGCTGGGCTGGCCGCCCTGGGCCGCGACCGGCGCGGGCAGCACGTACGAGTACGACATGGAACCGGCCAGCGTGATCGCGACGACCAAAGCCAGCGTGGCCAGCCATTTCCGGCTGAGGGTTATGGGCAGCATACATCAAACTCCCGTCATCAAGTAGTCACATCTAGATTATACGCACAAACCGGGGCTTATGCGTTCCCGACCAGGGCCGCGCGGTAGTCGTCGAACTTTCCGTTCGCGCACAGCTCGACGTAGCGCAGCAGCTCTCCCCCACCAATGGGGTAGAGGGGAAAACATGAGGTCGGCCACGCGCCGCGCGGGGTAGGGACGACGGCAGTCACCAGGTTGCCCGGAATGTGGACGTCGGTATCCAGCTTATCGACCACCTCTTCGGCGGTAACGATGACTTTCGAGGCGATGTTGGCCAATTCCGGGTCGATGCCCAGGTTCTTGTTCAGCCGGGTATTGCCTCGTTGGTCGGCCACCAGGGCATGGATCACCGCGACGTCGCACGGGATGGCCGGAAAGGCGACGAGGGTCTCGCCCGTGTAGGGATCGGTGATCGTCTGGATGTCCGGGCGGAGCTTGAGCATGTCCGTGCCCAGCCACGCGTTGGACGGCATGAATCCGATCCCGGCCATCTGTGCCCGGATGCCAAACGCCAGGCTGGCTTCGGTCTCTTCGAGAATGTTCAGGGTTCCCTGTCCGGCGGCCTGGCTGAACATCGGCGCGAAGCCGAAGGCCTCCAGCCCAAAATAGCAGGTGCGCGTCTGCCGGACACAGCCCGCCCCTACCAGCAGATCGGACTCGAACCCGGCGGTGAAGCACAGCAGCGTCAGGTCTTTAGGCGGATCAGGCCGCCGCAGCAGCTCTCGCACGAAGGCCACCGGACGCCGGTAGAGCATATTGCCGCCGAGCGCCAGGGTATCGCCACTCTGGACCAGCTTGGCCGCTTCGGAGAGGGGCATCAGCAGATTAGGGGAGCGCGGGACAGTCATGTGAACTCAGTCCTTTGACGAAAAAATCAGGTTGTGGAGATTCTACCACAACCTGATGAAGCTTCGAGGGACGGAATTGCCAGGCGGGTTTAGCCGCGCTGGGCGATGGGCACCCACTGGAGGTCCATCGGGCCGATGTAGCTGTCCAACGGGCGGATCAGGCGGTTGTCCGCCCACTGCTCGATCACCTGGGCGGACCACCCGGCGATGCGCGACATGGCAAACAACGGGGTTTGCAGGTCGGTCTCGACGCCGATGGCGTCCAGCACAATCGAGCTGTAGTAGTCCACGTTCGGGAACAGCTTGCGCTCGGCGAAGTACGGATCGGCCATGACCAGTTTTTCCAGTTTGGTCGCGATCTGGAAGACCGGGTTCTGAGTCGCACTGGGGCCGAGCTTGTCCACATGGCGCTTGAGGACGTCGGCGCGCGGGTCGAAGGCTTTGTAGACGCGGTGCCCCACGCCCATGATACGGCGCCCCTTACCCTTGACTTCTTCGGTGAACCATTTCTCGACGTTGTCCGGCGAGCCGATCTCGAAGAACATGCGCATGGCTGCTTCGTTAGCGCCGCCGTGCTTGGGTCCCTTGAGCGAGCCGATGGCGGCGGTGATGGCGCTGTACATGTCCCCATCGGTGCTCGTGACCACGCGCGAGGTGAAGGTGCTGGCGTTCATGCCGTGATCGGCGAGCAGCACCAGGTACACGTTCAACGCATCGACGGCGACCGGGTCCGGGTCTTTGCCGGTGAGCATGTAAATGAAGTTCGCCGCGAGCGACAGGTCGGCACGTGGCGGAATGGGTTCTTTGCCCTGGCGGATGCGCGCCCAGGCGGCGATGACGGTCGGCATCTTCGCGGTCAGGCGCAGCGCCTTGCGTTGGTTCGCTTCGGGGCTGTTGTCGTCGGCAGTGGGATCGAACAGACCGAGCATGGAAACGGCGGTGCGCAGGATGCCCATCGGGTGCGCCTTGACGGGGAAGCGGCGCATGATATCGATCTCGGCGGATGAAAGCGGCATTTCGGCAGTGAGTGCCTGTCGGATTGCCTTCAACTCGGTTTGTGTAGGAAGCTTTTGATTCCAGAGCAAATAAACGATCTCTTCATAAGTTGCATGTTCAGCCAGATCTGAGATCTCGTAACCACAATAGATCAGGCGTCCAACATCGCCCATGACGCGGCTAAGTCGGGTGTCGGCTACCACCGCACCTTCCAACCCTTTCTTTTGTTCGTCTGCCATTTATTTTCTCCTAGGGAGTGAACCAGCCCCAAAACCGGTTGATTATGCTGTGCTCTGATGGTAGAGTATAACATTGCGTAGGGTGGGTAACAAACGAGATTTGCGAATTTCTAATGATAGATATACGCTGAATTCATCGTATTCTTTCTGGAGGCCAAGTCGCATGACAACGCTTGTAACAACGGTAACAGAATCATTGAGATACCGGGGTAAGCTCGGCCAATGGAGCTGGATGCTGCACCGGATCTCTGGCCTGGGCACCGTACTGTTTTTGATTTTGCACGTGATCGATACCTCGTGGGCGGCGTTTTACCCTGACGAGTACGAAAAAGCGATCCGCCAATATCAAAGCCCCTTATTCACGATTGGTGAATTCTTCCTGATCGCCTGCGTCGTCTATCACGCGTTCAACGGCTTGCGGATTATTGTGTTGGACTTCCGCCCACGTTGGTGGAAGTACCAGCAGCGGGCGTCGCTGTATGTGTTTTTGGCGACGCTGGTGGTGCTGGCGCCCACCTTCGCGCTGATGGCCAATCACGTGATCAACTTCTATACCGACGACAGCCGGAACGTCGCGAGTCTGAAGGACATCGTAGATATTCAAGCCCAATTCGCCCTCGGCCTGGCGGTGATCATCGTCGCGGCCCTGCTGCTGTCGGCGCTCTACGGCCTGATCGCGCGCTCGAAATCCGGCATGAGCCTGCCCGGTTGGATCGAGAGCAACCTGTGGGCGTTCATGCGCTTCTCTGGCGTGTTGATCCTGCCGCTGGTGTTTGGCCACCTGGCGATGATGCACGTTATTCAGGGCGTGTTCGACATCACGGGCAGCGGGATCGAGGTCGTGGGCACGGATGCCGTCAACAGCAGCGGGAAGGCTGTCGAGTTTGTCGGCGAGCGTTGGGACATGCTGGTCGCCGGAGTGGCGGTGTGGCGCATCTATGATGGGCTGCTGCTGGCGCTGGTGGTCCTGCACGGCATGAACGGCCTGCGCTACGTGGTCAATGATTACGCTCACGCGCCGCTGGTCAACCGGGCGTTGAACTGGGCGATCATATTCGGGGCGGTGGCGTTGGTCGTGCTGGGGATCGCGGCCCTGCTGGCAGGCGTGGACGAAACCGCCTATCGTATCGCCAAAGATTTGACCTCCTCGATCCTCCTGGTTCACTAAACATTTTTGAGGATGGCTATGCAGACACATCAATTTGAGGCAGTAATTGTTGGTGCGGGGGGCGCGGGCCTGATGGCGGCGCTGTATGCTTCTCGCCAGGTCAAGACGGCGGTGATCAGCAAGCTGTACCCCACGCGCTCGCACACCGGGACCGCCCAGGGCGGGATCGGCGCGGCGTTGGGCAACCTGGACGAGGATCATCCCGAATGGCACGCCTTTGACACGGTGAAAGGCGGTGATTACCTTTCCGATCAGAACGCGGCGCTGGTGCTGGCCGAAGAAGCCGTCAGCGCCGTGCTTGAACTGGAAAACCTGGGTCTGCCCTTCGACCGCACGCCGGATGGGCGGATCTCGCAGCGGCGTTTCGGCGGCCATACCAGCCAGTTTGGCGGCCAGCCGGTGCGCCGGGCCTGCCACGCGGCAGACCGTACCGGGCACATGATCCTGCAAACGCTGTACCAGCAGTGCATCAAAAATAACGTGACCTTTTTCGACGAATTCCAGGTCGTGGACCTGATCCGCAGCGGCGACAAGGTGGTCGGCGTGGTCGCCGTGCACCTCGACAGCGGCGAGCTGCATATTTTTCACACCAAGGCGGTCTTGTTCGCCACCGGAGGATGGGGCAAGGTCTGGGAGATTACCAGCAATGCTCACACGCTTACCGGCGATGGTAACTCGATGGTCTTCCGGCGCGGCGTCCCCCTGCAAGACATGGAATTTTTCCAGTTCCATCCCACCGGCATTTACAAGATGGGCATTCTGATCACCGAGGCGGTGCGCGGCGAAGGCGGCATTCTGCTCAATGACCGGGGCGAGCGTTTCATGGAACGCTACGCGCCGAAGATCAAAGACCTCGCCAGCCGTGACGTCGTGTCGCGCGCGATCTATCTCGAAATCAAGGCCGGGCGCGGTATCAAAGGCAAACGCTACGTCCACCTGGACGTGACGCCCGAGACGGTGAATCGCTACCTGGCCGAAGCGGGCGAATCGCGCCGGATCGACCGGGATTACGTCGAAGCGAAGCTGCCGGACATTCTCGACTTTTGCCGGACGTACCTCGGCGTGGACCCGGTGAAAGAGCCGATGCCGATCCAGCCGACGGCGCATTATGGCATGGGCGGCATCCCCACCGACCTGGACGGGCAGGTGGTGATCGACGAAAAGGGCACGCCGCTACTGGGGCTGTACGCAGCGGGCGAGTGCGCGTGTGTGAGCGTGCACGGCGCGAACCGCCTGGGGACCAACAGCCTGACCGACCTGATCGTGTTTGGGCGGCGGGCCGGTAAGCACATGGCGGACTACTGCCAGGGCACCCCATTCTCGGCGCTACCCGACAACCCTGCCGGAGAAGTGCAGGGCGAACTGGAGCGGATTCGCACGTCGAGCGGCCAGGTCAAGCCGTACAAGATTCGCACCGAGATGCAGGAAACCATGATGAATCATGTCGGCGTGTTCCGCACGGCGGAAGGCATTCAGGAAGCGATTGACACCTTGCGCCGCCTCCAGGACCAGTACCGCCACGATCTGGCCATCGACGACCGCGGCCAGCGCTTCAACAGCGACCTGTTCGAGGCGTGGGAACTCGGCAGCCTGCTGGATATGGCGGAGGTGACGGCAACCTGCGCGCTGGCGCGCCAGGAGAGTCGGGGGGCGCATTCCCGCGAGGACTTCCCGAAGCGTGACGACGAAAAATGGCTGGTCCATACGCTGGCTTATCGGGGGGCAGATGGCAGCTTGCGTCTGACGCATGACAAGCCGGTGGATCTCTCGCTGGCCGCCAAAGATGACA
>CAYRWY010000287.1:0-7914 GCA_964427955.1 uncultured Anaerolineaceae bacterium
TCCCCCTCTCCATTGCGCTTTTGAATGGAGAGGGGGCTGGGGGGTGAGGCCGGGACATGCTCTTGCTGCCTGTCCGCCCCTGAAGCGCAGCGGGGAGGGGCCGTCTTAGCTGCTCTTGACCGTGATCTGGCGGGGCTTGACCGCCTCGGCTTTCGGCAGGGTCAGGGTCAGCACGCCGTCCTTGAACGACGCCTCGACCTTGTCGTGATTGATGGGCGTGTTGATGCTCAGGGTGCGCTCGAACTTGCCGGTCGGGCGTTCCAGCAGCACGTACTTGCGGTGATCGGCCTCTTCGCGCTTGATTTCGCCGCGAATGGTGAGCGTATCGCCTTCCAGCGTGATCTCGATCTCATCCGACTTGATGCCCGGCACGTCGGCGCGGATCACGATGGCCTCGTCGGTGATGTAGGCGTCCATCGGCAGGAGCCAGGCGCCCGTGCCATGCGACTCGCTGCCGCGCGCGAACGTATCGTCCAACATGCGGTCCATTGCCTGGCGCATGGTGATCATGTCGCGAACCGGGTCCCAACGCGAGATTTTGGACATAGCAGTAGCCTCCTCAGTACGATAAGTCTGTGATATTCTGACTCTAAACCGGCTCCGCTAGAAAAACGTTAGCGCGGTGTAGAAATTTCATCGAAGCTCCATTAAGATTATATTATACGCAAGGCTGGTTCATCTGAGACAGAAGGGAAAACGATCATGTGGATTTTGGCGCGTGTGCAGGGTCCTGGCGTCACGATCTTCACGCCCGGCGGGGTGCAGCGGAAGAATTTCCCCGACTTCGATAACGCCGTCGCGGCGATGCTCAAGGATGGCTGGGAGCCGTTTGCTGCCGACAGCCAGAATGTCGTGCTGGTCTGGTTCCGCAAACCGGCTTAGGAGTTGTCCAGCGTGGCGTGTTGGGCGTCCCACAGCCGCCGGTAGTGCCCCTGGATTTGCAGCAGATCGGCCTGGGGGCCGCGTTCGACGATCCGGCCCGCGCGCAGGACGGCGATCTCGTCGGCGTGCTCCAGCCCCACCAGCCGGTGGGTGATGATCAGCGTCGTGCGGTCGGCCAGCGCGGTGTGGATCGTGTCGAGGATGGCGCGCTCGTTGGCCGTGTCCAGGTTGGCGGTCGGCTCGTCCAGGATCAGGATCGGCGTATTTTTGAGGATGGCGCGGGCGATGGCGAGCCGTTGGCGCTCGCCGCCGCTCAGGCCGAGACCCTGTTCCCCGATCCAGGTGTCGTAACCGTCCGGCAGCGTGGCGATGAAGTCGTGGATCTGCGCGGCCCGCGCTGCCGCGATCAGCGCCTCGTCGGAGGCGTCCGGCTGCGCCAGGCGCAGATTCTCGCGGATCGTGGCGTTGAACAGGTAGGTGTTCTGTCCGACCACGCCCAGCAGCGCCCGCGCCTCGTCCGGCGTATAATCACGGAGATCGCGCCCCGCCAGCGTGATCGTGCCCTCCTGCGCCTCCCAGAAGCACAGCAGCAGATTGACCAGCGTCGATTTGCCCGCGCCGCTCGCGCCCACTACGGCCAGCGTTTTCCCCGCCGGAAGCTCGAACGACACCCCGTCCAGGGCAGGGGGATCGTCCGCCGTGTACCGGAATCGCACGTTTTCGAATCGGATGGAGACTGGGGCCTCCCCTCGCCCATCGTTCTCTATGGGAGAGGGGCCGGGGGTGAGGGCCACCACCTCGAACAACCGCCGCGCGGCCTCCAGGCTGCTGCTCAGGTGTTGGAACGCGGACGGGAGCGGCTGGATCGCCTCGAAGCTCGCCATCACGGCCAGCACCAGCACGGCCAGCATCACGCCGTCCAACCGGCCCGCGTGCACCAGCGGGATCGCGATCACCAGGGTCGTGATCGCCGCCAGGCTGGTGATCAGGCTGAGCAGCGCGGTCGTCAGCCCGCCGATCCAGGCCATCTGCCGCTGCTGGCGCTGTAAATCGCGTCCGAGATCGCTCACGCGCGCCATCTGCCGCCCTTCTGCGCCGTAAGCCGTCAGATCGGCCAACCCCTGCACGCCGTCCACCAGGGCGGTGTTGAGCGCGCTTCGCGTAGTCACCAACCGGATGCCCCGCGCCCGGCCCCAGCGCTGCGCCAGGAGCGGCAGTCCGATCCCGCCCAGTGCGAAGAAGCCGAGCAGCATCAGCGCCAGCCGGAGATCATACCTCCCCAGGAAAACCGCCATCACGCCTGCCACCAGCACCGCGACCGCAGGCGGAGCGATCACCCGCAGGTAGAAATTCTCCAGCGTGCCAATGTCCGCCACGGCTCGCGCCAGCAGGTCCCCGGATCGCGTTCCCATCAGCCGGGCCGGGGCCAGCGGCTCGATCCCCTCGTAGAACCACACCCGCAGCCGGGCCAGCAGCCGGAAGGTCGTTTGATGGGCGACGTAGCGTTCCAGGTAGCGGAACACCCCGCGCGCGATGCCGAAAAAGCGCACGCCGACCACGGCCACATTCAGGACGCTGATCGACGGGTGCAGCGCGGCGCTGGCGATGATCCAGGCGGCGGTCGCCATCAGGCCGATGCTGCTGCCGATGGTCGCGAAGCCCAGCAGCGCCGCCAGCAGCATCCACCAGCGGAACGGCGCAGCCAGTTTCAACAGGCGGTGTAAGGTCATCGATCCCCCCTCGCGCCGACTCGTCCGTGCTCCAGCGTGATCACCTGATCGGCGTCCGCCACGGTCTTGAGCCGGTGCGCGACGATCAGCGCCGTCCGCCCGCGCAGCAGCGCCGCCTGGATCAGCGCCTCCGTTTCGGGATCGAGATTCGAGGTCGCTTCGTCCAGGATCAGCAGCGGCGCATCTTTCAAGAACGCCCGCGCCAGCGCGACCCGCTGCGCCTGCCCGCCGCTCAGCCGTGCCCCGCGCTCACCGATGGGCGTCTCGTAACCCCCCGGCAGCGCGCGGATGAACTCGTCGGCGTGCGCCTGCTGCGCCGCGCGGATCACGTCGTCCAGCGGCGCGTCAGGCCGGGCCAGCCGGAGGTTGTCCGCCACGCTCCCGGCGAACAGGTACGGGAGCTGCGGCACCCACGCGATCTGCGCACGCCACGCGGCGGGATCGAGGTCCGCCAGCGGGATGCCGTTGGCGACGATTTGCCCGCCCGTCGGCTCGATGAAGCGCAGCAGCAGGTGGATCACGGTGCTCTTGCCCGCGCCGCTCGGTCCGACCAGCGCCACCTTTTCCCCCGGCGGCAGCTCGAACGTCACGCCGTTCAAGGCGGGCCGCTCGCCGTCGTCGTAGGCGTAATACACGTCCTCGAAGCGCACGTGCCAGCGTTCTTGTAGGGGCAATTCATGAATTGCCCCTACGGACAAAGCGCCGCGTTCCCCATTGCTCTTGAATGGAGAGGGGGTTAGGGGGTGAGGCCGGGCACTCCCGCCAGCAGCGTCCTGCTCCAACACCTCGAAGATCCGCCCCGCTGCCGTCGCGCCGGACACGCCCGCGTGAAAGCGCGTGCCCAGCATCCGCAGCGGCAGATAGAACTCCGGCGCCAGGATCAGCACGAACAGCGCCTGGTCGAACGCGATCTTGTCGTAGAGCAGCCGCACGCCGATCTCGACGGCGATGATCGCGGTGCTGATCGTCGCCAGCATTTCCAGCGCGAACGCCGAAAGGAACGCGATCCGCAGCACGCTCATCGTCGCGTCGCGAAAGCGGTCGCTGATCTGCGCGATTACCTGCGCCTGCTCGCGGCTGCGCCCGAACAGCTTGAGCGTCGTCAGCCCTTGCAGCACGTCCAGAAAGTGCGCGCTCATCCGGCTGAGCTGCGTCCACTGCTTGCGCGATTGGGCGCTGGCTGCCCTGCCGATCAGCATCATGAACACCGGGATCACCGGTGCGGTGATCAGCAGCACCACGCCCGACAGCACGTCCAGCGGGAAGATCACGACCAGCATCGCCAGCGGGACCAGCGCCGACAGCGCCAACTGGGGAATATACTGGCTGAAATAGGCGTCCAGTTCTTCGATCCCGGCCACGGCGGTGTTGACCAGTTCCCCGGTGCGTTCGCCGCGCGTGTAGGCCGGACCGAGCGCGATCACCTGGGCGAACAGCCGCTCGCGCAGATCGGTCTTGATCACGCTGGCGACGTGGTGCGCGCTGATCTCGCCCAGCCACAGCGCCCCGGCTCGCGTGACTGCCGTGATCAGCAGCGCACCCAGCAGCAGCGTCACGTCGCCGAGGTCCTGGTGATCGAGGAAGGCCCGGCTGATGACCCGGCTCAGCAGGTACGCCTGCGCGACCAGCAGCAGCCCGGCCAGCAGCCCGACGGCCACCGTCGCGCCCAGCGCGCCCCGCACCGGGGGCAGTTGGTTCAACAAGCGTCTATCGAGATTCACGTAGGTGCTGCCATCTTTCCGACGATGTGCCGCTCGCCGCGCCCTGTAGGGATGTATTGTAATACGCCCATGTGTGTCAATTCAGAGTCTCCGTTTGCTCCCCCTCTCCATTGGCTCTTGGATGGAGAGGGGGTCGGGGGGTGAGGCCGGGTTTCCCCCTATGACACCAAATCTCGTGCTTAACCTGACGCCCCTACCAAAACTCTCGTGATCGGTCGGAAATCATCCCAGCGCCGCCAGCAAGTTCTCCGCCGCGACTCGTCCACTCTCGGCCCCACCGTTCATGAACCCCCAGAACGCATCGCTGCAATGCTCTCCGGCGAAAAACAGGTGGCCGACCGGCTGCGCGATGTCCGCAAAAAAGGTAGTGTACTGCCCGACCGTGGGACAGGAATAGCTGCCCAGCGCAAAAGCATAACTCGGCCAGTGCATTCCCAACACCTTCCCGTTTTGATGGGCCGCGACGCCGGGGAACACGCGCTCGAACCCGGCCATCAGCCGTGCCGCCTGATCGTCGGGGCTGCCGTCGCCCACGTCAAGACCGGGCTGTCCGCCCGAATAGAAGGTGATGCCGCCCGCGGCGCTGTCCTGCCCGACGCTGTTATCCCACGCCAGTTGGAACGCTTCGTCGGTGAACACCTCGCCCGTATAGCCCTGATCGATCCACGCGCGGCGGTCGAACCCGACCAGGATTTTGGCGTTCGTCCCGTAGCCCAACTCGTTGATCCCCTGGCGCTGAAGCGGGGGGAGATCCAGCCGCAGATCCACCTGCCGCAGCAGCGTCAGCGGAATCGCGATGATCGCGTAATCGGCCTGGACGCTGCTCCCATCGCCAAAGCTCAGCGTGAAACTGCCGTCCGCCTCGCCCTGGATCGCGGCGAGCATCCGGCGAGTTTCGATCTGGCTGTCCAGCGCCTGGGCCAGCGCGTCGATCAGCCGCCCGCTGCCGCCCCGGATCGTGTAGCGTTCGTCGCTCGCACCGAACATGGTGAGCGCGTCGCCATCCACCGTCGGCGCCAGCCACAGAAAATTCAGGGCGCTCTGTTCTTCAATCGACAGCCCGTTTTCCGTCACGAACGCCACGTCCAGCAGGTCGCGCAGCCAGCCGGACGTGACGCCGATCTGGTCCAGGTATTGCGCAATCGACAACTGGTCGAAGGCGGTTACCGCGTCGTCCTCTTCGTCCAGGCGGGCGATGTCCTGCTCGATCTGCGCCGCCAACGGCTGGAGCGCCTCGATCACCTGCGCGGTGCGGTAATGCTGCCCGCCGAAGAAGTAGCCCTCCGCCAGCCCTTGATCGTCCAACGCCGTCCGGTCGATCAATTCCAGTCCGAACTCCTGCACCAACCCCAACATGTCGTCGTGCACCGAATCGATGAACTCCCCGCCGAGGTCCGTGGTCAGATCGGGCGCCAGCACGCCCTGGGTGGTGAACATGCGGCCTCCCACGCGCGGCGAGCCTTCGTAGACCGTGGCATTGATCCCGGCTTTCTTCAAAGTGTAGGCAGCATTCAGCCCGGCGATGCCCGCCCCGACGATGGCGATGCGCGGCTGCTGCCGGGGGAGGGCGATCCCGCGCGGCAGGCCGAGCAGTCCGCCCGCAGCGGCCAGCGTGCCGATCTTGAGAAAGTCCCGGCGTGTTAGTCCGTGTCCGGTGCCGGGGGTGGCGGCGGACCACTGGCGGCGCAGCGCGCGGTAGAGTGGAGTGCGTCCGGTAGTCTTCATGGAATCCATCCTTATCATAGGCGCGAATCGAACTCTGGCAGATTATAATCATTTGGGGTTGGAGACCGGCGACTTTGTGGTAAGCTCAATGTCGGTTGATCGTTAGTGCATTGGTGGAGAAACGTTATGGCTTCTGAATCGTTTGCCTGGTGGCAGACCGGCGTGGTCTACCAGATTTACCCGCGCAGTTTCATGGATGGGAACGGGGATGGAGTCGGCGACCTGGCCGGGATTACCAGCCGCCTGGACTATCTCAAAGACCTCGGTATCGACGTGATCTGGATCAGCCCGATCTATCCGTCGCCGATGGCCGATTTTGGCTACGACGTGGCCGATTACACGGATATTCACCCCTTGTTTGGCGATCTGAAGGCGTTCGATCATCTCTTGGAACAGGCGCACCAGCGCGGCCTGAAGGTGTTGATCGACTTCGTGCCGAATCACACTTCTGACGAGCACGCCTGGTTCAAGGAATCGCGCGCCACGCGCCGTAACCCTAAGCGCAACTGGTACATCTGGCGCAACGCCAAGCCGGATGGCAGCCCGCCCAACAACTGGAGCAGCGCTTTCGGCGGCCCGGCCTGGGAATGGGACCCCAAGACCCGGCAGTATTATCTGCACCTGTTCGACGTCAAGCAGCCCGATCTGAACTGGCGCAACCCGCAGGTGCAGGCCGCCATGTTCGACGGGATGCGCTTCTGGCTGGACCGGGGCGTGGACGGCTTCCGCATCGACGTGGCGGGCTTCATGATCAAGGATCGCCAACTGCGCGACAATCCCTATGCCTGGTACGAGCACGACATGAAGAATCTCTGGAAGTACCAGGAGCACGTCTACGACATGGATCGCCCCGAAGTGCACACCATCGTGCGCAAGTTCCGCGCCGTGACCGAGGAATTCGAGGGGGATCGCGTGCTGGTCGGCGAAGTCTTCTTCCGTCCGCTGCCGCGCTGGATTCGCTACTACGGGCGGCTGCGCCCGAACGGCAAGCTGGACGGCTATCACCTGCCGTTCAACTTCGCGCTCAACGGCCAGCCCTGGCGGGCGGACGCCTTCCGCGCGGCCATCAACGAGATCGAGGCAGAACTGCCGCCGCAGGCGTGGCCGAACAACGTGTTGGGCAACCACGATTCGCCGCGCCTGGGCAGCCGCTTTGGCCGGGAGTCCATCCGTCCTGCCGGGCTGATGCTGCTGACGCTGCGCGGCACGCCGACGCTCTACATGGGCGAGGAGATCGGCATGGTCGATGGCGCGATCCCGCCCGACAAGCTGCAAGATCCGCCCGCCTTGAAGATCGGTCCCGAAGCCGGGCGCGATCCCTGCCGCACGCCGTTCCAGTGGTCGGCGGAGAAATACGCGGGCTTCTCGACGGCGGAACCCTGGTTGCCCGTCGCGGCGGGCTACCAGGAGTGCAACGTCACCGCCGAGAGCGCCGATCCGCGTTCGGTGCTGGCGCTGTATAAGGCGCTGCTGCGCTACCGCCGCGCGACGCCCGCCCTCAGCCGTGGGTCGTACCGCCCGCTGAACGACTCACCCGCCGACTGCTTCGTCTTTGTGCGCGAGTTCGAGGGCCAGCGCCGCCTGGTCGCGATCAACCTGGGTGGCGAAGCGCGGGTGGTCGATGCCAGCAGTGTCGCCGCCGAAGGGCGCATCGTGATTTCGACCGGGATGGATCGCACTGAAGCAGTGAAGTTAGGCGCGCTATCGCTGCGGCCTCACGAGGGAGTCATCGTCGAGCTGTAGGGGAAAGAATCAAGGTAGGGGCAGGGCTTGCCCTCCCCACCAGGCGTCAAGTTAAAGTTTTTGTGAGGCAATCACTGCCTTGTCCCGGCCTCACCCCCCGACCCCCTCTCCAT
>CAYRWY010000288.1:0-7823 GCA_964427955.1 uncultured Anaerolineaceae bacterium
TGTCATTCTGCGCGGTGTACGTGCCAGGGAACAGGAAGCCTTCCATCGACGCCCCCGCCGGGCGCTCCATCACGAAATCGAACGGCGCGCTGGCCCCCGGCCCGGTGACGTTCAGGAAATCGGCGCCGGTGAACATCGTCTGGGCGGCGTTGATGGCCTCGGCTACCTGTTCACGCCGCCAGCCTTCGGGGATGGCGATGGTGCAGGGACAGTTCGGCGTGCGCGGGCCGACGCCCCCGACTGACGCGCCGGACACGACCGGGGCGGAAGGCGGCGCGTTCTCGGCAGCGCCCGGCGGCAGGTAGAGCACCTGCCCCACGGACAGGTAGCGGCTGGGCAGGCAGTTCGCCGCGATCAGATCATCGACCGTGAGCGTCCCGCCCGCGCCCAGCACGAACGCGAACAGCGTATCATCGGGCTGGACGGTGTAACGCTCCCACCCGGCAGGCGCGACACAGCCCGCCGCAGCAGAGGGCGCCGGAGAAGCCAGATCCGGGATCGCGGTCGGCGTGATCGCAGCGACATCCGGCGATGGCGACAGCAGTGGAATCATCGCCACGGTGGCGGCAGCGGTCGGGATCGGCGTCTCGGTCGGAAGAAACGGCGCCGTCAGCGTGGGCGACGGCGCGAGCGTCGGGGTGGACGTCACCACCACCGCGGCCAGGGTCGGCGGCGGCACCACCGGTGACGGCTTGGGGGTGTCGTCGCTGCGCACCAGCACCCACAGCACGGCGGCCAGCGCGATCATCCAGGCCAGCCCGCCCCCTACCAGCAGCCAGAGCGCCGTTTTGACGCTCACCGCGGCAGAGCGGGGAGCCTCAGGAACAGGTGATTGAGGGGTAGCCATGCGCCCGATTGTAGCGCATGGGTCACGATGTGCCAACGCAGGTCCGCACCGCGTTTTTTCCAAATCGCGAGAACCGTCATATACTTGACAATAGTCGAATGCACTGACGCACAGGGGAGGGAAACTGATGGCGACGTTACCGGTGTTCATCCTGGATAAGGACGCGGCAGCGGGAGCATGGGTTCTCAACCAGTTGCAGCAGGTGGGCATCTCGGCGCGGTGGGTCGCCACGGCCAGCGAGCTGCTCACCGAGTCGGAAATTCGCCCCCCCGTGGTGTGCCTGGTGGCACTCCGTCCCCCCATTCGCCAGGCGCTCACCCTGATCACCAACCTGACGCAAGAGCCGCGTTTTGCCGGGACCGCGTTCATCTTGATGGGACCCCAGCAGCACCGCCACGCCGCCTTCGAGATCGGCGCGGAGGACTACGTGATCACGCCGCCCGACGTCATCGAGCTGCGCAAGCGCGTGCGACTCTACCTGGGCCGGGCGGATCTCCAGGCGCGGGTCGTGGCCGAAACCAGCATCACGCAGGAAATTCAGCAGTTGGGCGCGCCGCAGCCGGAACTCGATCCCGACGAGGCGGTGACGCTGCTGCAACATGCCGCGACCCTCACCCAGGAGCGCGACCTGTTCGAAACCATCTTGCAGCAGGCGGGACCGGCCATCGGGCTGGTGGCGCCGGATGGCACGTTGATCTATGCCAACCCGGCCTGGGACCGGCTCACCGGCTGCCAGGTCGGCTCCTCGATCACGTGGCCGCCCAAAACCGACCAGCCGGAGATCACGCACCAGATCGAGGTCGCCATCACGCGCTGCATCCCCTGGAGGGGCGAAGCGAGCGTGGTCGAGCAAGAAGAACGATCCGCCGAGGTCACCATGTCGATCACCCCCGCCCGCGACGCGAGCGGCGAGCTGATGGGCTTCATCGTCGTACAGTCGGACATCAGCCAGCGCCGCGCCGCCGAAAAGGTCAGAGAGCGGTTCCTGGCCGATGCGGCGACCGAAATGCGCACCCCGGTCACCAATATCAAGATGCGCGAATACCTGATCCGCCAGGCTCCGCCCGAACACCACGCGATGCATTTGCAGGCCCTGGAGCGCGAAACCGAGCGGCTTTCGCACCTGGTCGAGTCCATGCTCGAACTGGCCCGGCTGGACGCGGGCGTGACCGTCCAGCAGCAGGAGTGGATCGACATCCCGCGCCTGATGACCGAGGTCGTCACACATTTCGAGCCAGCCGCCGCCGCGCACGGACTCACCCTGGTCCCGCCGTCTACCGAGCCGCTCCCGACGGTGCCGGGCGATGCCCTCCAACTGACGCGGGCACTCGGCATCCTGATCGACAACGCGATTGAATACACGCCCGAAGGAGGCCGGATCGAAGTGCGCGCAGGGCACGAACTGTGGACCGGGGGCGAATACATCACGATCCAGGTCCAGGATACCGGCATCGGCATCGCGGCGGACGACGTGGCGCGCATCTTCGACCGCTTCTTCCGCACGACCAGCGCCCGCGACCGCAGTACGCGCGGGGTCGGCCTGGGGCTGACCATCGCGCAGGCGATCATCGATAATCATGACGGCAGCATCACGGTCGAAAGCGAGATCGACCGGGGGAGTATCTTTACCTTCTGGCTGCCCCGCCCGGCCACGACAACATAAAAAACCCTTGCACAAAGCAAGGGGGGCGAACCAGGCAGCATTGGCAGTCGGGAATAGGTTTAGTGACGCCCGTTTTTGATGGCGAACGAGCAGGTGTCGTCGTCTTTGGCCTGCCAGCTCAAGCGCTGGACCGGCGAGCCGACCAGATTCTGCACCAGCCGCTCATCCATCTTGCACAATTCGGGATTGTGGCAGGAAACCTGCTCATAAGGACAGTTGGTCACCGAGAGCACATGACCTTCGCCGTTGCGCGTCCAGCGTGCCGAATAGCCCTGGTTGTTCAAAAACGCGACGGTGTGATCCAGCCGCACTTCCAGCGGGGCATCGGGGACCAGCGCATCGGAGGCCAGGGTATCGGCCATCCCTTCCAGAATCTGCACCATCTGGTGCGGCGGAAGCTGGTTCTTGATCTGCTCCAACAAGCCGGAGGCCAGGCCCTGGTAGTTGTTCGGGAACTGATCCGCGGCCCGTTCGGTCAACGCATAGACATACTGGGGACGGCCTGGGGCACTGCGACGGCGCACGGCGGGAGCCGCCACCAGCCCATCGCCACGAAGAATTTCGAGATGATGCCGCACGGTTACTGCTGTGATCTTGCCGATCCGCTCACTCAAAGCCTCGACGATCTCGTCGATGGTAGCCTCTTTGCGATCACGAAGGATCTCCAAGATGTGTCGTCTTGTCTGCTGCATAGCGCATTCCCTGGTTCATATTTACGATATTAGTGATAAATTTTATGTATCTTAACACGCCGATTCCCGGCTTGTCAAATGACATGCTACAGGGTCATAAGAGGTCGTTTAGCACATCCTTACTATGGACATTGGTTATGGACAAGTAGGCCGGCCCGCCGCGGCGAGTCAACCGGTTGAAAGCTGGCGCAGTCTCGGCTACACTCTATCCTATAGTGCACCTCAACCTGTTTCCGCATTTTTAAGGAGCTGAGCCAATGATGCCGCGCTCACAAACATTTGCTCTGGTAGTATTATTTGCGACTTTAGCCCTGCTTTTGGCGGCAGCCGGAGCGGTCGGGGTTTCCACCAAGGCCTTTGGCCCCCAGTCCACCCCCACTGCTTCTCCGACAGTCACATCCACCCCGACACCCACGCAGGAACCCGCTTCCCAGGCCGAACACTGGACCGAGGGCGACGCGGGCGTCCTGACCTATACGGCAGACGCGACGCTGCAAGCCCAGGCGTCGTATGAAACCTCGACCCTCGACGACTTCGTCACGCAGGTCGGCATCGAGGCAGTCCCGGCAGACACCAAATATCCGCTGGCCAACGCGCTGGAACAGTTCAAGACCGTGCTCGAAGGCCAGATCGCCGAGGGAGGCTACACCGTCGCGCCGGACGCATTCACCGGCCCGGACATCAAGATCATCGGCGACGAAGCCGTGAACCTGCTGCGCGTGCAGATCCCGCCACAAACCACCGCCAGCGGGACGGAGTTCCCCGGCGTGGACCTGGCGCAGTTCCTGGTCGACAAGGGTGATGGCAACATGCTGTGGATGCAGTTCGTGCTGCGCGGCGCGCTGAATTCCGCTCCCTATGATGACTTCCTGGTCTGGATGGATGTCCATCTGCCCGACCTGATGAAAGCGCCCGACACCACGGCGACTCCCGCGGCAGAAACGCCCGTGGCAGAAACGCCGGTCGCCGAAACACCGGCGGCGGAGGGGACTCCCGCGGCGGAAACCCCGGTCGCCGAAACCACGACTGAGGCTCCCGTGACCCCGGTCGCCGAGGCGCAGGCCACCCCACAAGCCACGGCTACACGCTCCGCGGTCGAAACGGTCTTTTCGGACAAGTGGACCGAGGGCCAGGCGGGATCGTTGACCTACGTCAGCGATCCTAACATCACCATCCAGTACGGCAACGTAGACCTGGCTTCGTTCGCGCAGCGGCTGGGCGTGACCGCGTCAGTCGAGGGTCAACCCGCGAGCATCGACGACGTGCTCACGCAGACGCGCGCCGGGTACGACCAGATGATCCAGACCAACAGCATCACCATCGCTGAGGGCGACCTGGTGGGACCCGCGGTCGATGACCTGGATGGCGTCACGGTGAACTACCTGTACATCAGCCTCAGCGCGCAGACCACGGCCAGCGGCCAGCAGTTGGGCGGCTCGCAGCAGTACCTGGGCCTGATCGATCTGGGCGATGGGCAGGTGCAGTTGATCGTGTTCACCAACAAGACCTCGCCGGACCCGGCGGTCTATGCTGACTTCCGCACGTGGCTGACCGACAATGCCACCGTGCTGGCGCAGCCCGTCCCCACGCCGGAGCCAACGCCCGCGCCGTAGGGCGGTGAGGAGTCTTCAGGGACGTATTGATGGTCTTTAAGAAAATAGGACGGAGATACTGGTATCGGCCTCACCCCCCTGGCCCCCTCTCCAACAAAGTTGGCGAGGGGGAGGCAGAGGGTGTGCAAGTCCCCTCTCTGACTGGCCGGAGAGGGGATTTAGGGGTGAGGCCGGAACTCCATATTCAATCGTTAAACGCCCCTACGGGCACCATTCAATGCAGTTTGACAAGATCTAGCCCTACCGCGCATTAGGCCCGAATGGCGTTTTTCTGTTATCATTTGCAGCAATGTCTGAGGCAGAGGAACCTAACCCCCTTTACTGGGATGCGACGTATGAGATTGTGCTCGGCTTGATGGAGCACCATCCCGATGCCG
Source organism: uncultured Anaerolineaceae bacterium (assembly GCA_964427955.1). Lineage (GTDB taxonomy): Bacteria > Chloroflexota > Anaerolineae > Aggregatilineales > Aggregatilineaceae > JACRBK01. Next base: position 5,193 of record CAYRWY010000288.1, read on the forward strand.
ATCTGGAAATGGTGGGGTTGCAGCAGTTGTTCGAGTGGATCATTGCGCTGCCAGGATTCGCGGACGATCCAATCCTGGCGCATGACGATGTGCTGGTAGAGATTTTCCGGGTCTGGTATGAGGAGCAAAGTCAAATCTCATGACCGATGGCAATTTTTTGAAAGAACTTCATGATCCTGAAGTGCCGGTGCCGGAGGGGATGCAGTCTTCGGTAGCGGTGACTAACCTGAGCAAGCTGGTCGACTCGGTGTACAACTGGGGCCGCCGCAATTCGGTCTGGCCGATGGCCTTCGGCCTGGCGTGCTGTGCGATTGAGATGATCGCCACCGCTTCCAGCCGCTTCGACCAGGCGCGCTTCGGCATGGAAGTGCTGCGCGCCAGCCCCCGCCAGGCTGACCTGATGATCGTCAGCGGCACGGTCACCAAGAAAATGGTCGTTCCCATCGTACGGCTGTACAACCAGATGTCCGAGCCGAAATACGTGCTGGCGATGGGCGCGTGCGCGATTGGCGGCGGGCCGTTCAAAGAGGGTTACAACGTCGTGAGCGGCGTTGACAAGTACATCCCGGTGGACGTCTACGTGCCGGGCTGTCCCCCCACCCCGCAAGCCCTGCTGAAGGGCTTGATGCGGCTGCAAGAAAAGATCGACGGGCAGTCGCTGTGGAACCGCAACAGCACCCCCTGGTACGGGCAAGGTCCCAGCGACGAAGCGCCGGTCCCGATCCTGGGGCCGGACCTGGTCGATCCGCGCCAGGCTCATGTCCTGCGCCGTGAAGCGAACAAGGAGTAACCATGACTGACCAAGCCCCTGCGGTTGAAAAAGTACTCCCGGTCGAGGAGGCGATCACCCAGCTCGCCGAGCAGTTCGGACCCGCCGTCCAGCGTGACGCCCGGCCCGGCTATTCCGGCGTAATCGTGGACCCGGCCCGGCTGGTCGAGGTCGCGCGCTACGTCCGCGACACGCTCGGCTACAACTATCTCGCCAACGCCGCCGCCGTCGATTACCTGGGCAAAGGCGATCACCTGGAAATGGTCTACCACGCCTACCCGATCACGGGCGGCCCGGCGCTGGTCGTCAAGGCGCAGACCCCGCGCGACGTGGCGACGCTGCCCAGCCTGACCCCGGTCTGGCCCGGCGCGGACTTCCAGGAGCGCGAAGCCTATGACCTGATGGGCATCCGCTTCGAGGGCCATCCTCACCTGACGCGCATCCTGATGTGGGAAGGGTTCGAGGGCCACCCGCTGCGCAAAGATTGGAAAGAAGCTTATTACGAACAGGACCAAAAACCTTTTGACAGCCGGTGGCCGGACGGCCACGTCTCCCGCGCCGAGGAGCGCACTCCCTACGGCGAAAACGTGAAATATCCCGCCGGGTTCACGCTGGACAACTACGAATCCCAGGCCGAAAAAGCCCTGTACGAGGGCATCCCGCTGGGTGTGGACGTCAGCGAAGACCTGGCGACCGAGCGCGTGGTCGTCAGCATGGGGCCGCAGCATCCCAGCACGCACGGCGTGTTCCGCATGGTCGTCAGCCTGGACGGCGAGACGATCCGCACGCTGGAGCCGGTGATGGGCTACCTGCACCGCAATCACGAGAAGATCGGCGAGCGGAATACCTTCCTCCAGAACATGCCCTTCACCGACCGGCTGGACTATTTTTGCAGCCTGTCCAACAACCTGGGCTACGCGCTGGGCGTCGAGAAGCTGATGGCACTCGGCGCGCGCTACGAGGCTCCCACCCGCCGCGCCGAAGTGATCCGGGTGCTGATGGTCGAACTCACCCGTATCCTGAACCACCTGGTGGCGATTGGCTTTTTGCTCAACGACCTGGGCGCGTACTTCACGCCGCTCATGTACGCCATCATCGAGCGCGAGCTGATCCTGGACTTCTTCGAGGGCGTGACCGGCAGCCGCATGATGTGCAACTACATGCGCTTCGGGGGCGTCGCCGCCGATCTGCCCGCCAGCCTGAAAAGCACGGCCAACCTCACCAACGACCGCGTGCGCGATTTCAACACTATGCAGTACCTGCGCGACCTGATCAACGAACGGCTGCCGCGCGCCATCGAGCAGACCAACGACCTGCTGACGACCAACGAGATCATCACCCACCGCGCCATTGGCGTCGGCATCCTGACCAAAGAGGACGCCATCGCCTACAGCGCCGCCGGGCCGGTGCTGCGCGCCAGCGGCGTCCCCTACGACATCCGCCGCGCCGAGCCGTACAGCATTTATCCCGAACTCGATTTCGACGTCGCGGTGCGCTATCACGGCGACATCTACGACCGCTACCTGATCCGGCTGGACGAGATGTGGCAGAGCATCCGCATCCTCAAGCAGATTTTGCCCCTGCTCGACGAGACGCAGGGCCAGCCGTTCTTCGCCGGGCGCAGCAACCACAGCCCGCGCGTCCCCGCCGGTGAAGCGTATGGCCGGGCGGAAAATCCGAAAGGCGAACTCGGCTACTACGTCGTGTCCGACGGCGGCCAGAATCCCTGGCGCTATCACGTCCGCGCCCCCAGCTTCATCAACCTGACGGCGCTGGAAAAAATGTGCAAGGGTCACAAGGTGGCGGACGTCGTCGCCATCCTGGGCAGCATCGACATCGTGTTGGGCGAGTTGGATCGATAG
>CAYRWY010000289.1:0-7811 GCA_964427955.1 uncultured Anaerolineaceae bacterium
GGCGTCTCAGGGGGCAGGGCGTCACTGAGAATGACGATGTGCTTAACCATAGCTATGCGCGTTTCCAGAGTGTGTTTGAATCTCCCCTAAGAATAACACACCCTGCCGCCGCTGTCAGGATAAAAGCTGTTGGTAAAGCTCGATCATGCGCGTGGCGACGACCGACCAGTCCTGGGTGCAGGCATAGCGGCGCCCGGCGGCGCCCATCTGCGCCCGCAGCGCCGGGTCGGTGAGCAGGCGCAGGATCGCGTCGGCCAGGATCACCGCGTTGTCCTGCGGGATCAGCAGCCCGGTTTCGCCGTCGCGGATGGCTTCTTCGATCCCGCTCCCCGTCGTGCCGATGACGGGCAGCCCGGCTGCGCTGGCTTCCAGAAAGACCAGCCCGAAGCCCTCGAACTTGCCGCCGATGGACAGCGACGGCAGCGCGAACACGTCCGCGTTCTGGTACCAGCCCACCAGGGTTTGTTCATCGACCAGCCCCGCGAGGTGGACGCAGTCCTGCAAGCCCGCGTCGTCGATCCGTCGCCGGATCATCGCCAGGTAGTCGGGATCGGTCTGGAGGCCGGTGATCACCAACTGCACGTCGGGGATCTGCGCTCGGACCAGCGCCAGCGCGGCGATCAGGATATGTGTGCCCTTGCGCGCCTTGACTCCGCCCGACGCCAGCACGGTCGGTCCCCGTTTGGCGGGCGGCGGGACGGGTTCTTGAAAGCGGGCGAAATGCACCCCGTTGCGAATGACCGTGAGGTCCACGCCCGGCAGCGCCTCCTGGACCTGGGCCGCCGTGTACTGGCTGACCGCGACCAGGTGGGCGCGGCGGTAGACCTGGCGGTAGAGCGGGCCGCTCAGCCGCCGCCGGACGTTTTGGGGGAGATAGGTTCCATGAGCGGTCGTGACCACCGGGCGCCGCCCCGCGGTCAGGACGGAGGCCAGCGTGAACGGTTCGGCCACGGCGTGTACCAGGTCACAGTCCGCGATAGCCCGGTGTACGGCAGGCACCGCCATCAGCGAGCGCGGGAGAAACCAGCGGATCGGCGGGAAAAGCTGGGGCAGCACCGGGCGAAAGTCGGCCAACGTGACCGGCTCAGGGGGCAGCGTCTTGCCGCGCTGGGCCAGCACCACGACCTCGACCCCCTGGGCGCTGAGGGCATTGGTCAATTCCAGGGCGTAGCGTGCCCATCCGTAAAGTGTGCTTAATTCTGGTGCTAAAAATGCAATGCGCATTAGTGTTCCCCAAGAAACTCCCGAATACGTGACGCCCGCGCTTGCCAGGTATAGTGCTGCACGTCCTGTTGTGCCTGCTGACTCAGCCGCAAGCAGAGATCGCGATCCTCATAGAGTCGCCGAATTGCCCCAGCCAGTGCTGTGACATCGCCCGGCGGAACCAGGAGTGCCGACACGTCATTATATACGACTTCGGCTGTGCTTGGCAGATCGGATGCCAGCACCACACAGCCTGCCGCCATATATTCAAACAGTTTAAGAGCTGAAGCATAATAGGCGAAATGCTCCGTCCAGGGCAGCGGCAGCGTGCCTACATCTAGCGCTGCCAAGTAGCGCGGCACGACCTCCGGGCTGACCTGACCCACTGTGTGAAGCCGCGCTAAGGGCAACCCACACTCGCTCCACAGCGAGCGTATCTCTGCAATGCCTGATTCAGGTCCACCAACCAGTAACATATCAATGGCTGCTCCAGTTTGCGTAACTTCTGCGATGGCCTTAACCACGCTGTCTAGACCTTTTGACATATTCATCGTATGCAGCCGTCCCACATAACCCACCAGGAAGGCGTCAAGCGGGAGGCTCAAAGCCGTGCGCGCGGCAGCCTGGTTTGGCACGTGCTCGAAACGGGCCGCCCGCACGCCGTCGTGAGCTACCAGGACCCGCGTCGCACCCAGCGCCCGCATCTTTTCGGCCAGGTGCGCCGTAATCGGGACGACGTAAGCGTGCCGGACCAGAAAGCCTTGCAGCCGCCGTCCGGGGGCCGACTGGTGGACCTGGTGTACCTCGTACACCAGCCGGGTGCGCGGGCGGGTCAGTCTGAGCGCCGCCCCTAAGAACAGGTCGCGCGTGTACAGCACGTCCACCCGGCGCGGCAGCAGCCAGCCGATCAGCGCCAGCAGGTACGTGAAGGTCTGAAGCAAAAATGCGGCGCTGTAGCGCGGGAACAGCGGCAGCAGATCGAGGCAGGGCAGGCGGCGAAAATCGAAATTCTGCGCGATCCCATAGTGTTCCCACAGCGAGCCGATGTTCGCCATCTCGGGCGTGTTGACCCGGCGCGGCGTGACCAGCGTGACCTCATCACCGTTGTCGGCCAGGGCTTCGCACATCTGCGCGATTTGCAGCCCGTGCGCCTTTTCGGTCGGCAGGCGGTTGTTGGCGACGTAGACCAGCCGTTTTTTCGCCGGAGAAGTCTTGATCAGTGCCGCCATCCGCTCCATCAGTCCCTCCAGGGCGTGAGCCGCCAGGGCACGCTCGCGCAGTTGAGCGCCCAACGCGATCCGCTCCTGCGGCGGCATGGCCAGCAGCCGGGCCAGGCGATCCGCCAGGTCGTCGTCGCGGGCGTCGTCGGGCAGGTAGAGCAGATCGGCGTCGTCGCCCAGCAGCGGCAGAAAGTCGGCATTCGTCACCAGGGTGGGCTTGCCCGCGATCATCCCTTCCAGCGCGGACTTGTCGAACAATCCCGGCGGGCTGAGGTTGATGGTGATCGCGCTCTGGCGCAGCCGGGCTGCCACCCCGGCGTGAGGAAGCGGGCCGGTGAATTCGACGCTGGGTGCGGGATCGAGCTGCCGCGCGAGAGCTTCCAACTGGGCGCGGTAGCCCGGCTCGTTCTCCACCGGTCCTCCGGCCAGCACCACGCGGAACGGTGGCAGATCGCCGCGGGCCATCGCCTGTGAAGCCGCGCGGATCAGTTTATCCTGGCGCTTGATGTGAGCCAGCCGTGCTACCAGGATGATCTCCGGCGGGGTGTTTTCGGCTTCGACGGAAGCAAACAGGCTGGTATCGACGCCGTGCCCCATCACCGTGAGCTTGTCCGTGGGGAGGGGATAGCTGTGGGGGGACGCGGTCAGAATCCGGGTTGCCAGGCGGTTGGCCACGCGCAGTTCCGGGCTGATCTGCCGGTGGGTGTACCAGAACAGCAGCGGCTTGTGGTGGAGCCGGGTCCACGGTGCGGCAAACAGCACGTAGCGCGGGATCATGTGGCAGAGCACGGCGTCGGCCCGCGGCGTCAGGGTGCGCAGCAGCCGGACGAATTTCCGCGCCTGCGCCAGCCGTCCCGTGCCGGATTCTTTGCCCATGCTGTACGCCGTCACGTTGGGCGGCAGGGCCGGATGGGCGGTTTCCTGGCAGATGATGTCCAGGTGATCCAGCCGCGCGGCCAGGGTTTCTACCCAGCGCATGACGAACCCGACGTGATCGTCTTGCGGATCGAGCTTACGAGTGATCAGCAGCCAGCGCATCAGGACGACCTCCCGCGTGCCAGAGCGAGCGTGACCCGGTACGTCTCCACGACGCGTTCGACCTGGCGCTCGTAATCGAAGCGTTCCAGCACATCCCGCTGCCCAGCAGCGCCCATCGCCCGCGCGCGAGCCGGCTCGTCGAGTAGTTCCAGCACAGCGGCGGCGAGCGCCTGCGCGGTGTGGGGGGTGAGCCGCCCTGTCACGCCGTCCCGGACGACCTCGTCCGCGCCCAGGTGATCGGTCGAAACCACCGGCACACCCGCCGCTAACGCTTCCATCAGGACGCGCGCCACGCCTTCGTAGCGTGAGCTGTGCACGTAGAGACTCGCGATCTGGTAGTAAGCCGGGAGCTGTTCGTGCGGCACCCGCCCGGCGAAAAGGACTCCGGCTGCCGTCGCGCGCTGCACGAACTGGGGCCGCGTGCTGAAATCTCCGGCGAGCACTAGTTTTGTCTCAGGCCGGGCGGCCTGGACCAGCCGGTAAGCGTCGAGCAGCAGATCGACATGTTTGAATTCCGCCGGAAATCCTACCCAGAGCAGCATCGGGGCGTCCGCCGCTATCCCTAATTTCGCACGGAGGGCAATCCGTTCGGCTTCCGGCACCGGCGGGGCGAAGCGATTGACCGGGGTAGGCGCTGTCAACACCAGGACGCGCTCCGGCGGCACCCCGCGCTTGACGTAGATCGCCTTTTCACGTTCCGAGAGCACGCGGTTGGTATCGGCCTGCTTGATGGTGAAACCGGCCAGGGTGTAAAGCAGCCGGTTCCGCAGCGGGCGCTCGGCCAGCCAGTCGGGATTCTCGAAAAAATGGCTGTGGCTCTGCACGTTGAGCGGCAGCTTGAAGCGCCATTTCAACAGGGTCCCGACGAACCCGGTCGCGAAGGGGTCCTGCGTCGTCACCACGTCCGCCGGGTGCGCGCGCTGCAAGCGGGCGGCCAGCCGGTACGCCTGCCAGGGAAAGAGCACCGGGCGGGTGTTGGTGGGATAGACGGTCAGGTGATCGGAAAACTGCTGGACGGTCTTGGGCTGTGACGCCGGGTTGTAGGTGACGATCACCAGTTCCCCGATCCGCCGCGCGTATTCCATGTGCCGCTGGATGGTGTTGCCATGCGGATCGCCGAGCAGGCTGGCGTCCAGGCTGATCATCAGGACTCGCATAAGCTCTCCAGCAGGTGCAGGGTGGTGTTGACCATTGTCTCCCATTGGAAACGTTCCAGTCCTTCGGCGGTGTGGGCGGCCAACCGCGCGCGCGTGTCGCCCGCGAACGCCGCCCGCAGCGTCTCGACCAGGGCGTCGGGATCGACGTAAGGCACCAGCAGCCCGTTGACACCGTGCGTGACCACCTCGGGATTGCCGCCTTTGTCGCTGGCGATCACCGGGGTTCCCGCCAGCAGGGATTCGAGCAGGGTGTGGGACAGCCCTTCGTAACCTGAATAGAGGACCGTGTAATCAACCGCCCGATAATAGACCGCCAGGGTCTTACGCGGCACCCGTCCCAAAAAAGTTACCCGGTTTGTCAAAGATTCGGTTTCCGCCAACGCCCGCAGCCGGGTTTCTTCCGGCCCATCTCCGGCGACGATCAGCCGCACGCCGGGCAGACGTTGGAGCGCCCGGATCAGGTGATCGATCCCTTTCCAGGCGGTCAGCCGGGCCGGAGCCAACAGCAGCGGACCGGCGTCCAGCTTCAAGGCCGCGCGGGCTTCAGCGGGACTGAGCGTGCTGGCGGCGGCTTCCGGTTCCAGGGCGTTGTAGATCACCTGCACGCGCTCCGGCGCCGCGCCCCACCCGATCACCATGTCGCGCAGGTAGCGACTCGGCACGATCACCCGGTCCATGCGCCGTACTTCGCGTGCCCGCAGGGCCTGGATCAGCCGCACGCGGTTGGCATAGCGCCCGGTCTGGAATGCGTCGATGTCTTCGGTGGGCGGAATCCAGCCCTTGTTGACGGCGCGCTCCCAGGCCAGGTCGCCCACCACCTTGAGCACGCGCGGTCGGCCACGCCCCCCGTACAGCGGCAATCCCAGGCTGTTGACGAAGACCAGGTCGGCGCGGTTCATCTCCTCACGGGCGGCACAGGCGTAATCCAGCATCCGCACGGGCAGGGCGCGGCGGGGAATGCGGTGGACGGGATAAGGATAGCCCTCGGTCGATGGGTCCCCAAACGCCAGCACGCGGACGGTGTGTCCGCGTGCCAGAATTTCGGGGAGCAGACGGTACAGGTAGGTAGCAGGCCCACCTGGCTCCGGGTGAAAGATGCCGGAAGCGACGAAAAGGCGCATCTTACAGCCGCACGACGCGCGCTTTACCCTGGCGGCCTTTGGTTTTGTTGCGCGTATCGACCACCAGTTTGGCATTCGCCAGAATGAAATCGATATCGTAGGTCGAGTGGTCGGTCACGATGACGACGCAGTCCTGCGCCGCCAGCCATTGCGCCGTGATTTCCGAGCTTTGGGCCAGCCGGTTGCCGGAGAAGCGCACCTGCGGCGTGTAGGGATCGTTGAAGGTGACGTGCGCGCCCTTCTGTTCGAGCAGTTCGTAGATGTCCAGGGCGGGCGATTCGCGCAGATCGTCGATGTCGCGCTTGTAGGCCATGCCCAGGATCGCGATTTTGGCGCCTTTCAGCGCTTTGCCGTCGTCGTTGAGCGCATTCATCACCAGGGTGACCACGTAGTAGGGCATCGAGGTGTTGATCTCGCTGGCGAGTTCGATGAAGCGCGCGGTGTAGTTCAGCGAGCGCAGCTTCCAACTGAGGTAGAGCGGATCGATCGGGATGCAGTGCCCGCCCAGGCCCGGCCCCGGATAGAAGGGCATGAAGCCGAACGGCTTGCTGCTGGCCGCTTCGATCACTTCCCAGACGTCCACGCCCAGCCGGTTGCACATGATCGCCATTTCGTTGACCAACCCGATATTCACGGCGCGGAAGGTGTTTTCGAGCAGCTTGACCATTTCGGCGGCAGCCGTCGAAGAGACGGTGACGACGCGCTCGACCGCCGGGGCGTACAGGGTGCGGACCGCTTCCACGCAGGCCGGAGTGGCGCCGCCGACTACTTTGGGGGTGTTGCGCACGCCGTAGGTGGGGTTGCCGGGATCGACCCGTTCCGGAGAGAACGCCACGAAAGCATCTTCGCCAATCTTCAACCCTTTGCCTGCCAGGCGGGGGATGATGACTTCGTCGGTCGTGCCGGGATAGGTCGTGCTCTCCAGCACCACTAACATGCCAGGGTGACAGATCTTTTCCACTTCGTCAGCAGCGGCAATGACGAAGCTCATGTCTGGGTCTTTGGTCTTGAGGAGCGGGGTCGGCACGCAGATGCTCACCACGTCTACCTCGCGCAGGGCCTCGAAGGAAGAGGTGGCACGCATGTGCCCGCTCTGAACCAGCGGGGCGAGCCATTCCGTCGGCACGTCGGGGATGTAGCTCACGCCGGCATTCAGCTTATCAACTTTGTCTTGAAGAATGTCTACGCCCACGACGTGGTAGCCGACCCGCGCAAATTCCACGGCGAGCGGCAGCCCGACGTACCCCATCCCGATCACGCCGATTTTGGCCGTGCGGTTGTTCAAACGATCAAGAAGTTGCTTTTTATAGTCGGTCATGGCTCCATTCACCATAGTGCGTCTGAGAAGGGAGAGAAGCGCCTCTCTCTAGTGTGGGAGCGAATTATAGCCCGCGCCTCATCTCTCGCCAATGACGTTTGGCTGACGTCTGCCTTGCAGCAGGTTTAATTGTGAAAAAAGGCACTATATATAGCGTTCCCATGCTGGGTGTTAGATTCAAGCCCCGAACACGGTATAGGAGACATCCATAGAGATTCGGACTCATCCCATGAACGAACGAGGTCAAGGTCTGGTCGAGTATGCGCTGATCTTGGTGCTGGTCGCGGTCGTCGTCATTGTTATTCTGGTCGTCCTGGGACCAACCACCCGCAATGTGTTTTGCCAGGTAGGCTCTTATCTAGGGGCCGACCTGCCGGGCGACACGTGCGCGGTCGTGGTCATTACCAGCGCGCACTACACTCCCAGCGACCGGACAGTACATCTCAGGGCCACCTACAACGGCGGTGTCGATCCGGATGTGACGTTGACGGCTTCTCCCGGCGGACTCATGCAGCGGACCGGCAAGGTCTACCAGATTGTTTTCAGTCTGACGGGCTGCCCGTGTACGATCGTGGTCACGTCGAGCACCGGGGCCTCCGCCCAAACGACGGTCGGGCCGTAGACCGGACCTGAGGTGGAAAATCAGATTCTTTCGAATCCGGCCTGGACCGAAATTGAGTCTCGCCTATTTATCTTCCCCTGGCTATACTGTGGATTATTAGACGATCTGCCTGAAAGGGAACGAAAACACTAT
>CAYRWY010000290.1:0-7810 GCA_964427955.1 uncultured Anaerolineaceae bacterium
CGATATTCAGGGAAACAGCGCCATCGCCCTGGTAGCTCCCGTCCGGCAGCCCGAACCCCTGACGCTGCTCGACGGCCAGGTGATCACGCTGGTGCCCGACAGTGATGCGGCCTGGGCGACCTTCGCGGCGGCCCTGGCCGGGGAGGACAGCCCAATCTACCACTGGACCGGCTACGATGCCGGGATGCTGCGCAGCACCGCGCCGCAGCCGTGTCGCGACCAGCTTGAGCCGCGCTTTCACGATCTGCACGCCACGCTGAAACACACGGTCAGCCTACCGTTGAGCAGCACGTCCATCAAGGCCGTGGCCCCCTACCTCGGCTTTCCCTGGAGCGGTTACGCCGATTGGTTCGCCGCCTACCTGGATTACCAGGCCTGGCTCCAACACGATAATCTGGAAGCGTTAACGCGTGCCTGCCGGTACCAGCGCGCCGACGTGCAGTCCCTGGCGTGGGTGTGGCGGTGGATCGCAGGCCCCTCTTAAAGGCACAATCTCATGAGCATATCGCAAACCACCTGGCATGAGCTGCCCGCCTGGGCATTGGACACTCCTGCGCTGCGCGTCGTCACCGTGCCGGAGCTGGGCGCCAAGATCGTCTCGATTTTCGACAAAAAAGCGGGGCACGAATGGCTGATCCCGCCGGGCAGCCGTCCGCCCAAGCCCATCACTTACGGCGCCGTGTTCGTGGACCAGGATATGAGCGGCTGGGACGAGATGTTTCCCACCATCAACGCCTGCGCGTATCCGGCAGCCGGACCTTACGCCGGGGCCAGGCTGCCCGATCACGGGGAAGTGTGGGCGCTGCCGTGGGACCTGATCCGGGCCGACGCGGGCGTGCTCGAACTGGGCGTGAATGGCCGTGCTCTTCCCTACCGGCTGACGCGCGCCATGACGCTGAGTGACGATCACACGCTGCGGCTGAGTTATGCGGTGATCAACACCGGGGATGCCCCGTTTTTCGGCCTGTGGGCCGCCCATCCGCAGTTTTGCGTCACACCGCAAACCCGGATTCAGCTTCCGGTCCAGCAGGTGGTGAACGTGACCGACATTCCCGAATGGGGCGCCCCCGGCCAGCTTTTCGACTGGCCACAGGCGACCACCCAACACGGCGAGCCGCGCTCAATCGACGCCGTCGCGCCGGCCACGGCGCACCGCTGCCGCAAGTTCTACACCCTGCCGGATCAGCCGGTGGCGTGGTCCGGGCTGCACGAGACACCCACGGGACCCTGGCTGCGGCTCGCATGGGATACAGCCCAAGTGCCCTACCTGGGAATCTGGGTGGATGAGGGGATGTTCAACGCCGTGCCGACCGCGGCGCTCGAACCGGCGACCGGTTACTATGACAGCCTGGCCGGGGCGTACGCCAACCGGCGCGTCCCCCTGCTGAACCCTGGCCAGCCGGTCACCTGGGAGATGACAGTCCAGATCGCGTAACGTAAGAGAGCCGCCGCGCGGCGGCTTGTTCTACTTCGTCTCCCACACGGTGACTAGGGCGTCGATATGGGTGTGTTTCAACATCCGGGCCACTGAAATCCGGTGATGGCCGTCCACCACAAAATAGATCTCGCCCACCTGGAGCAGTTCAACGGGCGGCAGGGTATTCCCGCGTAGAAATGCCGTCGCGATCTGTACCCAACGATTCTCGGTACGTTCCTGCGCCGGATAGAAGTCGATGTCAAAGTCGTCCGCTTTATCGACGCTGCCCCGAATCTGATCCAGGGCGACGATCCGTGTCCCCACCTCGTAGCGGTGATCGAGCGTCACCTGAAGGTTATGCAGTGCCATCAGCCGCCGCTGGTGTCCGGTCAGCGTGGCTCCCAGCTTGTGGCGGCGAAATTCCCACACCGCGCGGTCAAACAGGCGCTGCGCGTAGGGTTCCACCGTATCCGACCGATCCATCCCACTGATGAGGGTGTTACGAACTGCCAGTTGAGTTAACATGGCTACCTCCCATTTACACTCTCATCATAGGCGCCGGAGGTCTCAGCAGCGTGTCAGCCCGCGTCTCAAAAAGCGTCTCAAGGGCATTTCTGTGGTATTCTGAACACGCTGCCGCATCAGGAAAAGGAACGGGGGATGTCTCGCCTCAAGATTTACCTGCTAGGTCTGCCACGCGTCGAGATCGACGATCAGCCCGTCGAAATCAGCCGCCGTAAGGCGCTGGCGCTGCTGGCTTATCTTGCCATGACCCGCCAGGCCCACAGCCGGGAAGTGTTGGCCACTCTGTTATGGCCCGACGTCGAGCCGGGCCGGGCCTACGCCTACCTGCGCACGGCCTTGTGGACGCTCAACAAAGCCCTGGGAGAGACCTGGATCACGGCGGATCGAGAGGTCGTGGAATTAGACCCGGCGGGTGCGCTGTGGGTGGATGCCTGCCACTTCGAGGCCCGGCTGAGAGACGCGGCAACCGGCGATCCGCGGTTCCGGGTCGCCGGGCTGGCCGAAGCCGCCGCGCTGTATCAGGATGATTTTTTGGCCGGGTTCATGCTGCCCGATAGCCCGGCCTTCGACGAATGGCAGTTTTTCGAGCGCGAGCGCCTCCGCCAGCAGTTCGGCCAAACGCTGGATGACCTGGTAGAGGGCCAGGTAAGCCTGGGGCACTTCGAAACGGCCATCCCTTACGCCCAGCGGCGGCTGGCACTGGATACCTTGCACGAACCGGCCCACCGCCAGTTGATGCGCCTGTACGCCTGGACCGGGCAGTGGTCCGCCGCGCTGCGCCAGTACCAGCAGGGTGCCGCCTTGCTGGCTCACGAGTTGGGCACTGAACCCGACGCAGAAACGCGGGAACTTTTTCACGCCATTCAGGAGCGGCAGGTCGCTTCCCCTCTACCGCCGCGTGCACCGGCAGCCACATCTTCGGCTGCGTCCGGGCATCTCCCAATCCAGAATACGCCGTTCATTGGCCGGGAACGCGAACTGGACGAGTTGAAAAAGCTGATCGGCGATCCTGCTTGCCGCCTGCTAAGCCTGATCGGGCAGGGTGGCATCGGCAAGACCCGCCTCGCGCTACAAACCGCCGCCGAGGTGGCGGACCACTACCGGGATGGAGCTTACTTCGTGCCGTTGGCCCCGGTCAGCAGGGCTGAATACCTGGTCTCGGCGCTGGCCGATGCCCTACAATTCTTCGCCCAGCGCGAAGGCGATCCGAAACTGCACGTGCTGAGCTACTTGAACGAAAAACACATGCTGTTGGTGATGGACAACTTCGAGCACCTGCTCGATGGGGCCGACCTGGTCACGGAAATCTTGTCTCATGCGCCCCAGGTCAAGATCATCACCACCTCGCGCGAGCGCCTGCAACTTCAAGAAGAGTGGATCTACGAGCTGCACGGCCTGAGCCACCAGGACGCCGTACAACTGCTGGTGCACAGCGGCCACCGGGTGCGCCCCGACTTTACGCTGACTGACGACAATACCCCCGACGTCCTGCGCATCTGCCAACTGGTGGAGGGGATGCCGCTGGGGCTGGAACTGGCAGCAGCCTGGCTGCCCATGCTCTCCCCGCGCGAAATCGCCCAGGAAATTGAGCGCTCGCTGGATTTTCTAGCGGCCTCGCTGCGCAACCTGCCCGCCCGGCATCGCAGCGTGCGAGCCGTCTTCCAATCCACCTGGGAGCGCCTCTCCCCGGTCGAGCAGATGGCCTTGAGTAAACTGGCGGTCTTTCAGGGCCAATTTCGGCGGGAAGCGGCCCAGGCAGTCACGGAAGCACCGCTGCCGGTGCTGCTGGCCCTGGTCAACCGGTCGCTGCTGCACCGTGACAACGATTCCTACGCCATGCACGAGCTGCTGCGGCAGTTTGCGCGCGAACGACTCGACGAAAGCCCAGCCACGCGTGACCAGACTTACGACCGGCACGCGAATTACTACGCAGCGTTCGTGCATGAGCGCGTACCCGCCCTCAAGAGCCGGGCGCAGGTGCGCACCCTGAACGAAATCGAAGCCGAAATCGACAATATTCGCGCGGCGTGGATGTTCGCCGTGGGACGCCGCGATCCCGGGCCGGTGCGCAAGCTGTTACGGGGTCTCGCGTTGTTCTACCTGATGCGCAGCCGCTTGAAAGAAAGCAGCGAAATGTTCGGCGGTACGGCCCATTATCTTGAAACGTTGGACAATTTGACCGACGAAGAACGCCTGCTGCTGGCCTACGTCAAAATCAGTCATGCCCTGGCCCTGCGTGAACTGAGCCAGAATGCCGAAGCCGCGGCGCAGTATTGGGAAGTGCTGCCGGTCTTGTCCACCTTGCGGGAGCCGGAAGTAACCACCGCGCTGATTATCCTATGCGATCTGAGCATTTTTCCCATCAAGGATTATCCGACCAGCGAGGCCCTGGCCCGTCAGGTCCTCGCGATCTCTGAAGCCCAGCACGATCAATGGGGTATCGGGCGCGCCCTGCATCTGCTGGGCGATGTTGCGCACCATGCAGTCCACTACGATCAATCTTATGAGCTTTACCAGCAAAGCCTGGCGATCAGCCGATCCATCGGCGATCAATGGGGCGAAGAAATCGACATCGACATGCTGGGCGAAGTGGCCTACACGTTGGGTCACTATCCTGAAGCCGAACAGCTTTTCCGCGAAGCGAGTGCCCTGGCCGAAACGGTCGGAGATCGATCGGGAGTTGCGTGGTGTCTGAGCCGGATCGCGCAGTTGCAAACCTGGCAGGGGCGCCACCAGGAGGCCAGGGAAACCGTCGCGGAATGCAGCCGCGTAGCACGCGAGTACGGCAACCGGGATCGCATGGCCTACCTGCTCGCCCAATTGGCTGAAATCGCGCTGAGTGAGGGAGATACGACCACCGCCCTGCACTATTTCGAACAGAGTTTGAGTGCTTTTAGGGAAATCGACTCGACCGAAGGGGCGGCCTGGCTGCGCATCCTCCGCTGCCAAATCGCGCTGGATGCTGGAAACACCGAAGAAATCGAACGTTTTGCGCGCGAAAGCCTGGCGACCTTCGAGGTGACGGAAAGCCCCTGGGGGCGCAGCGCCAGTCTCTATTTTCTGGGCGAAGCCGCCCGGCTGCGCGGCGACATGGCGGAGGCCAGGGTGAATTTTCAGGCGGCGCTCCGGCTAGCAACCGAAAGCCAATCGATCATGTTTGTAGTGCGCTACCTGATCGGTTTCGGGATGTGGTTTGCCCAAACCGGCCACCCGGAGCGCGCGGTCGAACTGCTCACTCTGACCGTACAGCACCCGGCCACCTGGCAGATGCTCCGCGACCGGGCGACCAGACTGATCCAGGACCTGTCGGCAGAACTCCCCCCCGATCTTCTGATCGCCGCCCGCACACGTGGTACAGCGCGCTCCGTGGAAGAAGTGGCCGCCGAACTTCTGCGCGACAGTGGATAACTTGTGACATTCGTCACACCCAGTTAGTGCGGAATTTCTCTAGAGCGCAGGCTGGCTCCGGAATATACTCTTCATATATTCGCATATGCGAATAATTGGAGGTATTCCGCGTGCCGATTATTCCCATCGACGAAATCAACCTGCTCCACCTCAACATCTGCCAGGCGGTCAGCGACCCCAAGCGCATCCAGATTCTGTATGCGCTCAGCGATCATCCTTATCACGTCACCGCCCTGGCGCAAGCCCTGGACACCCCGCAGCCCACCATTTCCCGCCATCTGGCCCTTCTGCGCCAGCGGTCTCTGGTCACGGCAGAACGCGACGGAACCACGGTCACGTACCACCTGGCCGATCCGCGCATCATTGCCATTCTGGACATTATGCGCCAGCTCCTACGTGATACGGTAGAGCGTCAAGCGGTTGCGCTTGAATAGGATAGCCCTTATGAAAAATTTCAAATATATCTGGATTGCGGGTCTGGTGGTCACGGCACTGCTGATCGTCGTGCCGGTGATTCTCGCCGTCGCCCCTGACAAAGACACCCCAGACTCCCCCTCGGATCACCTGCCCAAGCGTGCTCCCCATACCGATCACACCAACCTGATCAAGGGACCGTTCGCGACGGGCAGCGAGGTCACGTTGGCCTGCCTCTCGTGCCACAAAAACGCCGCCTACCAGGTGATGCAGACCACGCACTGGACCTGGCAGGCTCCGGCGGTGACGGTGGAAGGGCGTGACGAGCCGATCTCGACCGGCAAAGCGAACGTGATCAACAATTTTTGCATCGGCATCCAGTCGAACTGGCCGGGCTGCACCAAGTGCCACGCCGGGTACGGGTGGGAGGATGCCAGTTTCGATTTTTCGAACCAGTCCAATGTCGATTGTTTGGTCTGCCACGAACAAACCGGCACCTACACCAAAGCCAGCGCGGGCCTTCCCGCGGAGGGCGTTGACCTGGTGTCCGTCGCCCAGAGTGTGGCCGCTCCTTCGCGCGAAAACTGCGGACGCTGTCACTTCGACGGCGGCGGCGGCAACGGCGTGAAGCACGGGGATATGGACGAAAGCCTGTACTACCCGTCCAGCCAGGAAGACGTGCACATGGGCCAGAACAACATGGTGTGCATCGACTGCCACCAGACCGCGGATCACCAGATCCAGGGCCGGGCGATGTCGGTCAGCGTGGATCAGGCCAACCAGGTGTACTGCACC
The DNA here is from genome assembly GCA_964427955.1 of uncultured Anaerolineaceae bacterium. GTDB lineage: Bacteria > Chloroflexota > Anaerolineae > Aggregatilineales > Aggregatilineaceae > JACRBK01. The sequence continues at coordinate 6,560 of CAYRWY010000290.1, forward strand.
GACTGCCACAGCACCGACGTGCATGAAGACACGCGCATCACGGCCCATCTGGATACCGTCGCCTGCCAGACCTGCCATATCCCGCTCGGCGCCACGCGCGAGCCGACCAAGATGTCGTGGGACTGGTCCACTGCCGGTCAGGATATCGAAGAAGACCCGCACGAGTACCTCAAGATCAAGGGCAGCTTCGTCTACGAAAGCAACTTCATGCCCGAATACGCGTGGTATAACGGGTCGATCACCCGCTACCTGCTCGGCGATCCCATCGATCCCACCGAGACGACGTCGATCAACACGCCGCTCGGCAGTGTCTCCGATCCGGCGGCGCTGCTGTGGCCGTTCAAGATTCACCGCGCCAAGCAGATCTACGACTCGGTCAACAACTACCTCCTGGTGCCCAAGACCGTCGGCGAGGGAGGCTATTGGACCGAGTTCAACTGGGACCAGGCAGCCCGGCTCGGCTCCGAAGTCACCGGCCTGGACTACAGCGGGCAGTATGGCTTCGCGCCAACCGAAATGTACTGGAACCTCAGCCACATGGTCGTACCGGCTTCCGAGGCCCTGCAATGCAACGACTGTCACGGCGACACCGGGCGTATCGATTGGCGGGCGCTGGGCTATTACGGCGATCCGATCCACTGGGGTGGACGTGAAGCCCAGGGACTATTGGCGAAGTAACTCATCCATAAGAGCGACTATTTATGTCTATCCCCCACGTGAAAACCATGAAATACCTGCCAGGTCTGGTGGCGCTGGCGGTGGGACTGCTGATGGCTGCGCTGTTCCTCACCGTTCGCCAGCACGCCGAGGCCCAAGGCTCGCCTATGCACCCCACCTTTCCTCTGCTGGATGCAAACGGCGAGAACGTGTTGGAGTCCGGTAACGCGGTCTCCACGATGGAAACGTGCGGCGGCTGCCACGATACTGCCTTCATCGCCCAACACAGCTTCCACACCGATGTCGGTCTCAGCGCGCTGACCACCGCAGGGACTGTCCCAGGCGGCGAAGCCTGGGATACCAGCACCGGCCTGTTTGGCCGCTGGGACCCGCTGCTCTACCGTTACCTGTCTCCGCAAGGCGACCAGCGGGTTGATCTCTCGACCGCAGAATGGATTCAGGTCTTCGGGACACGTCACGTCGGCGGCGGTCCGGCAGAATACGGCCCGGACGGCCAGCCGCTCACCGAAACCTTTGGCGAGAGCGGCAACCGCGCCAACTACACCGTCGATCCTGAAACCGGCGAGTTGGTCC
>CAYRWY010000291.1:0-7802 GCA_964427955.1 uncultured Anaerolineaceae bacterium
ACGCTGACGTTCGCGCCGCGAAAAGCGTAGATGCTCTGCTTGGGATCGCCCACCACGAACAGCCGCCCCTCCGATCCCGGCTGATCGACGCCCGCCAGCCGGTAGACGATCTCGCGCTGGGCCTGGTTGGTATCCTGAAATTCATCGACCAGCAGGTGCTTGAACTCTCCGGTGTGAGGATCAGCGTAGCGCGCGGCGACGGCAGGATGCTGGTTGAGCAGATCGCGCGCCCGCGCTTCGAGATCGTCGAAATCGAGCGCGCTCCGATCCCGCTTCATCTGGGTGTAGACGTCCGCCGCCAGCCGGATCGCGTCGCGCCAGCGCAGCATCCAGCGCGCGGCCTCGGCATCGTCCGCGCCGGGACGCGGCAGCAGATCGTCCGGCAGGGCGCGGATCAGCTTCATCAGCGCCTTCAACTGCTCCTTGGCGGCACTGAACAACTCCTCGTCGCCCCAGGCTTTGGCCGATCCGCCGCGCAGATTGACCTGCGCATCCAGCGCCGCCGCAGCCGCCAACACCGCCTCGAGATCGCCGTCCAGCAGCGTATTGCGCGCCGCGAGCACCGTCCGCCAGTGATCGGCGATCCGGTCGCCGCGCGGCAGATCGTCCGGCGTGAAGGCGTCCAGCAGCGGGCGCAGCTCGGCGCGGATTTCGTCCAGCAGGGTTTGATTCACGTCCGCCCACTGCCCTTCCCAGCGGGCGAGCAGATCTTCCGCCGTGCCGTCCAGCGCGCGCAGCACGTCGCCGGACTGGCTCAGCCCGGCATGAGCGGCCAAGACCTCGCGCACCTGGCGGAGATCATAAGCCGCCAGCAGCGCCCCCGCCGGGTGATCGGCCAACCGGGCCAGTGCCGCCTCGACGGCGTCATCGCGCAGCAGGGCGGCTTCGTTTTCGTCCAGCACCTCGAAGGCCGGATCGAGCCGCGCCTCGGCGGGATTGGCGCGCAGCAGCGCCGCGCATAACCCGTGAATGGTGCCGATCCGGGCGCGCGTCAGGGCGGCTTGATGATCCAGCCAGCGGACCAGCGCCGGTTCGTCGCCCGACTCGACCGCCGCCCGCAGGCGATCCTCGATAGCAGCGCGGACCCGGTCACGCATCTCGCGCGCGGCTTTTTCGGTGAAGGTGATGGCGACGATGGACGGCAGCGCCCAGTCCGGGTGGCGATCCAGCAGCGCCAGGAAGCGTTCGACCAGCACGCGGGTCTTGCCGCTGCCCGCCCCCGCCGTGACGATCAGGTGACGGTCCTGGATTTGAATGGCGTCAAGTTGTTCTGGCGTAAACGGCATACATCCCCACCTTTAAAAACATCGCACCACAGAGGACACAGAGGGCACAGAGAAAAAACTGAGAAAGAACGAGAAAAAGTTCAGTTCGCTAAACGGCGGATGCCATCCTTCAGTACTTCGACGTTGAAATTGATCAGCAGCCCGACTTTGCAGCCCGAAAGGCGCAAATAGGACAGCAGTTGGGCGGTATGGATCGGAGCGAGATCGTCCACCGCCTTGACTTCCACGACGACCAGCCCATCGACGAGCAGGTCGATCCGGTAGCCACATTCTAACCGTATTCCTTTATACACCAAAGGCAGGGGTTTCTGCTGCTCCACCGTGCAGCCGCGCTGTGCCAATTCGTGAACGAGACAGGCTTCATAGGTGGATTCCAGCAGGCCGGGACCCAAATGGCGGTGGACTTCAATCGCCGCGCCGATCACCAAGCCAGTGATCCGGTTCAACCGCTCTTCCTCTCTCATTTTTTCCTCTGTGTACTCTGTGTCCTCTGTGGTGCAAGTTTTTCACATCGGCGGCGGAAATGATAACGTCCACACGGGGTGGACGTTATGGGCTTCAATGCGAGTGCAGCAAGGATCAGGAGGTTTCGGCCAGGCGATAGCCAATGCCGCGGACGTTCACGATGATATTCGGGTTCTGCCCGGAGGCTTTCAGCTTGCGCCGCAGGTTGCTGATGTGCGGGCGGATCACCTCGCGGGCCTCGTGCTCCTCCAGCGTATAGCCGCGCACCTCGCGCACCAGCTCCGAGCACGGCACGACGCGGCCCCGATGCGCCGCCAGGTACAGCAGCAGATCGAATTCGGTCGGCGTCAGGTCGATGGGCTGGTCGCCCACCGAAATCTGGTAGCGGCCCGGGTAGATCGTCAGCGGGCCAATCGTCATCGTGGTCACGGGGGTCACGACCGGAGTCGCTGTCGCCGGGGACTTGGACTTAGCGACCGTGTTGTTTTCCAGCTCAACCGCTTCGCCCGTCAGTTCTTCGACGTTCTCACGGATCGAACGCAGCAGCACGCGGCGGTGTTTCATATTGCGCGACCGCTCGATGCCCTGCGACACGCTGTTGCGAATATCCTGGCTGCTGCTCGGCTTGACCAGGTAATCGTGCGCCCCCAGGCGGAGGCTTTCGATGGCCGTCTCCAAACTGGCATACCCTGTCAGCAGGATCACGACGGCATCCGGAGCCTGCTCTTTGATCCGCGCCAGGAGATCGACGCCCGACAGACCCGGCATCCGAATATCGGTCAGCACCACGTCATATTCCTGGCGCTGCATCATTTCCAGGGCTTCTTCGCCCGACGCGGCAGTGTGAACCTGGTACCCTACTCGTTGCAGCGTTTTGCTGATCGAATAACGAATAGCCCCTTCGTCATCCACCACCAAAATATAAGCATCTTCTCCGTTTGTCATTCCGTGCTCACCTCACGAATCCGGCCTGGATAATCCTTTTTTTAACCAACCTACGCTCTTTAGCTTGCCTTAACTATAGCTGAAGGTTGGCAAAAATGCAACTGCTGTTTAATCCCTATGGTAGTCATATCACAAAGCCGGATCTCAACTCTTTTCAAGCTCAGACCGCCAGCGCACCCCTATCAGGACGTGGCCGGGCGGGGGTCCGGACGCCGGGACGACCACCGTCTGCGCCACCCGTCCGCGCAGCCCGGCGACGGTGGGCACGACGAACCACGCGATCTCGTCACCAGCGACCAGCAGCGGCACCTGATCGCGCCACCGGCCCGGCACCCGCAGGTTGATCAGCGTATCCGACAGTTTCTGCGAATGCCCGCCCAGCCCGTGCGGACGGAAACGGTCGCCGGAACGCCGCGCGCGCAGCGTCAGACGCGCCTCTGCCGGGAGACACAGCGCCGCCGCCAGCGGATCGGCGTGGATCGCGGCCCGATCGGCGCCGGGATCGAGCGGCGCGGCCTCGAACGTCCATACGCCGGACGTCCAGCGCACACGCTCGCCGGGCCGGAAGACCGGTGGATCGTCGCCGGGTTTCAGCGCCGGGGCCTCGTTCACCGGCTGATCCGTGCCCGCCGTGACGATCAGCGCATCATACTCGATTCGCAGCCGCAGCCCGCCGGGCAGCGCGGCCTCGCTCCCTACTTCGTCCTGATCGGCGATGAGCGCCGCCTGATCGACGGCCACGAAGCCGACGTCGCGCAGATCGGGGCGCAGCCGCGCGATCACGGCCCGCAGGATGTAGCGTTTTTCGCCCGTCGAACAGGCTCCCCAGGCCGCCCGATCCAGCACTGCCGCGCCTGGCTGGATCACGCGCAGCACGCCTGCCAGCGCCCGATCTCCGGCCAGCCGGACCAACTCCGCATCGCCGCGCAGCGCCTCCGCCATGCGGGCCAGGGCCGGGCGAAGCTGGGGATTCAGCGTTTCGAGCAGGGGCATAATCGCGTGGCGCAGACGGTTGCGGAGATAGGCGGGATCGTCGTTGGTGGCATCGTGACGGGATTCGATCCCGTGCTCCGCCGCGTAGGCCGCGATCTCGGCGCGGGAAACGTCCAGCAGCGGGCGGATGAGCAGCACCCTCTCCGCGTGCTCTGCGATCTCTGCGTTGAATCGCTTTTCTGCTTCCGGGAGGGGCGACGCCGGGAGCATCCCGCGCAGGCCGTCCAACCCACTGCCCCGGATCAGGTGCAGCAGCACGGTTTCGGCCTGGTCGTCCTGGTGATGCGCCACCGCGATTTTCGCCGCGCCCACCTGCCGGGCTACATGCGCCAGGAAGGAATAGCGCGCCTGCCGCGCGGCTTCTTCGAGATTCAGGTGATGCGCACCGGCCAGCACCGGGACATCGCCCTGCCCCAGCGTGACCGGCACGCCCCACGCCACCGCGATCCGCTGCACGAAGGCGGCATCCTCCGCCCCTGCGACGCCGCGAATGCCGTGATCGAAGGTCGCGGCGTGCAGCGTGCACGGCAGATCCAGGCGGATCAGCAGGTGCAGCAGCACCAGCGAATCCAGCCCGCCGGACACGCCGATTACGACCGTCTCGCCCGGCGCGATCAGCGCGTGGCGGGTGATGGCGGCGCTCACCCGCGGGAGCAGATCGGGCATGGGGTCAGGCTCCTCCCCCGGCACTTTTCCGGTAGTCGGCGCGGGTGAGGCGGCAGAGATGGCGGAATTCGCAGTAATTCGCGCACACCACGCCGGGCTTGCTCGGCTGGACGGCAAAATAGCCGGACCGCGCGGCCAATATATTGTCGTGGATGCGTGCCCGCGCCTCGTCCACCGCCGGATCGTCGGCCAGGACCTCACCGCTGAAAGATCGGTTGCGGATGTGCCAGAACATCCCGCCCGCCACGCGCAGCGCCGGATCGCGGCGCACCAGCTCACGCGCGGCCAGCAGATACAGCGCCATCTGGACGTCGCGCCCGGCGGCCATGTCCTCGACGGGATGGGGCGCCGTGCCGGTCTTGTAGTCGATCAGCACGAGATCGTCCCCGGCGCGGTCGATGCGGTCGATCACCCCGCGTGCTTTCAGCGCTCCGGCAGGGCCGTCGATGCGCAGCGGCGGCAGATCCCCCCGCCCGAAGGCGATCTCCTGGGCGAACGGCGTCCGCACCGATCCCGCGATCTGCGCTGCGACCGGGCCGGGCGTTTTGTCGGCGGGATGCAGCCCGATCGCGAAATCCTGCGCGATCAGCCAGCGCAGCCGCCGCCGCAGCTCGACCTGCTCGTGATCCCACACCGGCGAGGCGCGGAACTGGTAGCGGCGGGGCGCATCGGCCAGCACCCGCGCGGCCACGTCGTCCAGAATCTCCAGCGCGCGATCCAGGTGTTCCGGGGCGATGTCCAGCCCTGCGGCGGCCAACTGGCGGTAGGTTTCCTCCAAAATGGCGTGGTTGACCAGCCCCCACTGCAATTGATCCAGCCCTTCCTCCGGCTCTTTCAACTCTTCCAGGCGCAGCAGGCGTTTGGCGAAAAATCGGAAGGGGCACTGGCCGTACTCGTTGAACTGGCTGGCGCTCCACCGGCGGTCGGGGCCAAGCTGGCGCGCGACTTCGCCCCGCAGCGCCGGATCGTCCAGCAGGCCGTTGTACAGGTCGAAGGGCTGGGCGGGGTCCTCGCGCCGGGCCTCGATCTGCCGCCCGCGCAGCACGCCCCGCCAGGGATCGGGCCAGCGATCCAGCAGCGCGTTGTAGACGGCCTCCGGCGGCACGTCGCCCACGGCCTGCTCGCCACCGAAAACCGCCGCCAGCGCGACCGCCGCCTCGTCCGGGGTAGCGGCCTCGTCCAACGTCGGCGCGGCCCCGGTCTTGACGTGGATCACGGCGTCGTCGGGCACATCCACCACGGCCAGGACGGCGTGCCAGTAGGGGGAGGCCGGGTTGAGCGCCCCGCGATCATCGACGGTGAAACGGCTGAGGGTGAGCGTGCGGCGGGCCAGACCGATCACCTGGTAAAACAGGCTCATGTCGTCCTGCTCCGCCGCCGATTGCAGGTCGATCCCTGCCTGTTCCAGCGCGATCCGCTCGCTGTCCTGGTAGAGCGCGTCTTCGGCTTCCTGCGCGGGGAAAATGCCCTCGGACAGCCCCAGCACGCAGACGTGATCGTGCGGCAGGCCGCGCGCCTCGAACACGTTGGTCGCCAGCACGCGCCCCAACCGGCTCAAGCCACCCGGCGGGATGATCTGCTGGCGATCCACGACCATTTGCAGTTCGGCCCGAAAGTCGCGCCAGTCCAGCACACTCTCCTCGGTGACGAGGTCGTGCGCGGCGCACAGGCCCGCCAGCACGCGCCGGAACTGGTGCAGGGCCATCAAATCGCGCGTGACCCGTTCGCCCTCGCCGGAGGATCGCAGATTGCCCAGGAGGTTAAAGTGAGAGGCCCCGGGCGCGGCAAGCAGCGCCCCTACAGAGGCCGGATCATTCTCCGCCCCGTCGAGCGCCGCGGCTTCGGGATCGGGACCGATCAGCGCCTCGATCCAGTGCGCCAAGTCGTAGACGGTGCCGGACGGCGGCGGCGTGATGCGCGCGAAGAACGCGGCGAGCGCCTGATCCAGCGCCTCGCCCGGCGCGGCAGTGCCGACCTCTTCGCCATCCTCGTCCACCAGCGGCGCAGCGACCGCGCGCAGCTCGTCTAACCAGACGTCGCGCCCCTGGACCACCCGCCGATCCAGGCTGATCCGTTCGAGGGCGGCGATCTGCGCCCGCGACAGATCGGGCGGGGTCAGGTAGGGGCTGCGCAGCGTGTCGAGCACCTCGCGGCGCGGATAATCAAGATCGGCCAGGTCGATCAGTTGGAGCAACTGCGCCACCGCCGGATTCTCGCGCAGGGGCAGGCCCTCGCGCACGACCAGCGGAATCCCGTAGGCGCGGGCGGTCTCGCGCAGGGCCGGGCTGTAGCGCGACAGGTCACGCGTCACGACGAGCACCGACTCCGGCGACGCGCCCGCCAACAGCCGCCGCTTGACGCCGCGCAGCACGGCGCTGACCTCGCGCTGCACGTCCGGCGCTTCGATCAAGGTCAGCGACTCGTCGCCGGGCAGGGGGTCGGGATGGGTGCTGAACAGAGTGGCGGAGAGGTGATCGAGCACCCTGCCCCGCGCGGCAGCCGGTGCCGCCCGGAGCGGCGTGGGCCGCCACAGCGGACGATCCCCGCTCGCGGCCAGCAGGTGGGCGCGCGTCTGCTCGAAGCGCCGGAAGCGCCGCCCGACCTCGCCGGGGACTTCCGTCAGCGTCAGGACGGTGCGTTTGACCTGGCGGGCCAGCGCCGTCAACAGCCGGATGTGCACCTGGTTGAACTGGTCGAAGCCGTCCACCACCAGCAGATCGACATCCAGCGGCGGGCGGTCGCCGCGCTCCAGGTGATCGACGGCCACCCACCCCGCGCCGTGGCGATCCACGAGGTGGCGATCCTGCAAAAACTGCTGGTAGCCGACGTACAGCCGCGCCAGATCGCGATCCTTCGGCCCGCGCCGGTCGGCCACGTCGCAGAACCGCTGCGGGAGGATCAAGCCCTGCTTCAACTCGTGGATCAGGTTGGCGGACAGCCCGACGAAGCCCGGCGTCGCGGCGATCTCGCCAAACAGCGCCAGTTCCTCACGCGCCTGGAGATCGCCAATCACCCGGCGCAGAATCTGGTAGCGGGCGGTATCGTCCACCATGCGCTGCGGATCGCCGAGCAGATCCAGCAGGCGCGCGTACAGCGCCTCGAAGTTGAAGAACTCCACGCCGAACTGGACCGCGTCCGGGCTGCGGGCCAACAGCCGCTGCTGGAAGGCGTAGATCTGCTGGCCGGTGGCGAGCAGCACCCAGATCGTGCCAAACGCGGAGAACTCGCGCGCCTGGATGATCTCGTCCAGCGCGGCTTCGGTTTTGCCGCCGCCGACCGGTCCCGTGATCAGCACCGCGTCGGGCGGAAGGTCGAAGTCAACCGGCATGGGATTCCTCCATCGAGAGCTTAGCGATTGCGATCAAACCTCACCCCTGGCCCCTCTACAGGCAAATGATGCTGTTGGCGAATTCATACCTCACCCCTAAATCCCCTCTCCAAGTCTGG
>CAYRWY010000292.1:0-7722 GCA_964427955.1 uncultured Anaerolineaceae bacterium
CACCCCTAAATCCCCTCTCCAAGTCTGGAGAGGGGACTTGCTCGTGCTCCCCCTCGCCGCCCTCGGAGAGGGGGCCGGGGGGGTGAGGTATGCTCGGCACGCGGTTCGCCACAGTATCGCTAGCGCCGAAAAATGCATCAATAAAGGGGCGATGGACTGCCCCTTTGTTTTTTCTGATCACTGCAAACTGTTCACTGACTACGCTCTAATGCGTGCCGCGCAGCCGGGGATCGAGCGCATCCCGCAGGCCGTCTCCCAGGAAATTGAAGGCCAGCGTCGTCACCACCAGCGCGAAGCTCGGCACGAGCAGAATATGCCGGTTGGAGAAGAAGCCGCCCTGCTCGCGGACCTGGCTGATCATCGCGCCCCAACTCGGCGTGCCCGGCTGCACGCCTAGCCCGATGAAGCTCAGGAAGGCTTCCGTGAAGATGAAGCCGGGGATGGCCTGGGTTTCGGACACAATCAGCGGGCCGATCACGTTCGGCAGCAGGTGAACCAGGATGATCCGCCGGTTGCTGGCGCCCACGGCGCGCGCCGCCTCGACGAATTCCTTTTCGCGGTAGGACAACACCAGGCCGCGCGTCAGCCGGGCCATGCCGACCCAGCTCAGGATGCCGAGCGCCATGAACAGGAACAGCAGCCCGCCCATGCTTTTGTTCAGATCGAGGACGGCCCCGACGATCCCGCGGTTGTCTTGATCCTGGTAGGTGCGGGCGATCTGGGTGAAGAACACCTGCATCAGGATGACGAAGACCAGTTCGGGGAAGCCGTACATGAAGTCTACGAAGCGCATCATGATATTATCGATGCGCCCGCCGTAAAAGCCGGAGAACAAGCCGTAGAGCATCCCGACGACCAGGCTGAAAGTCGCCCCGACGATCCCGACGGTCAGCGACACCTGCGCCCCATAGATGGTCTGGCTGAGCCAGTCTTTACCGTCGCTGTCACCGCCCAACAGGAAGCACCACTGCTTCTGGTTGATGTTGGGATCGGGCAGCGAACACTGCTGCGACTGGACGAGCTTCAGCGCGTCCGAGGTCAGCCAGCCGCACCAGTACGGGTTGCGATTCTGATTGTCACGCGCGCACACCCCCGGATCGGGGAAAGGATCTTCCGCCTCCATATTGGCCGGATTGATCGAATGGCGGGCGGTAGCGCCCGTACGGTTGTCGAGCAGCCCAATTTTAGTCCAAAGACTGGCGGTTAAGGCAATAAAGAAAATCAATATAATGGTGACCAACGCCACCATAGCCGCCCGGTTGCGCCGGAACAACTTCCAGGCGTCCATCCAGGGGCTGACACCCTTAACTTCTTTCCGCAGCGTAACCGGTGCGGCACCTTCGGCAGTAGCCATACCCGACTCTTTCGTGTGGAACTGTTTTCGTCGTTAGCAACAAAAGACGCTACACAATAATACACCCAACCGGGCGGGCACGTTCAATTTTGTCCGGACCAACCTCTGCCACTTGCTCTCTAATCACAGCCACTATATGCTAAAAATCGAGTTGGCTTGTTTTTCCAGCAGTCAGGACATGGTATGGCAGATCTATCGGGACGCAAGCTGGGCGATTATACGTTGATTCGCCCCATCGGGGAAGGTGGGATGGCCACCGTCTACCTGGCGCGGCAGGATACTCCGGCGCGCGACGTGGCGATCAAAGTCTTGTCCACCGAATTCGCAGGCGATGCCGAATTTCTCACGCGCTTCCGCCTCGAAGCGCAGACCGTCAAGCTGCTCCAACACCCTCACATTTTGCCGGTGTACGATTCCGGCGAAGAAGGCAGCTACGTCTATCTGGTGATGCGGCTGATGATGGGCGGGACGCTGGCCGACGAGCTGGACAAAGGCCCGGTGTCGCTCAACCGTGCCCGCTGGCTGATCGGCCAGATCGTGTCGGCGCTGGCCTACGCCCATAACCGGGGCGTGATCCACCGCGATCTCAAGCCGGAAAACATCCTGCTGGACGAGAATGGCAACGCCTACCTGACCGACTTCGGGATCGCGAAGATGCTGGGCGGTAAGGAGCACCTGACGCGGACCGGCCACCTGTTGGGCACGCCGTCCTACATGGCCCCGGAGCAGTGGCGCTCGCAGCCGGTCGATGCCCGGACGGATGTCTACGCGCTGGGGATCATCCTGTACGAGATGTTGGTCGGCGTCCCGGCGTTCGAGGCGGACACGCCTTATGACCTGATGGTCGAACACCTGGAAAAGCAGCCGTCCAGCCCGGTGCGCTACCACCCCGAGCTGCCGTCGGCGGTGGAACAGGTGATCTTCAAAGCAATTGCCAAGAATCCTGAGGATCGCCACGCCTCGGCCCAGGAATTTTCCGAGGCGCTGATCCAGGTGGTGGCCCGCTCGCACAACCCGGATTATCGTCCCTCGCGTCCGGCCAAACGTTTCCCGACCGTCCAGTTTGGGACGCAGTTCAGCTACGACGATTCGACGCACCAACTGCCGCGCGTCCGGCCCGCCGAACTGCCGGACTGGGCCAAGCGGCTGGCCGGGGCACCGCCCACGCCGGGCGGCCTGGCTGCCGCGCCGCCGATCCAGACTCCGCCCGCCCGCAAGCCAACGGCTCCTCCGCCTGCTGCCGCGCAGTCGGGTGTTCATCCGGTGTCCACGCCGAGCCGGGGCGGACGGCGCTGGGGCGGACGGAAGGCCCTGTGGACTGCGCTGGGACTGATCGTCCTGGCGGTCGTGATCGCCGTGATCGTGCTGGTGGCCGGAGGATCGAAGGATCGGGACAAAACCACCACGACGGCGACACCCGGCGTGATCGTCACGCCCAGCCCCGCCGCGACGGCGACCGAGAGCGTGCCAACCCCCACCGAGACGCCGGTCCCGACGGTGACGCACCCGGTGATCACGATCCTATCCACGGAGACGCCGGTCCCGACGGCGGAGTCCCCTGGCTAGGCCGGTTTTTACGGGTTCGATAGAAGTTTTTTCCCTCATTTTAATTGACAGGGCGATCTGGTCAATCCTAGACTCAGATCAGTTCGTCCGCCCATAACACGCGCCACGTACACCGCACCGTCTCCGCACCCCTGGCGATAGCCTCTCAGGGAGGTTGCCGGTATGGCAGCAGATATTGGTTCCGCCAAAATTCGCGCTGATTATGACGAGTTGGCGACCATCGCCAACGAATTGGGCCAGGAGTCCCAGGCCGTCGAGCAGTTATCCACCCAGATCATGAATATCGTGGGACAGCTTGAGAGCGGCGGCTGGGTCGGACGCGGCGCCGATGCCTTCAGCGCCGAGATGCAGGACCTGGTCGGACCGGGAATGCAGCGTCTCATGCACGCGCTGGACGACGCCAGCAACGCCGTCAAGCAGATCGGCGGCATTCTCTCCCAGGCCGAACAGGAGGCCGCCTCGATGTTCAACCGCGATTCGACCTCCGTCACGCCGATCAATCTGCCGTAAGATCAGGGTCGAGCCGGTCGTCAGGTAAGGGGCAGACAGGTAGGTGAAAAGCATTGAGCACGCGAAAATCGCTGCGTTTCACCTCACCGCGGTGGACACGTCGTGGTAGGGGCGCCGCTTGCTGCGCCCTCTTTGAAAAATGCGAATGGTCCCTCAAAAACTCCCAAGTCCTCCCCTGAACCGTAGGCGGAGAGGGATTTGTTCAGCGGGCGGGGTAGGAAATCGGTCCCCACTGGCGCGCGCGCCCCACTGCGCTATACTTCGCGCCATGAGCAACGCGCGACCTTCAACCCCCATCCTCCGCTTCGTGCTCCTGCTGCTGGCCGTGCTGCTGGCGGCGGGATTATCCGCGTGTGGCACGGTCTCCGACCTGATCGGCGAGCGCGATCAGCCGACTCCGACGGCGCGCCTGTTCACCACCGCGACGCCCGGCGGGCGGCTGTCGGTATGGATGATCACGCCCACCGGGCAGATCGGCCCGGCGGTGACACCCACGCCTGGCGTCGTCGGCGGTAATCCGGTTGGCCCCAACGCGACGGCGACCGCCGCCATTGCGACCATCCAGGCGGCGACGCTGACCGCTGCCGCGCCGTCCGGTCCCTATTTTCAGCCGAGCGGCTGTCCGCTCCCGGCGGCACCGGCCCCGCCCGCGCGCCCGGATTCGTTCACCGATTACAGCGTGGTGATCGGGCGCTACCTGTCGATGGGCGGATCGTCCACCGTGCTCGAAGCGACGCTGCGCAACTGGGGCGCGATCACCGACCAGGGCGGCGTCGTCCAGGCCAATACCGACCTGACCGGCGACGGCGTGCTGGAAGTGATCGTCACGCTGTTCAACCCGCTGACGTACAATGCCGAGGCCATTTTGAACGCCGGACAGCTCTTGATCTACGGCTGCGACCAGGGCGGCTACCGGTTGCTGTACGCGACCCAGTTCAACCCCTCGATCTCGATCCCGGAACTGGTACGGGTGGGCGACATGAACGCCGACGTCAAAAACGAGGTGGTCTATTTCGTCCAGACGTGCAGCAGCTCCGGTTGTTACAAAGAGGGCAAAATCCTGACCTGGAATTCCATCGTGGGCGCGTTCGAGGAACTCAACGCCGGGCAGATTGTGGCGATCAACGGGCGGATGGGCGTGACCGACGTGGACGGCGATGGCGTGCTCGAACTCACGGCGCAGATCAACCCGCCCGGCACGCTCGCCAGCGGTCCGCCGCACAGCGTGGTCGATATTTGGGACTGGAACGGGTCCGATTACCTGCTGGCCAAGCGCGAGGAAACCGGATCGCGCTACCGCATCCATGCCGTGTACGAAGCCGACGACCAGTTCCGCGCGGGCGACCTGCGCCCCGCCATCCTGGCTTACGATGCGCTGCGCAAGGACAATGCGCTGCTGTCGTGGTCGATCTCCGGCGAAACCGAGGTGCTGAAAGCTTACGCCGCCTTCCGCATCGTGATCGGCTATGCCCGGCTGGGCAATGGCCGCGCCAACGACTGGCTGACCATTTTGCAGAACGAGAATCCGCCCGGCACGCCCGGCAACGGCTTCGCGGCGATGGGCACCGCCTTCATGGACAACTTCCGCGCGACCAACGACGCGCGCGCGGCGTGCGCCCAGGCGATCAGCACCGGGGCGGCGCAGCCCAACGTGCTCAGCGTGATGAACAGCTACGGTTACAACAACCGCTCGTACACGCTGAACGACCTCTGCCCGTTTTAGAGGATGAGATTTCAGAATGAATATCACCATCCCACATAACGAAATCGCCATCTTTTGCCAGAAGCATCACATTCGCCGTCTGGCCCTGTTTGGATCAGTGCTGCGGGATGATTTCAGGCCGGATAGCGACGTGGACATCCTGGTTGAATTCCAGCCTGGACGGACGCCGGGCTTACTGACTCTGGCCGGAATGGAAATCGAACTCACCGCCCTGTTGGGGCGTCAGGTGGATTTGAGAACCCCTGCTGAATTGAGCCGGTATTTTCGCCAGGACGTCTTGAACACCGCGCAGGTGCAGTATGAACAAGGATGATCTGGTACGACTGCGCCATATTCTGGATGCGGCCCGTGAGGCCGTCGGGTTCACCCAAGAAGTGTCCAGAGAGGCGTTCGACCATGACCGGAAATTAGTGCTGGCGCTGGTCAAGGACATCGAGATCATCGGAGAAGCGGCATCGAAAGTCTCAAAAGAAGCTCAAGACGCCTATCCTCAATTTCCCTGGCCACAGATGATCAGTATGAGAAATCGTTTGATCCATGCCTATTTTGAGATCGACATCGAGACCGTCTGGAAAACGGTCAAGGACGATTTGCCGCCCTTGATTGCCGGGCTAGAAGAAGTCATTCCACCGGATGACACCGCCTGACTTCTTCCCCGTAGCAGCTCAGTGTGATAAACGACCTGGAGCATCAGGGCGATAAGGTGCCAGTGTGCTATAGTCTATGAGACCCGCCCCCTGTTGAGGAAAAGCTCGCCATGCATGAAGACCTGCTTGTTTCGCTGACGGGGATTATCGGCCTGGCCGTGGCCGCCCACTGGCTGGCCTGGCGGCTGCGTGCCCCGTCGATTTTGTTGTTTCTGGGGATCGGACTGCTGGGCGGTCCGATTTTGCACGTCATCGACGTCGATCACGTGTTGGGGGAACTGCTGTTCCCCATCGTCAGCCTGTCGATTGCCATCATCTTGTTCGAGGGCGGTTTGACGCTGCACGTCGAGGATCTGCGGCACGTCGAGGTGGTCGTCTGGCGGATTTTGAGCCTGGGAGTGATCACCACCTGGGGCCTCACCACGCTGCTGGCGCGGCTGCTGCTCGACTTCAGTTTCCAGATGGCGCTGCTCACGGGCGCGATCCTGGTCGTCACCGGCCCGACGGTGATCATTCCCCTGCTCAGACAGATTCGTCCTTCCGCGCGGGT
Organism: uncultured Anaerolineaceae bacterium; assembly: GCA_964427955.1. GTDB lineage: Bacteria > Chloroflexota > Anaerolineae > Aggregatilineales > Aggregatilineaceae > JACRBK01. The sequence continues at coordinate 6,351 of CAYRWY010000292.1, forward strand.
CGCGTCGATCTTGCGCTGGGAAGGGATCGTGATCGACCCGGTGGGCGTGGTGCTGACCGTCCTGGTGTTCGACGCTATCTCGACCGCCAACGTCAACGAAGGGATCGCCGTCATCCTGGTCGGCGTGCTGAAAACCAGCGTCGTTGGGGTGGTCTTCGGCTACGCGGCGGTGCGGTTTCTGATCGAGGCGCTGCGGCGCCATGCCCTGCCCGATTACCTGGAAAACCCGGTGACGCTGTTCCTGGTGCTCACGGCCTTCACGCTGTCGAACCTCTTGCAGTCGGAAAGCGGGCTGCTGACCGTCACGATCATGGGCGTGGTGCTGGCCAACCAGGACCTGCACGTGGCGGGGCGCTGGTATCTGGGCGGCAGCAAAACGCCGATCCACATCGAGCGGATCGTCGAGTTCAAGGAGACGCTCCAGACGCTCATCGTCTCGTCGCTGTTCATCATCCTGTCGGCCCGCCTGGATTTGAAAGACCTCAGCCAGATCGGTTGGGGCACGGCGGCCTTTGTCGCGGGGCTGATCCTGGTGGTGCGCCCGCTGACCATTGCCCTGTGCACTTTCGGCTCGGCGCTGTCGCGGCAGGAGCGGATCTTCATCGGTTGGATGGCCCCGCGCGGCATCGTGGCCGCGGCGACGGCGTCGCTGTTTGGGCTGGAACTGGCGGCGCAGGAGGTCAAGGGCGCGGAACAACTGGTGCCGGTGGTCTTCGTGGTCATCATCACGACCGTCATCGTCTACAGCGTGAGCGCCGGGCCACTGACGCGGCGGTTGGGGCTTTCGCAGGCGAATCCCCAGGGGACGCTGATCGTCGGGGCGCATGGCTGGGCACGCACCATCGCGCAGTCCTTGAAAAAAGCCGGGTTTCAGGTGTTGCTGGTCGATACCAACTGGGCGCACGTGCAGCAGGCGCGGATGGATGGGCTGCCGGTGGTGTATGCCAATATCCTGTCCGGACAGACGGATGAACTGCTGGACCTGGCTGGGGTGGGGCGCGTGCTGGCGCTGACGTCCAACGACGAGGTGAATTCGCTCACGTCGCTCAAGTTTGCGCGGCTGTTCGGGCGGGCGCAGGTCTACCAGTTACCCTACAAGCGCAGCAAGGTCGAGCGGATGGCGACGGGCCGGGAATTGAGCGGGCGGTTCCTGTTCGGCGAGGACAAATCGTATGAAGACCTCGACGCGCTGTTCGCCCAGGGCGCCGTCTTGAAGACGACCCAGCTTACGCCCAGCTTCGACCTGACCGCGTACCAAGCGCTGTATAATGGCAAGGCGGAGCTTTTGTTCGCCATCGACAAAACCGGGCGGCTGTTGGTGTCCACGGTGGATGCTCCACTCAAGCCCCAGGTGGGGATGAGTCTGGTCAGC
>CAYRWY010000293.1:0-7711 GCA_964427955.1 uncultured Anaerolineaceae bacterium
CAAGATGGAATGTCCTGATCACCGGCGTGACTACGCGGATCCCGGTACTGAACCTGCCCGCGAATAACAGCTACATCAACATCAATCTACCAACACTCACCTGGGAACCGGCCCTGGATGTGACGAATTACCAGTTGATGCTGGACAACAATGCGGACTTCTCCAGCCCCGTTGTCAACAAAACCCAGACGTCAACCTCCTATCTCGTAACCACCGCGTTGGCTGACGGGATCTACTACTGGAAGGTCAAAGCCCTGGCCATCGATGGCCTGTGGGGGGATTACAGCTCAACCTCTACCTTTACCGTGGATACCTTGAAGCCTGCCGGTCCTAACCTGCTGTCGCCCGCCAACCGCTCTACGATCACGACGAACCAACCCGTTTTCGACTGGGAGGATGTGTCAGACGCGGTCGAATACGAAATCGTCATCGACGACACCAAGAATCTCTCCAGCCCCCTGGTTACAGAGCGGGTTTCCGCCTCGACGTATGCGCTCACGGGCATGACTCTCTCCAATATCACCTACTACTGGAACGTGCAGAGCATCGACGCCGCTGGCAATATGAGCGGGGGGGGCGGCTCGTGGAGCTTCACGGTGGCCCCTTCACCTGCTCCGATCATCACCTCGACCTCCTCTCTCACCGTCGAGACTGAAAGCCCTCTAGTACAGCAGATGGGGACCTGGGCACCTCACTCCACTGATGCAGCGAGCGGCGGCAGCTATCTCTACAGCAGTGGTGGTGTGGACGATATCCTATCCGTGATGTTCACAGGGTCTCGAGTGGATGTGGTCTACGTCAAACATCCGGCCCTGGGGGTGTTGGTAGTCGAAGTTGACGGCGCTCCCGTCCAACTGGTGGAGTGCTCCGCTCCTGATACCGAATTCGGTGCGCGCGTGAGTATCACGGTGAGCGAGGGAACCCATTCCCTGCGGGTCTACCCGATGACCGGCACCGTCGCCATCGACGCCTTCATCATCGGTCCGCAGATCATCACGCCGGCCCTGGAGGTCGAACCGACAGCAACAGCCACCGTCGAGGCCACGCCTATCCCGACTGACACGCCCGCCGAACCGACGGCTGAACCGCCCACGGTAGTTCCCACGGAACTGCCGACGAGCATCCCGCTGCCTGCAACACTGCCGTTCATGGAGACGTTTGATGCGAATCTGGGCTGGACCGCCGCAGGCGCGTGGCGCTTCGATACCCAGGTCGCCTACAGCGGCGCGAGCTGGTTCGCCGACAGCACCCAGCGCGATCAGATCAGTTCGCTCACCTACGACAACCTGATCGATCTGCGCGCGGCGCTTTACCCGCAGCTTACCTTCTGGCAAAAGGCGGTTCTAACCGGCGGGGAAGTCGTGACAATCGAAATCAGTCTCGATGGAGGACAGACCTGGCTGCTGGTTGACCAGCAGAGCGGGCTGATCGCCGAGTGGGGACTCCATACCGTCGATCTGTCCGCCTACCGTGGTTCACTCGTGAGTCTGCGCGTCACCGTCAGCGCTTTCGGAAGCGTGCCGGACGGGGTGATCACCGTTGGGTACTGGCTGGACAGTCTCTCCATTCAGGACGTACCGCTGCCCTCGACGCCCACCCCCGTGCCCACGGAACTGCCGACCTCGGTGCCGGTTCCTACCGACATCCCGGCTGAACCGCCCACGGTAGTTCCCACGGAGCTGCCGACCGAGACGCCAGTTCCAACCGCTGTGCCGACGGACATCCCAACCGAGATTCCCACGGAGACGCAGCCCACTAACTCGTAATCTCTACCTCACAACCAAGACCTCCCCCAGCCGCAGTAGGCTGGGGGAGGCAGCATCGCACATCAGAGCAACCAGAGCGCCTGCTCATCGTTGATGAAATAGATCTGCTGCCCGCGATCCGCGAGCCGGGATTCGTTCAGAAGCTCCGCACAATACCCATCTGGAATCAGCTCGAAATACTCCCTGACAGGCCTGGTGTCCTGGCCGAACGCGAAGGGAATGGGGCAGCGCGAGCGAAATCCCAGGGCGAGATACACTTCGTTGAGGATGACGGTCTTCATGTAGCAGTTGATCTGCCGATGTTCCCTATACCCCATTATAGTTGGAGAACCCCGCCGACAAAGTACACCTACTTGACAACGGAACATGAACCATTATAAGCTATTTACACGCGTTAGGTAACGCGCGAAAACCAAAAAGAGGTTACTTAGTAATGGCCCCCAAAAGACCTACACAAAAAGACGTAGCGGATTTGGCAGGTGTTTCGCGCGGTACGGTTTCGATAGTGTTGAGCGGCAAGACCTCCGAACGTGTGCCGATCAGCCAGGAGACCATCGAGCGCGTTCTGCAAGCGGCAGAACAACTGGGATACGCACCCAATCCGGTGGCGCAGATGCTGGTCCGGGGTCAGAACAACCTGATCGGCGTTTTTACCTATGAACCAACCTTTCCCTACGATCAACACAACTTCTTTTTTCCCTACCTGAGCGGCATCCAGGCCGAGGCCGGACGCCAGGGCTACAACGTGCTGCTGTTCACGGATACCCAGGCTCAAGATGAGATCAGGATTTACCGCAATGCCATGAATTCCCTCTTCCTGGCCGATGGCTGCATCATCTTGGGCGCGTATCCCAATCGCGACGAGCTGCGACGGTTGGCGGACGAAAACTACCCCTTTGTTTACATCGGGCGGCGCGAAGTGCCCGGCGTCGAGATCAACTGGGTCGTCAGCGATTATGTGGAGACGACGGCTGAGGCGGCGAGATATTTGCTCAGCCTGGGCCACCGGCGTTTTGGCTTTCTGACTGACAAGCTGGATCGCGAATCAGAACGGGACAAACTCACCGGTGCCCGCCAGGGGTTGAGCGCAGCCGACCATGAATTGGTGGTCATCTCCGACATGTGGAGTATTCCGGCAGACGACCTGATGCAGCGGGTCCGTGAGCATCGCCTGACGGCGCTATTATGCGCCAATCCGGATGCCTTCGAGCATATGCTCTGGATTCTTCACCACGCCTCCGTCGCGGTGCCGGACGATATCTCGATCATCTCCCTGATCACGGCCACCAGCACTCCCCCACTGCTGCTCAAACCCACTCACGTAGATATCAACCGCCCCCTCATCGGCCAGATGGCCTTACAGAATCTCATTGGCATCGTCGAGGGCACCCTACAGCCGCCTCAACAGGCCCTGGTGCCCGGCAAACTGGTCATCGGTGAGACGACGGGACCTTGCCGTGATGTCCGGCATCAGCCATGAAAGGAGGAAGGTAACTATCGACCGTTGTCCCTTTGTTTTCTTCCCCAAAATGAATCTATGTGAGGACGAACCATGAAACACAAACTAACAATTCTCGGATTGGTGTTGGTCGTGATGCTGAGTCCGTTGGCGAGTCTGGCGACTCCGGCCCTGGCCCAGGGACCGGACTGCGCCGGAGGGCGGGAGATCACGATCACCTTCATGAACTGGTGGGGCGCCACGCGCGAGCCGTTGATGAACGACGTCATCGCCAACTTCAACAAAGTCTGCCCCAATATCACCGTGAACAACGCCGTGCAAGCGTGGGATGCGCGCGATCAGTTGGTAGCCACGACCATCGCGAGCAGTGAGCCGCCCAACATCATCATGACCACGCGCACGGAAACCTACCAGTTCGCCTACCAGGGGTTGATCGAGCCGATCGGGGCCTATGTCAAGGCGTCAGGCATCGACCCGGAGAGCATCTTCTACGCCGGTGAGATCGGCAACCAGTATTTCGACGGCCAACTGTATACCATGCCGCTGCCCACCGCGGGCGGGATCAGCGGGCTGTATCTCTACAACAAAGAAATGTTCCGCCAGGCGGGGCTCGATCCTGACAATCCCCCGAAGACCTGGCAGGAGCTGGAAGCCGCGGCTGCCGCCATGACCGAGACGGATGATTTCGGGATCGTCAAGCTGGGCGCGGATATCGTGCTCACCAGCGATCTGAGTTCGTCGTTTGTCTACTGGCTGTACACCAACAACGGGCAGTTGTACTCGGATGATGGCCGCACGGTCCTGTTCAACAGCCCTGAAGGGGTCCAGACTCTGGAGTGGATGGTCAATTTCATCAATACGTATGGTGGAGGGCTGGAAGCCGTCCGCGACTTCATGGCCGCCACCCCGGACCTGACCACCGCCGATTTTCCGCTGTACAAGGAACTGCTCGGGATCGAGTTTGTCAACGTGTCGGCGTTTGGCCACCTGAAGAACACCGATCCCGAAATGTGGGGCAACCCGAACATGTGGGGCGTGGCCCTGCGGCCCTATAACGGCGACAACCCGGCAGCCAAGTCCGCCGGGGTATCGGGGTTGGCGTATAGCTGGGGCTACACCATCCCGGTCAATCAGCCTCAAGAAACCAAGGACGCCGCCTACGCTTTCCTTGAATTTCTGACCACCGCCGTCGATGGGGGCTGCTACTTCATGTATGCCCAGGAACGGCCTTCGCCGGTCAAGCAGTGCAATGAAAATCCGGACTACTACCAGGCGAATCCCTACTGGGACGTCGTGCTGAAGAGTCTCGACATTGACGTGAGTGTCTCGATCACGCCCATGCAAGGGCAGATCAACGACATCCTGTCGCGCGCCGTGGAACAAGCATTTTACGGGGCAGACGCCCAGACCGTCTTGGATGATGCAGCTCAAGAAGCGCAGGCGCTACTCGATAAATTCTGGTCAGGCTCCTGACAAGCCTTTCACTTCCGCCGCTGGCACAGCACAGCCGATGCTGTGCCAGTGATTTTAGGTATGGAGAAAGTCAATGGCCGCTGCACAGAATATTGAGATAGCGCCTCCCGCCAGTATAACACATCCTCCTCGGCGACGGCAGCGCTGGATCGGGTATCTGTTCATTTTGCCCTGGCTGATCTCGATGATCTGGTTCGATGCGATCCCGTTCGGGATGAACCTCTACCTCGGCTTGACAGATTACGCGGTCGGCCCCGTCGAACAGGCCCACTGGATTGGCCTGGACAACTATGAGCACATGGTCGATGATGAGCTGTTCCGCAAGAGCCTGGCGAACACCTTTCACTACATCGCGCTCAGTGTGCCCCTCACCCTGACGCTCGCCTTTGGGATCGCCTTACTGCTGAACACCAAGATCCGATTTCTGGCGCTGTTCCGCACCGTGTACTACATCCCTTCGATCATCCCCATTGTAGCGGCGTCGGTCATCTTCCTGTGGATCTTCAATGCCCGTTCAGGTGCCGTAAACCAGATCCTGTTTGCCGTCGGCATCAAACCCATCCGCTGGCTGACCAGTCCCGACTACATCCTGTATGCGCTGGTCATCATCAGCGCCTGGGGATTTGGGGCGCAGATGATCATCTTTCTCGCCGCCTTGCAGGGCATTCCGGAGCAGCTTTATGAAGCGGTCGCCATTGACGGCGGCGGTCTGTGGGCTCGGCTGCGATACATCGTCATCCCCTTGATGACGCCCACCATCTTTTTCAATCTGTTGGTCGGGCTTATCGCCAGTTTTCAGGTGTTCACGACCGCCTACATCATGCTCGGGGCGAACGGCGGGCCGCTGCAATCCGGTCTGTTTTACATGATGCACATCTACAACAATGCCTTCCGGTACTTCGAAATGGGGTATGCCGCGGCGATGTCGCTGGTGATGTTCTTGATCATCCTGGTACTGACGCTGGTGATGCTCTGGACCTCCAATCGCTGGGTTTTCTACGGGGATGAATAATCATGAATATGATTGAAAGCAAACGCCTTCGACTGCTGCGTCAGGCGGTGATCTATCTGACGCTCAGCGCGGGGGGGATGATCGTGATTTTCCCCTTGATATGGACGGTTTCCACGTCGCTCAAGACGCCGGAACAAGTCACCGTGCGCGAAGTGCAGCTTATCCCCGCCCCGGTCGCCTGGGACAACTATCAAGACATCTTCGATCTGGTGCCCGTGTGGCGCTTCATCCAAAACACCCTGCTCATTGCAGCGGCGTCAGTGTTGGGTGGACTGGTGACGTGTTCGCTGGCGGGCTATGCCTTTGCGCGTATCGCGTTTCCGGGCCGGCGGGTGATGTTTTTTGTCCTCCTGGCGACGATGATGCTGCCCTACGTGGTGCAGCTCATCCCGAACTTCGTGATCTTTGACCGTCTGGGATGGGTCGGGACCTTCCTCCCGCTCACCGTCCCACGCCTGTTAGGCCACAATGCATTTTACATTTTCCTCTTCCGCCAATTCCTGCGCGGGCTGCCCTCAGAGTTATTCGATGCAGCCCGGATCGACGGGTGTTCGGAGTGGGGATTGTGGTGGCGTATCGCTATGCCGAACTCAAGGCCGGTGACCGCTGCCGTCGGCATTTTCGCGTTCCAGTTCGCCTGGACCGACTTTTTGAATCCGCTGATCTACCTGGGCAGCAAACAGAAGATGTGGACGATGGCCCTGGCCCTGAACGGCCTCAAAGGCTTTGAAGGGATGGGGAGCACACTGCCGATGATGATGGTGATGTCCGTCTTCATGATTGCCCCGATGCTTATTATCTTCGCCTTTGGCCAGAAATACATGGTCCAGGGCGTGACTGTCTCTGGTCTGAAAGGTTAACGATGAAAGAACGTCATACTGATATTCTGGTGGTTGGGGGTGGATTAGGTGGTATCGCGGCGGCCCTCGCGGCGCTGCGCATGGGCCAGAACGTGATCCTGACCGAAGAAACCGACTGGATCGGCGGACAGCTCACCGCTCAAGCTGTGCCCCCCGACGAGCACCCCTGGATCGAAACCACCGGCTGTACCAACAGCTACCGCCGCCTGACTCAAGGCATTCGCGATTACTACCGGCGCAACTATCCCCTGCTGTCAGAAGCCCGCCAGATCGTGAACTTCAACCCGGGCGCCGGGCATGTCAGCCGGTTATGTCACGAGCCGCGCGTCGCCCTGGCGGTTTTGGAAGAAATGTTCGCGCCCTATCGCTCCCGACGACAGATCGACGTACTGCTCCGCCACCGTCCCGTGGCCGTCGACACCGACGGCGACTATCTCCGGTCTGTGACCTTCATCAGCGATGAAACGGATCAGAAAACGGTCATCCAAGCACCCTACATTATCGACGCGACTGAACTGGGAGATCTGCTCGCGCTCGGCAACGTCGAACATGTCATCGGGGCCGAAAGTCAAGCGGAGACGGGCGAATGGCACGCGCTTGAGGGCGCGGCGAATCCGCTCGATCAACAGGCCGTCACCTGGTGTTTTGCCCTCGACTACCTGCCCGGCGAGCAGCATGTCATCGACAAACCAGCGGAGTACGACTTCTGGCGATCCTATCAAGCTGAATTCTGGCCCGGACCCCAGCTTGGCTGGCGCGATATCGATCCGCAGACGCTATCGCCCCGCCACCGCGCGATTTTCCATCATGCCCCTCAGCGCGGCGCGCTCGATGATGGCAGCTTCTGGTTCTACCGGCGCATTTTCAATGAGGCTTATTATCCCGACGGCCTGTATCCTAGCGGCATCACCCTTGTCAACTGGCCGCAGATTGACTACTGGCTGGGGCCATTGGTGGGCGTCACCGAGTCAGAGAAACAGAAGAATCTGCACCGTGCGCAGCAGTTGAGTCTATCCTTCTTGTATTGGATGCAGACGGAAGCTCCGCGCTATGATGGCGGGGTTGGATACCCCGGCTTACGCTTACGTCACGATGTGGTAGGGACGACCGATGGACTGGCGAAGGCGGTGTATATCCGTGA
>CAYRWY010000294.1:0-7674 GCA_964427955.1 uncultured Anaerolineaceae bacterium
GAAGTTTGTCCCTTAGTCCACCTGTTGTTCCATTGTTCATTCTAGAGAGATAAAGTAATGATCAGTTAGTGGTTGTTCCCCAACCATGCGGGAATCCGGGTTTCGCCCTCCCCCCACCCTCCGCTTGTCCCCCTCCGTACAACTTTTTATATGTTTTAACTTGCTTCTTTCAGGATTTTCTTGTACGCTCTCAGAAGTCTGAGTGTTCCGATCTTCTGCGAGCCTAACCGAATATGTCAACGACACCTGACGACCTGATCAACCATAAAATAGGGAATGGGCAGTACGAAATCCGGTCCCAGTTGGGCAAAGGCGGCATGGCGACCGTCTACCTCGCCCGGCAGGCGTCCATGAACCGGAACGTCGCGATCAAGGTCATGGCGCCCGAACTGGCCGACGACGAGCAGTTCGTCACCCGGTTCGAGCACGAGGCCCAACTGATCGCCAAGCTGCAACATCCCCACATCCTGCCCGTGATCGACTTCGGGCGCGAGGGCAAGCACATCTACATCGTGGTCCAGTTGGTGCAGGGCGGCAGCCTGGACGACCGGCTGACCGAAGGCCCGCTCCCGCTGAAGATGGCGAGCCGGATGTTCGAGCAGATTGCCAGCGCCCTGTCCTTCGCGCACAGCCAGGGCGTGATCCATCGCGATCTCAAGCCCAACAATGTGCTGCTGGACGAGCGCAGCAACGCCTATTTGACCGACTTCGGCATCGCCAAGATGCTGGCCGGGACCCAAAAGCTGACGGCGACGGGGAATATCCTCGGCACGCCCGCGTACATGGCCCCCGAACAGTGGCGCGGCGAGCCGGTCGATGCGCGCACGGACATCTACTCGCTGGGGATCATGCTCTACGAGATGATTCTCGGACGGCTGCCCTTCGCGGGCGATACGCCGTTTACGCTGATGTACAAGCATTTCAACGACGCGCCGCCCCCGCCGCGCACCCTCAAGCCGGACCTGCATCCAGCCATCGAGGCGGTGATCCTCAAGGCGCTCGCCAAAGATGCCGATGATCGCTTCCAGTCGGCGGAAGAAATGGCCGACGAGCTGACCAACGCCGCCCGCGCGGTGACGACGACTCCGCCCACCGGGGCCAAGCCTGCCGCCGCCGACCTGCGGACGGTGATCGGCGAAGGCGCGCCGACGCTGACGGAAACGCCGCCCGGCGGACAGTCGATGGACCAGATGCCCACCCTGATGCCCACCGCACCCGGCATGAAGGCGACTCCGGCGACCTCTGCCGGGGTGCCCGCGCCGGGGGGATCGCGCACGCCGCCTCCCTTTGAGAGCGCGCCCAAAGCGACCATGCCGCAGCCCGCGGCGCGTGGTGGCGGGATGAATCCGCTGGTGATCGGCGGGGCCGTCATCGGCGTGATCGCCGTGATCGCGATCATTGCCGCGCTGGTGCTGGGCGGTGGTGGCAGCAAAAAAGATAAAGCGACGCCAACCGCGACGTCCACCACTACCCCGCCCCCGACCAGTACCGACACGCCCGAACCGACCTTCACGTCCACGCCGGAGCCGACCAGCACGCCGCGCACCACGTCGGCCACCATCCTGGCGGAGCGGGCCAACGTGCGGCGCGGGCCGGGCACCGATTACGACGTGATCGGCACGCTGACGCGGGATACCGAAGTGATCGTGGTCGGGATCAGCGAGGACGGCCAGTGGTACCGGGTCGTCAGCCCCGATCTGAGCGACGCGGGCTGGGTCTCCGGCGAGATCGTGCGCATTTCCGGCAATCCGAATATCCCGGTGGTGCACCTGCCGACGGCCACGCCGACCGCGACGCCGACGGCCACGCTGACCGGCACGCCCACCGACACCCCGACGCCGACACTCTCGCCCACGCCGACCGAAGTCCCCATCGATCCGGCGCTGTTCCAGCCGACCGACTATAAGCGGATCTCGAATGCCGAGTTCAATATCTCGTTCGACTACCCGGCGGACTGGACCGATCCTAACTACTTCGACAGCCTGGGCTACATCAGCATGTCGCCGCTGTCGGACCTGGACAGCACGCGCTACCCCTGGCTGCGCATCGCGCGCGGCACGCCGCAGCGCATGGTCGAAATCAACCTGACGCGGGACAGCAGCGATCCGGCCAGGGCGGTGGAAAACACCGTCGGGGCCGCCAGCCATACGCACACCGAAGAAACCGGCTTCGTCTATCCCGCCTACAAGATCGAATACGAGAGTCTCAACACCAACGTGTGGGCCTGGGTGTTCGTGATCGCGCCGGACGACTGGCTGTATATCGTCTCGATCACCCCGCTGAACGAGTACCAGCAGATCTACGAAAACGAGACGCTGATGCGGATCGTCAACAGCCTCACCCTCGACGGCCAGGCGTTGGTCGGCACCCCGCTCAGCGCCACGCCGGTGCCGGGCGTAGACGAAGCCCTCTACCTGCCGACCGCCTTCAAGACGGTCACGCTCAGTTCGGCCAGCGTCACGCTGGATTACCCGACCAACTGGCCCGATCCGCAGTCGATGGGGCTGGTCAACTTCCTCAGCGCCAAGATCGGCTCGGACAGCGGCAATTATCCGTCCATCGCGATAGCGCGCGGCGCTCCGACCGACCTGGTGACGGCGGGCATGACGAGCGAGTCCGGTGACCCGGTCAAAGCCGTCGAGCATCCCTTCGGCATCGACTTCAGCGGCCAGGCCAAGCCGGAAACCCGGCTGGATTATCCCGCCTACCAACTGGATATGCGCGAGGCGGGGACCCACGCCTGGTCGATGCTGGTCGTGCTGGGACCGTCCGACTGGCTGATGATCGTGGGCACCGCCCCGATGAACGACTACGATCAGGCGTTCGGCGAGCGCATCCTCACCCGGATAATCCGCTCGATCCAGGTCGATGGCAAGCCGCTGGCCGCGACGGGGGCAGACAATACCACCGTGCTCAGCCAGCTCCCGATGCAGTTGGGGACGCCGGTCCTGGACCGCTTCAACGACAATACCAACGACTGGCGCTTCGGCAACATCATCGACAACGCCCTGCTGGTCGAAAGTCCCCAGTTGGACTTCGTCCGCTGGTCCTACCCCGACACCCTGCTGGAAGGCGACGCCGCCTACTACGCCCAGGCGAAGGGCCATCTCGCCAGTGACACCAACTTCTACGGGATCGGCCTGGCCTTCCGCGTGGTGGATAGCAGCAACTTCTACTACTTCGAGACCGACTACCAGCAGAACTTCACGCTGTACAAGAGTGTCGCGAACGACTACCAGGTCATCACCGGGCCGACGACGGACAGCAGTCTGCTGGTCGGAACAGGCCAGGACAACACCTTCGGCGTGCTGGTGATCGGCGACTACATCGAGCTGTATATCAACGGCCACCGGGTCTGGTCGGGCGTGGACAGCACGCACGCCACCGGCGGCGCGCGTGTGGTGGTCTACAGCTACAAAGACGCCAACGTAGCCGCCAGCGCCGTCTTCGACGATTTCGCCTACCTGCCGCTGATCATGACCGGGGATCAACCCCTGAACGACCAGCACCAGGCGGTGATCGCCACCTCGACCAGCGCGCTCCCGGTGCAGGCGCTGCCCACCGACGCGCAAGCCCTGGTCACGCTGGACGCCAACGCGCCGTTTGTCGCGCTGGCTCGCTCGGACGACAGCCAGTACCTCTACGGCTACGGCCAGGGCGCGACCGGCTGGATCACGGCCAGCGGCGTGACGCTCCAACGCGGCGGCTCGGTGGCGCAAATCACCACCCTGCCCCTGCTCTCGACGACCGCCCAGGGCATCCTCGTCCAGACGTGGCCGGTGGTCTGGCCCGACGAAACCGGCACCACCGCCGCGCCGACCCCGGTGCCCGGCACGACGCTGGCCTACGGGCAGACCGTCCAGGGTACGCTCGAAGAGTTCGCCCTGAGCAGTTGGACTTTCGCCGGGAACGCGGGCGACGTGATCACCCTGTCCGGCGAAGCGACCGACAACCCGAATCTGGACCTCAGCCTGACGCTGAAGGACAGCGCCGGGACGGTCGTGACGATGGATGACGACAGCGGGCGCGGCAAGAATCCGCTGATCGCGAGCTTTGCCCTGCCGTCCAGCGGCCTCTTCACCGTCGAGTTGAACAGCCTTGCCAACGCGGGCGGGTTCACGCTCACGCTGACGAAGAACTAGGCCGCCCGGCCTGGTCACCAACCATCCGGTTCTTGCGTAGGGGCACTCCTGGGGGGTGCCCCTACTGATTCACATTGACACAAACTCTCCTCCCGACATATACTCGCTATTACTGAGACTCGCATAAAAAACTAAACTTTTGATGCCCACGGTTGACCTCACCCCCTACCCCCTCTCCGCTTTTTTCGGAGAGGGGATTGAGGGGTGAGGTAAATCTCCCAGGCAAAAGTTTAGCTATTGGTGCAAGGATCAGTAGGAGGGTAACCCTATGTCTGGCCGTTGGACGAACGCCCGCTTTCCCGTCGTGCTGCTCGTGCTGGGGCTGATCGGGGTGCGCCTGATGCCGCAGACGCCGCCGCCCGATCCCGCCGGGCTGATCGCCTTCGTGTCGGATCGCGACGGCTCCGCGGAGATTTACGTCATGCAGGCCGACGGCAGCGATCCCCAGCGCCTGACCGAAAACCGGGACGTAGACGCATTTCCGGCCTGGTCGCCCGATGGTCGCCAGATCGCCTTCGCGTCGAATCGGGATGGCAACTGGGAAATCTACGTGATGCAGGCCGATGGCAGCGATCCCCACCACCTGACGGACAACGACGTCGAGGACAACTACCCCACCTGGTCGCCGGATGGCCGCCAGATCGCCTACAGCGCGCGACACGAGACCCACTTTGACCTCTACGTCATGCACGCCGACGGCAGCGATCCGCGCGTCCTGCTCGACAACGGCGCGGTGAACCTGTTTCCCGCCTGGTCGCCGGATGGCGATCAGATCGTCTTCGTGTCGGATCAGGCTGGCAACTCCGACATCTACGTCGTCAACGCCGACGGCAGTGATCCCCGCCGCCTCACGGATAACCCCGCCCAGGACGGGCAGCCCGCCTGGTCGCCGGATGGCCGCCAGATCGCGTTCTATTCGGATCGGGACGGCAACCCAGAAATCTACGTGATGCAGGCCGACGGCAGCGATCCCCAGCGCCTCACGGATAACTCCGCCGAGGACTGGGACCCGACGTGGTCCCCCCAGGGCGACCAGATCGCGTTCTATTCGGATCGGGATGGTAACGAGGAAATCTACGTCATGTACGCGGATGGCAGCGATCCCCGCCGCCTCACGACCAGCAGCGCGCGGGACGCGCTGCCCGCCTGGCAGCCGCAAAAATAGGGAGTCGCAGGGATTGCCCACGATAAATAATGATTATCGTGGGCTAGTAGCCGCAGTAAAAAAAGGACGTCCCCTTCGCCTCCGGGGTGGTAGAGGCGAAGGGGGCTTGATCATCTCCCCCCCCCGGCCCCTCCCCAGGCAAGTTTTCAGTCTCCGACAGTTATTGATCGTGTAGGGGCGGACCAACGTGTCCGCCCGCGGGAGCACACGCTGGTGCTCCCCTACGAGGCTTCATATTTGTGATAAGCGTCGGACGATGAACCAGGCAAGCTGGCGAGGGGAGCAAGCTTTTTCCCCGCTCCCATCGTCCTTTAGGGGTGAGGGCCGTCGATCAGACTCCCAATTCCTTCTTGTCCACCAGCCACCACGCCAGCACGAAGTAGAGCAGTGCCACGCCCGCCAGCACCGCCCAGTCGCCCCACGGCACGCCATCACGGATTACCCGGCTGAGGTCGTAGTAGTGGAAGAAAAACACCTTGCGCAGCGGGCGCAGGCTGTCGATCCCGACTGCGAAGGTGTGGATCAGGTACGATCCCATCAGGAACAGGTAGGCGAGCGGCCCGGCGTAGTGGCGGCTGGAGGGCAGGATCACCGTCAGCAGCGTGGTGAAGCCGCCAACCACCATCAGCGGCAGGAAAGCCCCGGCCAGCGCCAGCGCCAACCGTCCGAAGGGAAGATCGATCTCCGTCCAGAGCAGCGTCGAGAGCACGAACACCACAAAACAGACGACGAGCGTAACCAGGATCGTGATCGCCATGTTGGCGACGCGTCCCAGCAGGTACGCGCGGCGCGAGACGGGGAAGCTCAGCATCAGGTCGAGCGTGCCGTCGCGCTCGGCGTTGGTGATCGAATTGAACGCCTGCGCCACGACCATCACGCCCAGCGTGAGCATCGCCCAGATCATGAACTCGCTGCTCAGCCAGTTGCCCGGATCGGCAATGCTGAATTCGGACACATCGCCGCTGTAGAACATGGCGATCACCTGCTTGGGATACGATTGCAGCAGATCGTCGAACTTGGCGGCCTGGTCCAGGACGGTCGGGTAATAGGCCATGATGAACAGCGCATACGATCCCAGGCCAATCGCCAGCCACATGATCGTACGCCGCGAGTCGTGCAGCGCCTTGCGGAGTGTCGCCACCATCGCCTACTCCTCCTTTTTGCCGTAATAGGTCAGGAAGATTTCTTCCAGCGTCGGCTGTTCCAGGTGAATGTCGCGCACGGTATAGCGCGCGGCCTGCTTGATCACGGCGTCCATATCGGCATGGCCGCTCATGCGCAGCTTGATCACCGGCCCCTCGGCGCTCAGGTCGGACACGCCTCGATGGCGCGGAAACCGTCCGGCGGCGCGGGAGCATCCAGCGTCAGCGTCAGCCAGCGGAAGGCGACGTGCATCAGGTCGGAGACCGTCTCGACCGCCTCCAGCCGCCCGGCGCGGATGATGCCCACCCGGTCGCAGATCGCTTCGACTTCGGGCAGGTTGTGCGACGAGAGAAAGACCGTGCGGCCCTCGGCGCGCACCTCGCGCATGAACTCGTGGAAGACCTGCTGCATCAGCGGGTCCAGGCCGGTGCTCGGTTCGTCCAGGATCAGCAGTTCGGGCTTATGCAGCAGCGCCGCGATCAGCCCGATCTTGCGCTTCATGCCGGTGGACAGCCCTTTCAGCGACCGGCTGAGATCGTAATCCAGCCGGGACGCGAGGCGCTGCGCCTCGGCCAGGTAGCCGTTGCCGATCCCGCGCACCTGTTCCAGCCAGCGGACGTACTCCAACCCGGTCCAGTTCTCCCACAGCGCCAGCTCGGACGGCAGATAGCCGATGCGCTGGCGGATGGCGAGACTGTCGCGGCGCGCGTCCAGCCCGAAGATCGACGCCGATCCCGCGCTGGGGCGGATGAAGTCGAGCAGGGTGCGGATGGTGGTCGTTTTTCCGGCCCCATTCGGCCCCAAAAAGCCGAAAATCTCGCCGCGCCGGACGTCGAGATTCACGTCCTGGATCGCGGTGAATTTGCCGTAGCGGTGCGTGAGCTGCTGAGTCTGAATCACAATGTCCACCGGGTCACCCTCCCTTCGATGAGTGGAACGACGCTCTATTATTATACACGGTTATCCTATTCCGAACTACTACCGGGTGTGTTTTAAATCTGGGGCGTCAGCTTGCTGCGCTCTGGGCAGAGCAAGCCCCACTCCGCAACCGTTTCGTGCGGCAGGCGTACTAGACCATAAGCGCTTAATATTCACCAGGAGGTCTCATGCAACGCCAGTATTTCGCTTTGCCGCTGATCGTGATCCTGCTCGGCGTGACGTTCGCCGTACCGGTCACCCGCGCCGCCTCCGATCTGGATGGCGTGTGGCTGACGCATGGTTACG
>CAYRWY010000295.1:0-7672 GCA_964427955.1 uncultured Anaerolineaceae bacterium
AAAGCGCGGGAACTCGAGCAGATGGGGTCGGACACGATCTGCATCAAGGATATGACACCTGCACGCCGGGCAGGCTGGCCAGTTCGTCCAGCGACTTGAACGGCACCGGCATCAGGGTGTACTGGATCGTGCCGTAGCTCAGCGCCTGCTCTATCGCCTCATAATCCGAGAAGTGCTGGTAGACGATCTCGTCCACGAAGGGACCGTCGCGGAAATAGTCGGGATTGGCCCTCAGCGTGAGGTGATCGCCCTTCACCCATTCCTGAAAGCGGAACGGGCCGGTCCCAATCGGGGCGTCGTTGGCGGGGTTGGTCGTCCAGTCGGTCCCGTCATAGAGGTGCCGAGGTAGGATATAGGTGCCGTACCACGCCAGGATCGCCAGCATGGGCGCGAAAGGCTCGCTCAAGTGCAGGATGACCGTATAGGCGTCGGGAGTGTCGATGCGGTCGATGGACGTCAGGTCTTGCTGGACGACGCCCGCGCTGCGGATCTGCTGGAGCGTCCACTGCACGTCCGCCGAGGAAAAGGGGGTGCCGTCGTGCCATTTCACGTCGTGGGCCAGGTGAAAAGTATAAGTCAGCCCGTCGGGCGCGATCTCCCACGAGGTCGCCAGGTCGGGAATGATGCGGTAATCGATGTCGAGCGTGATGAGCTTGTTGTAGATATTTTGGGCCAGGTTGAAGGCGTTATCGTCAAGTCGCAGATCGGGGTTCAGCGTCGTGGGATCGTCGCGCAGCGCGACACGCAGCGTTTTTTGCTCGCGGGCGCGGCTTGTGCCGCTGGCTGGGATGATGGTGGTAAGCAATAATAAAATCGCACACCAGGTCAGAATAGTAGGTCGGCGATAACCCATCCTCCGCCTCCAGGGCTAGCAGCGTTTTCCCCCGATCTGCGTGAGTAGCGACTAAGGCGAGTCAAGGCCAGCTACATCACAGTATGATCCTCCGCCTAACCAGATCATAGCACACTTTTTTCATTTGAAAGAATGGTTAATATCATGCATTCGATCAAAATTCTGTCCGGATCTCTGGGATAATTAACTGTTCTATTAATGAATATCAATCTAACCGATCCTGGTTGGTCGCGTGACGGCCCGCCGCTTCCAGCGCGTCAGGCGTGCCGATCTGGCGCAGAGCCGTGAGCGCCAGGCTCACCAGCGTTTCGTCTTCACTGTCCAGCGCCTCGATCAACCCTGGCACGGCGTCCGCGCTGCCGATCTGGCCCAGCGTGACGGCGGCGGTGCGCGGCGCGAACCAGCCTCCCAGGCCCAGCGCCGCGATCAGCCCCGGCACGGTGGCAGGCGTGGCGATCAGGCTCAGCGCCCAGACGGCGGCGCGTGGAATTGGGGGAGTTCCACGCACCATCGCCACCAGGTCCGGCACGGCGGCCTCCCCGAACCGGCTGACCGCCTGCGCTGCCGTGCGATTCACGTCCGTATCCGGATCGCGCAGCGCAGCCAGCAGTCCCGCCAGCGCCTCCGGATGGTTCAGCCGGGCCAGGACGCTCACGGCGTCCAGCCGCACGGCGCGATAGACCGGGTGCTGCGCGGCCTGGGCCAGGGCGGCTCGCGCGGCAGGATGATCGATACCCGCCAGCGTCTCTACTGCGGCGCGGCGCGTCTCGGCCTGGCGCGCGTTCAAGCCGCGGACGGCTTCCGCTACGTCCGGTGGGGCGTCCGTCTCGACCGCGAAAGTGGCCCGTTGGTCCGCCCGCTCCCACAGCCGCCCCAGCAGTTCGTCCCAGGGCTGCGCCGGGGGGACGAAGTCGAGCGGATGCAGTGCCTCCAGGCGGGCCGGTAGATCGGTCTCGGCCAGCACCACCGGGATCACGCCGATCCCCGCGCCGAGGGCATACGCCCACTCGTAGGTGATGACGGGTGATGTCCCGGACTCCGGCGTGATCAGCGCGATCACCGCCAGGGCGTCGCCCAGCGCCCGGTCGATCCAGGGCGACCAGCTCTCCCCCGCGTGCGGGTCCGGGTTGACCATCACGGTAAAGCCCTGGTCTTCCAGGCGGCTGGAGAGCCTGTACGCGAAATCCGCCGTTTCGTGCCGGTAGGAAACAAAGACGTGAGCCACGCTGTCACTCCTGCTGGTTGGCGCAGTGGTCAATTTGACCCTGTGCATCCGTATAACTATCAACCGCCGGATGCGATGGGAGCAGAGGTGTATTCCCCTCGCCCTGTCACCTCTGCAAGGCGACCCTCCCCGGCGGTCCTCACTTGAACGACAGTGTAGCACATTCCCCGCCCGACGCGGAACTTCTCGCGCCGCGCAACTTCCGTTCCCGGCCTGCGTAATACATAGCGAAGGATATCTACCAGACTGAGGTTGCTATGAGCGAGAACATGAATCCCTCGGATACAGCGCCTGCCGGGGACGCCAAGCCTAAGCGAAACGGTGCCGACCCGGTGCCGGGCATCAATGTGCGGGAACTGTACGCGGAGCGCAACTGGGCGGCCCTGGCCGGGCTGGGTCTGATCGGACTCGGCATCCTGATGGTGCTTCAAGATATGTTGAACCTGAACCTGAGCCTGTGGTCGCTGCTGCTGGGCGGTGTCGGAGCCTGGCTCGTGGCGGACGCCTGGCGGACCTACCAGCAAGCGGGCCGGACCTGGACCGACAACGCCCAACCGCGCCTGGTGATCGGAGCCGCGGCGCTGTTCGTCGCCGTGCTCAGCATCCTCCATCTGCCCTGGACGTCGCTGTTTTTGATCGGCGTCGGCGGTTGGCTCGCGTACGACACCTGGCAGCGTCATCAGGCGCTCGGCCAGGTCTGGACCCGGCAGAATCGCAACCGGATGTTCGTGGCGGCGGCGATGGGCCTGATGGGCCTGTTCGGGTTCATTCACTTGGGAGGCGCATGGCCGCTGCTGATCATCATCGGCGCGGTCATGATACTGCGGCATAACCGGGGCGCTCGCTGTTGTTGAGTGCGCCGGGGCCTCTTTCCCCCTACCTGTGGGCGGGGACTCCAACCCTACCGAGTCCCCGCCCTTTTTTTCGTCAGTCGCCCGCGGCAGTCGTCCAGTTCGGCCACTGGTAGCGGCGCTGCGCTGATTGGACGTAGCCCCCCACGGCCAGGAAGCGCGTCTCATCCTCGACCAGCATGGACCGGTCGATCAGGATCGGCCAGGTTTCCGCCACGAAACCCGTCCAGCGTTCGGCGGCAAGATCGAGCGCCGACGACGAAAAGTGGGTGGGGACGATCAGCCGGGGCTGCACCTGGTCCATCAGGTTGAAGCCCTTCATGTTTTTCAGGTCCATGTGGCTGTAGGAGTTGACGAACTGCGTGATGGCGACGTCCACTTCGCCCAGCGTCTCCAGTTGTTCTTCCGTCAGTTCATCCTGCCCGATGTCGCCAAAGTGGACGATCCGCAGCCCGGCGACGTCGATGATGAAGAGGTAGTTGGTCGCCCCCTCTGCGGACAGCTCGTCCCCCGCGTTGTGGGCCGAGGGAAGGCTGACGATCTCGACGTCATCCTGGCTCAGATCGCCCGCCGCCATCGTCAATTTCTGCCCCGGAAACGAGTCCACGAACCGCTTGTTGTAGTGATCGGAATGGCCGTGCGTCGTGAGCAGGATGTCGTCTTCGGTGGGCGGCGCACTGAGCAAGCTAGCATTCGAGATGTCGATCAGCACCCGGACGCCCGCCGGGCTGATCAACTCGACCTGGGCGTTGTCCTCGTAATACAGCGTTACCGCTCCTTCGTCGTCTGCCACGGCTCCCCCGGTCGCTGACACCAGCGCCAGCAGCAGGGTCGCTGCCAGTAGAAACCCGAAACGGTGCATGATTGCTCCTCCTCTAAACTTCACTCATTCTCGCCAGGTGTTGATGATCCACGCCAGATCGTCCACGGTCGTGGTGTTGCGAATGCGCGCGCGGGACAGTTCCAATAACTGGTCGCTGGTGAGGATCGTCCCGGCCTGCGTCGTCACGGCGGCGGCCAGACCGACCTGCTTCACCACGCGCAGCACGTCGTCGTTGTAGCGCCCGCTCGGATAGCAGAAGAACTGCGGGCGGACGCCGATCTCCGCCTCGATGGTCTGGACGCTGCCGAGCACCTGGTAGACCAGGCAGTCGTAATCGCAGTCTTCGGTCAGATCGGGATGGGAGCGGGTGTGGCTCTGGATCGACATGCCCCCCGCGGCCATTTCGCGCGCCTGGTCCCAGGTCAGGTAACCGGGCGTGCGCGCGTCGATCCATTCCGTGACGACGAAAAATGTCCCGGTCATGCCGAAGGCTTGCAGCAGCGGGAAGGCGTGGGTATAGGCGTCCTCGTAGCCGTCATCGAAGGTCAGCACGACGGCCCGCTCCGGCAGCGGTGTCCCCTCGGTCAGCGCGCGCACCACGTCGTCCAGCGTGACGGTCACGTAGCCATTCTCGCGCAGCCAGCGCAAATGCTCGCCAAACAATTCCGGGGAGACGGACAGGTCCAGGCGGTATTGGTCGGCGTCGGCAGGGGGAACGCTGATGTAGTGGTACATCAGGATCGGCAGGCGCAGACGGCGGCGGGTGGCGTCCGGGGCGGGACCGGCGCGAGCCGGGATCACCCCGGCGGCGAGCAGCAGGATCAGGAGCAGGGAGCAGCGTCGGATCATGGTGCCAACCATAGCAGCGCGCCGCGAAATCGTCAAATGGGGGCGGGCAAAAAAATCCCCCACTAGGCGTCAACTTACTGATCCTTGCACAGATAGCTAAACTTTTGTCTGGGAGATTTACCTCACCCCTGACCCCTCTCCAAAGTTGGAGAGGGGAACAATCCCGTTTTCTCCCCTCTCCAGCTTGCCTGGGGAGGGGCTGGGGGTGGGGTTTAGATTTCAATGCAAGGATCAGTAAGTGTCTGATCTCCTGTGACCGGCCTCACCCCTAACCCCTCTCCATCAGAAAACGATGGAGAGGGGCATCACCGCCTCGTTTTTCTCCCCCTCTCCATTGGGCTTTTCGAATGGAGAGGGGGCCGGGGGGTGAGGCCGGGACAAAGCCGTGATGGCCTCACAAAACCTTAAATTGACGCCTATGGGGGCGGGCAAAAAAAATCCCCCCTCTCGCACGGAGAGGGGGGAGGCCGAACAGGTTAGTTCGCGGGCCGCTCGGCAGGCGGCTCCTCGGTCGGCGTGTCCGTGGGGACATCCGTCGGGAGGGCCGTCGGCTCGACGGTGGGTTCGATGGTCGGTTCGACGGTGGGTTCGATGGTTGGCTCAACCGTAGGTTCGACCGTAGGTTCGACGGTGGGTTCGACGGTCGGTTCAACCGTCGGCTCTACCGTAGGCTCGATGGTCGGTTCGACGGTCGGTTCGACGGTCGGGATCGGAGCATCGAGGATCGCCAGGTCGTCCAGCCAGACACCCACCGAGATCATCCCCTCCGGCACGGGGCCGAAGGCGCTGAGGGTGAAGCGCAGGCCGATCACCGCGCCGCGATAGGCGCTCAGATCGACCGTGTGCAGCGTCCAGTCGGCGATCAGGCCGGTCTGCTGGTCCACCAGGAGCCAGGACAGCCCGCCATCCAGTGAGACTTCGACCGCCAGGCTTTCGCCGCCGGTCAGGACGGCCTTCTGCCAGACGCTGAGTTGCGGGGTCGCCGTGCCGCGCAGGTCGATCAGCCCACCGAAGGTGAGCGTACCGGCCTGGTCACGGACGGTGCTGTCGGCGAACCAGCCGAGGCCGCTGTGGGCGGTGTCGAGACGCCAGGCACCCGCCGGAGTCCAGCCCGTGCCGCTGTCGAAGGTGTCCGCGAAGGGCACGACGACCGGCTGCGGGACCGGGGTGGGCGGGACGACGGTCGGTTCAACCGTGGGTTCGACCGTAGGCTCTGCCGTCGGTTCGATGGTCGGTTCAACCGTCGGTTCAACCGTCGGTTCGACGGTCGGCGCCGCCACCCGCAGCACGCCGAAGGCATCGATGGCGATGGTGCCGCTCAGCGGGTAGAGGCGCAGGGTATGCGCGCCCGCGCTGACGTTCACGCTGACCCGCGCGCCGAACACACTGTCCGCCGCGACACTGTCCACCAACTGCACGGGGAGGCCGTCCACTTCGATGACGAACACGCCCAGCGCCGGGTGTTGGACGTAGACCACGTCCAGGCGCGTGCCGCTGAAGGCCAGGGTGAGCGTGTCGGACGGGCTGCCGCTGCTGTACAGGTAGCGCCCGCCGTCGGCAGACGGGGTGTCGTGCGCTGTCCAGGTGCCCGCCTGGATCACCGCCGGATCGTCCGACTGGATCGTGATCAGGCTGCCGTCCGGCGGGAGCACCGTCGGGGGCAGGGTCGGGACAATCGTCGGCTCGACGGTCGGATTATTCGGGGTGGCCGTCGGAGTCACCTGGGTGGTCCCGGCCACGATCTCGAAGGTGCGCGGATCGCTCCACTCGGAGGCATTGCCCGCCAGGTCCACCGCGCGCAGCTTCCACGAGTAGACGTTGCGCGACAGCGGGGTGGTGGGCTTGTAGCTGGTCTTGCTGCCGACGTTGATGGCGGGCAGCGGGAAGGCCGGATCGGGATCGATCAGCAGTTCGTAGGTCGCCGCGCCGGTGACCTTGTTCCAGGTCAGGTTCAGCTTGGCGTTGGTCAGGGTCGCACCGTTGGCCGGGCCGATCAGGATCGGGACGGCGGGCGGCGTGGTATCGACGGTGAAGGTGCGGCTGCTGCTCCACGAGCCGGGCGCGCCGAGGCTGTTGATGGCGCGCACGCGCCACGAGTAGCCGCCGTCGGCCAGGTCGCTGGCGAGGTAGTTCAGCAGGCCGCTGCCCAACGTCACATCCTGGGCCGGGCTGCTGAAGTCGCTGTTATTGTCGATCTGGATCTGGTAGGCCGTGCCATTGGTGACCGCTGCCCAGGTGAAGACCGGCGTATTGTCGTTGGTCAGCGCCTTGTTGGCGGGGGCGGTCAGGCTCGGCTTGCCGGGCAGCGGCGGGGTGATGATCACCGACCAGGTCGGCATCCAGTCCTGCGGGATGCCGCCGACGATGGCCCGCACGTGCCAGTAGTAGGTGCCGGGCAGCAGGGCCGTGGCCGGCTTGGTGCTCTTGCTGGTGCCGTTGTAGGTCCAGACGGTGCTGCTGAAGTCGTCGGTGTCGTCCAGCTCAAAGTCGTAGCGGCTCGCACCCGTGAAGCTGGCCCACTGGAAGGTAGGCCGCGTGTTGGTCGTGGCCGAGCCATCCTTGGGGGTGGTGTTCAGCGTGATGGTGAAGCGGTTGGCCGGGCTGAAGTCACCCTCGTTGCCCTGGGCGTCGAGCGCCTGCACGCGCCACAGGAAGAAGCCGTAGTCCAGCGCCGCGAGCGGAGTGTAGTTGGTGGTGGTGATGCCGGACTGATCGATCACCAGCGGCACAGCGTTGAAGCCGGGATCGTCGCTGGTGGTGATCTGGATGCGGTAGGTCTTGGCGCTCGACGACGATTTCCACTTGAAGGTGGGCGTGGGGTCGTACGCGCCGACGCCGGTCGCCGGGCTGGACAGCACGGGCGCCGCCGGGCCGGTGGTATCGATCACGAACGTCCACTTGCCGGACCACTTGCCGGGCACGCCCGCCGCATCGACGGCGCGCACGCGCCAGGTGTAGGTGCCGTCCGCGAGGGCATGGCCATCGGGCACGGTGTAGGTGAGGCTGGAGGCGGTGCCTTCGTCATTGACGGTGACGAAGTTGGCATCCAGGCTGATCTGGACCTCGTAGCT
>CAYRWY010000296.1:0-7667 GCA_964427955.1 uncultured Anaerolineaceae bacterium
GCTCCCAGGTCACGATCCGCCGCGCAGGCAGCGATGGCACCGTCAACTGGTACGAGGTGGACTGCCAGGGTCAGATCGGTTGGATGAACCACACCCAACTCGCCGGTCCACAGTAGACCCTGGTCGAGTCTCATCCGGCCTGCTACAATCATGCACATGGTCTACTTCAGTCGCACGGTCCACCTTTCACGAGCCATGATGGCGAGCACCCTGGCGCACACCATAGTGACGTGCGCCTACTGACCGTGTAATACAATAACTAATATCGCTAACCAACGAACGGCCTGGGGCGTACACCCCGGGCCGTTTTTGTTTCTATCCCCTGGGATCGCCTTTTTTCTTGCTCTTCTCAAGTTCTGTGGTGAACCGCTTTTTTAGGAGCCGAACCATGTACATCATCCAGCTTGACCATCTCACCATTACCTACGCCGGACGCCTGATCTTCCGCGATCTCAGTTGGGCCATCGATGACCGCGCCCGGACCGGCCTGGTCGGCCCCAACGGCGTCGGCAAATCGACCCTCTTCAAGACCATCCTGGGCGAAGTCCAGCCCGACGCCGGGACCGTCGTCCGCACGCGAGGGATCACCACCGGCTATCTGCCGCAAGACGTCACCCTGACGCCGGGCCGCACCCTGCTCGAAGAAGCCATGATCCCGCCGCCCGAACTCGCCCAGGTCGAAGCGCAGCTCAGCCAGATCGAAACCCAGTTGGCCGATCCCACCGTGTACAACGACTCCGGGAAGCTGACCCGCGCCCTGGATCGCCAGGAACAGGTCTTGCAGGAATACGAGCGGCTGGGCGGGCCGCAGTACGCCAGCACCATCCGCGACCTGCTGATCCGGCTGGGCTTCGCCCCGGAGGACTTCGATCTTTCCGCCGACGTCCTGAGCGGCGGCCAGAAAAAGCTGGTCGTGCTGGCCCGGCTGGCCGCGCAATCGCCGGATGTGCTGCTGCTCGACGAGCCGGACAACCACCTCGATCTCGCGGGCAAGCGCCGCCTGGAAGCCTTCCTCAAGTCCTACGCGGGCGCGGTGGTCGTAATCTCGCATGACCGCTACCTGCTGGACGAGATCGCCACCCAGATCGCGGAGTTGGACGGCGGCAAGCTGACCCTCTATCCCGGCAACTACAGCGCCTACACCGCCGAGCGCGAGGTCCGCCGCCTGCGCCAGCAGCAGTTGTACGTCGCCCAGCAGAAGGAGATCACCCGCATCGAGGAAGCCATCAAGCGTTTCGAGCACTGGGCCAGCATCGTGGTCGATGAGCGCCACATCCGCCAGGCGCGCAGCCGCCGTAAGATGCTGGATCGCATGGAGGCCAACGGCGAGATCATCGAGCGTGTGACCGAGCGCCGCACGATGGAATTACAGATCAACGGCTGGCGCGGCAGCACCAAAGCCCTGGAGATCGACGATCTGACGATGGCTTTCGGCGACGATCCGATCTTCCTCGACCTGAATTTGCTGATCCGGCACGGCGAGCGCGTCGGCCTGATCGGTCCCAACGGCTCCGGCAAATCGGTCCTGTTCCGCCTGATCCTGGGCGAACTCACGCCGCTGGCAGGCGAGATCAAGGTCGGGCCGAGCACCCAGATCGGCTACTACGCCCAGGAGCATCAAACGCTGCTGCCCTGGTGGAACCGGACGCCGCTCGATCTCGTGCGCGATCACGTCGCCAAGAGCGAAGGGGACGCCGTCTCGCTGCTGCTCAAGTTCCTGTTCACCTATGAGCAGGTGCGCCAGCCGGTCCACACCCTGAGCGGCGGCGAGCGCAGCCGCTTGCAGTTGATCGCGCTGATGCTTCAGCAGCCGAACCTGCTGCTGCTCGACGAGCCGACCAACAACCTGGACATTCCCTCGATGGAAGTCCTGGAACAAACCCTGGATGAGTTCGAGGGAGCGCTGCTGGTCATCTCGCACGACCGCTATTTTCTCGATCAGGTCGTGGATCGCATCATCGATCTGCGTGACGGGGCGCTGTTCAGCACCCCCGGTGGCTACACCGACTACCTGCTCGCTGCAAGAAATCACTGGTAAAATAAGAGTGCAACTAGCGAGGTAAAAACGGCATGTCTCAAGCGATACGCGCAGTTTATAATGAAGGGCAGCTTCG
Source organism: uncultured Anaerolineaceae bacterium (assembly GCA_964427955.1). Lineage (GTDB taxonomy): Bacteria > Chloroflexota > Anaerolineae > Aggregatilineales > Aggregatilineaceae > JACRBK01. Next base: position 2,115 of record CAYRWY010000296.1, read on the forward strand.
CCTGCTTGATCCGGTGGATTTGTCCGAAGGGCAGGAAATCCGGCTGATGATCCTCTCCGAGGATGAGCGTGTGATCGCAGCTCTCGGCGATCTGCTAGCCGACGTCCCCGGCACGACGGGGGAAGCCCTCGACGAAGACCTGTTGGCGCGCGAGATTGAGGAGGGCTTTCGCGGACAACCGCCCCTCTCTGACACCATTCTCGAAGAGCGGCGCGAGGGACCATGACCTACTATTTTCTGGATAGCAGCGCACTGATAAAACGCTACGTGGTGGAATCAGGAACAGATTGGGTGCTTCGCTCCTTCCACACGCCGGGGGAAACGTCATCATCATGGCGCGCATCACACCCATTGAGATTGTTTCAGCGGCCATGCGTCGCAAGCGCGAAGGATCAATCACGGCGCGGACGGCGCGGGCCGTCCGCCTGTTGGTAGACCGCCATTCCAGCCGGGAATACCGGGTCATTGCCCTGACGCAGCAGGTTGTTGAGCGTTCAGAAAGCCTGTTGGAGCGTCACGCGCTGCGCGCCTATGACTCAGTTCAGTTAGCCTCAGCCCTGGAAAGCAACGCTCGCCTGGTCGCTGCTGGGTTATCTCCGCTTATCTTTGTATCGGCAGACAACCGCTTGCTGGAAGCCGCGACTGCCGAAGGGTTAGCCACAGACGACCCGAACACCCACCCCCTATGAATTTTGACGGTCAATTTGAATAACGGTTGGCTCAGTCCGCTCTCCACGCTACTCCAACGCCGAAAATCAGTGTAAACTGGGGAGCATTGAGTATTGAGCAAACCGTAAGCGCCAGGGGAGCAAGCCCGTCATGATCGATAAAACCGTGGTGGATCAGCTTTTGAGCAGCCATCTGCTGGTATGCCAGATGCAGCCAGCCGTCGTTGCGCCGGATGACCTGGCCCACGTGGCGGGCACGCAGGAACCCCTGCGCGATCAACCCGACGAACGCGCGCGAATGCTGCTGATCGCGGGCTGGCTGAAAGTGGAGACGACCCGGCTCGATCTCCCGGACGCCGAACGGGCCAACCTGGTCGCCACCATCCAGCAGTCGGCGCGCGCCTGGCTCAAGCAGTCCGGCGAGACGGCCTCGCAGGATGAACGCGATCAGGTGCGCTGGTTGGTCGAGCGCACGCGCCAGAACGAGAGCAAGCAGCAGATCGCCCAGCGCGTCTGGCTCGCCGCCGTGATGTACGGCCTGGGCCACCGGGGACTGGCCTTCGATGCCGAAGGCGAAGTCCGCGGGGAAGACGGTCTGGCGGGCCGGATCGGGCTGTCCGTCGATGAAGCCATCGACCGTGCCTGGTCACAGCCCAACCACCAGGTCTACCTCGCCAGCTTTCGCCAGCCGGACGGCACGATCACGCGTGGCAAAGGTCGCCGCCGCTGGAACATCTACCGCCTGACCATCGATCCGGCGGCTGCCCCTCTGTTCGAGCGCCGCGCCAAGAAGGTCAAAGAACGCGTTGCCCTGATCGTCGCCAGCGAGATGCACGCCACCCAGCCGCGCCTCCCGCGCGACTTTTACGGCGGCGACGAGTTCCAGCAGGCGTGTATCGACGCCCAGGATCAGCAGTTCGCCTACATTCTCGTCGTCTCGCCGGAACACGGCATGTTGTCCCTGGACGACGTCGTCCCCTCCGATCAGTTCTGGAACGATGTGCTGGAACGCCGCGTGTGGGTCTGGCAGCAGTTGGCGATTCAGCGCCTCGGGTTCTACCTGTTCGGCGAGCCGCGCGTCGAGATCCCCGCCTCCAAAGACCTGAGCTGGTGGAACTGGCTGAATCCCGAATCCACCTACGAATTCTCCATTTTCGGCGGCGGCTTTGCCATCCGCATCCTGATCGATCAGCTCGTCCGCGCGCGTTCGCGCACGCCGCGCAGTTGGCCGGAGATCGTGCTGGTCGAGCAGCGGCCCGGCTATGACATCGGCGATTATGACGACGATGACGACTTCGACTTCGATGTGGATGACGACCTGGACGAAGATACGGAATTCGAGACGGCACTGCAAGACATCGACCAGTTGTTGGAATGGGCCTCCGAATTCGTTAGCCTGGTCAACGTCTTCGTCCCGCCCACCGGCGAAACCTGGGAGCTCGCGCCCGACGAGGCCCTGATCCCGGTTCGCCTGCTGACCGACACCGGCATGGACATTGAGGATCTGCTCGACTTGCTGACCGACATGACCCTGCTGCTGGATCAATCCGTCTCGTTCAGCATGTTGATCAACGCCAACATGGTGGTCTCCATCCTGCTGCAAATCACCCACAGCCTGGTGCACGGCGAACTCGAAGCGATCCACGAACTGCTCGAAAGCTTCCCCGAAGTCGTGCTGCGCCGCTATATCGAGAATGTGCTGCAAGAGACCAGCCAGGAAGACCGCCTCTGCGCGTGCCTGACCCTGACCGAGCAGATGCATCTGATCGCCAACACCATCCCACCGTCGGTCAGCGAGCAGTTGCTGGTCTGGCTGCAAACCTATCTCTCGACCCGGATGCGCCAGCGCATTCTCGGCGATGCCGACCACCCGGAGAAGTGAATGTGCAATTTCGCTAGTTTTCCGTCGTTGGTTTTGGGCTTTTACGCGTATTCATCCCGGCCTCATCCGCTAAACTTGTATCTTGGTGGTTGACCTCATTCACCCGCTAGAGACGGAGCCGGGAAACTTATTAATAGGGCCTGATGCTAGTTCGGTCTCACCTTTCATCCCTGATCACTTCCCCCTCTCTAACTCCGTTGGAGAGGGGGCCAGGGGGTGAGGCCGGGTGAAAAATCAACGAGCATAAGGGCCTGATAGCGTGTTCTAGATTACCCAAAAAGGACGTTCTTATGCTCACGCCTGTTGAAAAGATTCTCTTTTTCTTCTGTGCCGCCGCGTCACTCTATTTCGCTCAACGTTTTTTCCGCCTGGCCGCTCGCATCATCCAGCGCGGTGAAGGGAAACTGTACTTTGATCAGCTTCCCCGCCGTCTCTGGCGCGCGCTGGATGTGCTGTTCACCCAGCGCACCGTCTTCCGTACCCGTTTCGCTTCCAGCCTGATGCATGGCTTCATCGTCTGGGGCTTCCTGTTTTACGCCCTGGTCAACGTTGGCGACGTGATCGAAGGCTACCTCGACGTCGATTTCCTGGGCATGGGCCTGATCGGCGATCTGTACCGCCTCGCCGCCGATCTGCTCAGCGTGGGCGTGATCGTCGGCATGATCTACTTCCTGATCCGCCGTTTTGTGGTCAACGCTCCCGCGCTGCGCTTTCACGAGAATATCCGGCTGCATCCGAAGGTATTGGGGGGTATCCGCCGTGACTCGTTGATCGTCGGCGCTTTTCTGCTCGTCCACGTCGGCGGGCGCTTCCTGGGCGAGACCTTCTGGATCGCCCGGCACGGCACGGATCACTGGCAGCCCTTCGCCAATGTCGTCTCCGGCCTGTGGGACGGCATGAGCCGCAGCAGACTGGAAGTGGGTGAGCATTTCTTTTGGTGGCTGGCGCTGGGCACCATCCTGGCCTTCATCCCCTATTTCCCCTACACCAAGCACATGCACCTGTTCATGGGGCCGCTCAATTACTTCTCCCGTCCGGATCGTCTCTCGCTGGGAGCGCTGGAACCTATCGACTTCGAGGACGAATCCCGCGAGCAGTTCGGCGCGGCCCGTCTGGAACACCTGACCAAAAAGCAGTTGTTCGATCCGTTCGCCTGCATCATGTGCAACCGCTGCCAGGACGTCTGTCCCGCCTACCTCACCGGCAAGGAGCTGTCCCCCTCAGCGCTGGAAGTCAACAAGCGTTACGAGATTCGCCAGAATATGGTCCTGCTGGCCTCTGGCGCGGAGTCGCCTGCCCCGCTGCTTGACTTCGCCATCACGCCGTCGGCGGTCTGGGCCTGTACCGCGTGCGGCGCGTGCATCGAAGTCTGCCCGGTCGGCAACGAGCCGATGTTCGACGTCATGGACATCCGCCGCGATCTGGTCCTGACCCAGGGCGATTTTCCCGCCGAGCTGCAAGGCGCGTTCAAGGGTATGGAAAATTCCGGCAATCCGTGGCAGATGGGCGAAAGCCGTATGAAGTGGGCCGAGGGGTTGGACGTTCCGCTCGCCGATGAGACCGAAAGTTATGAGGTGTTGTACTGGGTGGGCTGCGCGGGCAGCTTCGAGCCGCGCGCGCAGAAGGTGGCGCGGGCGCTGGTCCAGGTCTTCCAGGCGGCAGGTGTCAAGTTCGCCGTGTTGGGGGATCGCGAAGGCTGCACCGGCGATACTGCCCGCCGCGCCGGCAACGAATACCTCTTCTACGAAATGGCCAAAGCCAACATCGAGACCCTCAATGAGGTCAAGCCGCCGCGCATCGTCGTGACCTGCCCGCACTGCTTCCACACCCTGGGCAAAGAATACCCGCAGTTCGGCGGTAACTACGACGTGGTGCACCACACCACCTATCTCAACGAGTTGATCCGCAGCGGGCGCTTGAAACTGCCGGAGCGGCCCAAGCAGAATATCACCTTCCACGATCCCTGCTACCTGGGCCGTCACAACGGCGTCTACGATGCCCCGCGCGACGTGCTCAGCGCCGCCGGAGCCGCCTTGACCGAGATGGCACACAGCCATAACGATTCTCGCTGCTGCGGGGCGGGCGGCGCGCAGTTCTGGAAAGAAGAGGAACACGGCAGCGCCCGCGTTAACCTGATGCGCTACAGCGAAGCGATGGCGACCGGTGCCGGGACGATGGTGACCGGCTGTCCCTTCTGCCTGCGCATGTTCGCCGACGCCAGCCAGGACGACTCCTGCCAGGGCGGTCCAGCCGTGAAAGACCTGGCCGAGATCATCGCCGAAAACCTGTAAATGCTCTACTGGAATCGCCGCTTGTTCCCCTCTCCAGGCAAGCTGGAGAGGGGTCAGGGGTGAGGTAAACCCCATCCAGTCACCCACCGACTAACAACTAATAGCCGTCAACGAATCATAAAATACCCACCGGAAGGACTTACATCATGACCGATCTGCTGTACCAAACCGACAGCTACCTGCAAACCTTCGACGCGGTTGTGACCGCCCTGGACGCCGAGCAGCGCGGCGTAATCCTGGATCGCACCGCCTTTTACCCCGGCGGCGGCGGGCAGCTTCCCGACGAAGGCACGCTGACCGTCGGCGGCCTCGCCTACCCCGTCACTCGCGCACGCAAAGTGGGCGATCAGGTCGTGCACCTGCTCGCCGGAGATCAGCCGCTCCCCGCGCTGGGCGCCGCCGTGCGCGGCCAGATCGACTGGGAGCGCCGCTACAAGCTGATGCGCACCCACACCGCCATGCACATCCTGTGCGGCGTGATCTTCCGCGATTACGGCGCGTCCGTGACCGGCGGCGATATGGAGCCGCTGCAAGGCCGCATGGATTTCGAGTTCGAGACCATGCACAAGGAACTCGTCAGCGCCATCGACACCGCCATCAACCAGGAAGTCGCCCAAGCCCGCCCGGTGCGCGTCGCCATTCTGCCCCGCGCCGATGCCTTCCAGATTCCCGACCTGATCCGCACCAAGATCAACCTGCTGCCCGAAGGCAT